>SLTB01000224.1 GCA_007130155.1 Pseudomonadales bacterium
CAACTGGCAGCGGAGACGGATGCGATGAAGGTTCAGGGTGTGTTGTGCATGGCGTCGATGGCGATGTCGATTTCTATGTTGAGCACAACGGCCATGGGCGCCTTGGGCGCCCATGAGCATGGCGTGGCTGACCTCTCGGTGGCCATTGAAGGGCCGAGGGTGGATCTGATGTTGACGGTTCCGAGTGGTGATCTAGTGGGTCTGGAGCGCGCGCCTGCCAGCGAGAAGGAGCGAGCGTCCGTGCAGGAGCGCGTGGCCGCCCTGGAGTCAGGTAACTGGTTCATCTGGAGTGGAGGGCGGTGCCAGCAGGTATCGGTGGAGGTGACGCTGCCTGCCTTGCTGACGACGTTGGCGCCCGCTGCACACCACACAACCGGCGCTGCTGATGGGGGTCATCACGATCACGACCACGGGCGCCACCATGATCATGATCACAACCATCATAACCACGATGATCATGGCCACAGCGACTCCGACGATCACGAGCACCTGGACGGCGTGGTGAATTGGCAGTACCGCTGTGATGATGGCGCCCGTCTGCGCCACGTGGAAGTGCAGCTCTTCGACCTGCTCCCGCTGCAACGCATTCGGGCCCAGGCGATTTCAGAGCGTGGTCAGGGTGCGCGCACCCTTACGCCTCGAGTGCGGAGGTTGAATCTGCCCTGAGCAGCAGTCGTCAGTCTAGCCGCCTGGTCAGGGCTCCCTCCATCCGATAGGCGGCGATCGCGAGTTCCGATTCGCTGCGTTCTGTGCGCAGCCGTCCGGTGATTTGCTGGGCTTCGAACATCTCGCGCTCGGGCACTCCCTTCTCCAGCGTCACGCGGATGATCTGATTCGGCGGTGGCGGCGGGACGTGCAGGCAGGCCCCGAACCAGGGTACGAACAGGAATTCCTTGAGCGCATCCATCCCCCACTCCAACGGCACCAGCCAACCCTTGATGCTGACGAGCTTGTCGTCCAAGGCGTCCACTACAGGGGCGTCTTCATCCTGCACTGCGGCGGGTGTGGTGGGGTCGTGGAAGAAGCTGCTGAAGTCAGGCATCTTGGGTTTCCAGCCCAGCGGCATGAGCTCCTGCCACTCCAGCTCGCGCGGCTCTTCGGCCGCGAGGAGCGGTGAAAGGAGGACGAGCAGGGTCGTGGCCATCAGGCTTACAGCGTGGCGTAAGTTCACGTCCTAGAATCTCCTATGTGCGGATGGACAAGCCGTCTGCCAAAGATAACCGATAGGCGCGCCACGCAGGTACGGCCCCGGCGAGGGCCGCTCCTGCTATGACCATGCCGAGCAGGGTCAGTTCACGCACGCTGGGTGCCGAAGGCGTCAGGTGTATGCCGAAGCTGGCCTGGGCGAGGGGTGCGCCCAGCGCCATGGCGCCGTAGACCAGAGCGAAGCCGGCGACGGCTCCGGTGATGCCCAGCAGGGTGCTTTCCGCAGTCAGCAGACCGAATACATGTACGGGCCGCGCACCAACCGAGCGCAGGATGGCCATTTCCCGGCGGCGCTCGGAAAGGGATGCGAGCAGCATGGTCACCATACCGGCGAGCCCGGCCAGGACTACGAAGGCCGCAACCACCAGCAGAGCGTTCTCGGCGATGCCCACCAGATTCCAGAGTTGCTGCAAGGCGACCCCCGGTAGAATGGCCGACAGGGCCTCGTCCGGGTAGGCGTTGATCGCTCGCTGGATCTGGAACACCGCGGCCCGTGACTCGAGACCCAGCAGGAAGGCGGTGATCGACCGCGGTGTGAGCTCCTGGCTCCGGGCATCTTCCGGACTGACTTCCTGGCCCGGAATCGGAATGCCACTTTGCCAGCCGAGGTGGATGGCCTCGATGGCCTCTAAACTGACATGAATGCTTTGGTCCACGGGTGTGCCGGTGGGGGCCAGGATGCCGCTGATGGTGAAAGGCATGTCGTCGTGGTCGACGAAGCTGTGGCTGCCTGTCCCATGAGCCAAGGTGATTTCATCACCAATGTCGTAGCCGAGGCTGCGCGCCACTTCGGCACCCAGGGTGGCTTCGAAGAGATCCTCGAACCAGGTTCCTGCGGCCAGTTCCAGGGATCGATTGCCGCCATAGCGCAGCCGCTCGAAGTAACTGTTCGTCGTGCCCACGACCCGGTAGCCGCGATGTGAGTCACCCAGGGAAAGCGGAATCGCCCAGGCCACCATGGGATGGCTGGTGATGCGCTGGTAGCTCTCCCAGGATACGTTGGCGGTGGCATCGCCGATTCGAAAGACGCTGTAGAGCAGGAGCTGGATGGATCCGGAGCGGGCGCCGACGATGAGATCGGTGCCGGCGACGGTCTGCGTGAAGCTGCTGCGGGCTTCGGTGCGGACTTTTTCCACTCCAATCAGCAGTGCGACTGAAATGGTGATGGACAATAGTGCCAGACCTGCTGTGAAACGACGGTTCCAGAGGCTCCTTGCGGCCAGATGCATGAGCGCTGTCACGAGCTGTCGGCCTCCCCATCCAAAGCCCGGTTCAGCATCCGCATATCGAGGGTGCGATCGAAGTGATGGGCCAGTGACACATCATGGCTCACGAACAGCAGGGCGGCGCCGCTAGCTGTGCACTCCTCCTGCAGGAGCTCGAGGAACTCGTCGCGACTGTCCACATCGAGGGCCGAGGTGGGTTCGTCGGCGATGACGATGCCGGGGCGGCCGATGAGGGCGCGCGCTACGGCTACCCGTTGCTGCTGGCCCATGGAAAGCTCCGCAACGTCGCGGGTGAGCAGGGCTGCCTCGCTGAGCCCGAGCCGTGCTAGCAGACGCCGTGCTTCGGCTGCCGGCTCGCGGTCTGCCGCGGCGCGCTCAGACCGCTTGCGGGAGAAACGGCAGGGCAACAGGACGTTGTCGAGTACCGACAGGTAGGGGATCAGGTTGAACATCTGAAAGACGAAGCCGATCTCGTTGGCGCGCAGACGGTCACGCGCCGCCGCGGACAGGGTCGCCAGATCAGAGCCCGCAAGATGCACATGGCCGCTGCCCGGCGTCAGCACGCCGCCCATGATTCCGAGCAGGGTGGTCTTGCCGCTGCCGCTCGGTCCGCGAATGAACAGTCGCTCGCCAGGGGCGATGTCTAGCTGCTCGACATCGAGAACGACGGGGGCGTTCGGGCGCCACCGGTAGCGGATGCCCGCAAGGGCAATGATGGACTGTGGACTGTCGGAGCTCATGCGTGACTTTATAACATGACTCTGACGACAACAGTCGAAGTGGTCGGAGTGACTGGACTCGAACCAGCGACCCCCGCCTCCCGAAGACGGTGCTCTACCAGACTGAGCTACACTCCGAAGGGCGCGTATTCTAGAGACGCGTCAGTGAAATAGCCATACGGAAATGGCCTTTCGAGCGGCTGATTGTGCCCTGCCACAAGCGCGGCAGGTCGACGGGCCTGCAGGATGGGCTGCGGGGCATCAGTAGCTGCGTGCGCAAGCGAACAGTGCGAGCTCTTCCAGGCATTGGCGGTGGCTGTTGCGGGGCAGAAGATCGAGGCAGTCGAGGGCGCGCGTGGAGGCTTCCCGGGCTCGCATCAGCGTGTAATCGATGGCTCCTGCTGTTTTCACTGCCCTGTAGACAGCCTCGAAACGATCCGGGGAGCGGGCGAGGATGGCCTTGCGTACTTCGTCGGCATCGGCACGGGAACCGGCGTGAATGGTGCGGATCAGCGGCAGGGTGATTTTGCCTTCGGCAAGGTCGTCGCCAATGTTCTTGCCGAGGGTCACGGTGTCTCCAGAGTAGTCGAGGGCATCGTCGACGAGCTGGAAGGCCAGGCCCAAGTGCAGTCCGAAGTCGCGCATGGCGGACACTTGCGTCGGCGTGGTCCTGGCCATGATGGCCGCGGTGTGGGCCGCGGCCTGGAACAGCATGGCGGTCTTGCAGCGGATCACCTCCATGTAGCGGCTCTCGCTCATGCCCACCTCGCCGATGCCTGCAAGCTGCATGACCTCGCCTTCGGCAATCACATTGGTGGCATGGGACAGGATGGCCATGATCTCCATGTCGCCCAGATCCACCATCATCTGGAAGGCGCGGGAGTAAAGGAAGTCGCCTACCAGGACGCTGGGCGCATTGCCCCAGAGCCTGTTGGCCGTCGCCCGGCCCCGGCGCAGATCGGAGCGGTCCACTACGTCGTCGTGCAGCAGCGTGGCGGTGTGCAGGAATTCGATGATCGCCGCCAACGTCACGGGACGCTCGTCGTCAACGCCGCAGGCGCGGGCGGTCAGCAGCACCAGGAGCGGGCGCAGGCGCTTGCCGCCCGACTCGATGATGTAGCGGCCGATTTCCTCTACCAGCGCCACGTCAGAGGTGAGCTGGCGCGGAATCAGCGCGTTCACGGCACTGAAGTCATCGAGCACGGCGTCGTAGAACGGCAGGTCGGGAACCGGCCTTGGCGAGGCACTCTGGGCGGGCGTAACAGTCATTCCGTTCCAATCATTCAAGGCTCCGAACAGCGAGGGCTGTCGGTCGGTTTGCTAACCTGACGCCATCCGCGACAAAGGTATCTTGCCGTGCTGGAGGGGTTTACGTATAGTTGCGCGCCTCGCGTCGAGGCACAACCTGACGCACGAGCGGCGCGCCATGGCGGCGGGCCGTTTCCATGGATGCAGCGCATTCCGGAGTTGATATGTTCGCGGTATTCGAGAGCGGTGGCAAGCAACACCGCGTTCATGAAGGAGATCTCGTCAAGCTCGAGAAGCTCGATCTCGCTGATGGCGAGACCGTGGCCTTCGAGCAGGTGATGATGATTGGTGAAGGTGATGATGTGGCCATAGGCGCTCCGTACGTCGAGGGCGGCAAGGTCACTGCAGAGGTGGTGGGTCAAGGTCGACACGACAAGATCACCATCATCAAGTTCCGGCGGCGTAAGAACTATCACCGCAAGCAGGGGCATCGTCAGCATTACACCGAGGTTCGAGTCACCGGCATCAGCCGCTGATCGTTCCGCGACGGGAGAAGTAAGATGGCGCACAAGAAAGCAGGCGGCAGTACACGCAACGGTCGCGATTCTGAGTCCAAACGGCTCGGCGTGAAGCTTTATGGCGGTCAGGCCGTGGTGTCGGGCAACATCCTCGTCCGTCAGCGTGGAACGCAGTTCCATCCGGGCGACAATGTCGGTCTCGGTCGCGACCACACTCTGTTCGCCACTTCAGACGGCAGCGTCAAGTTTGAGGTGCGTGGCCCGAAGAAGCGTCGTTACGTCAGCGTGGTGCCCGCTGAGGCCAGCTGAATCCGGGCCCTCGGGCCGTCAGCCGCTTCCCAAAGAGCCCCGCTGCAGCGGGGCTCTTTCGTTTGGGGCATGGATGTCTGGATTCTGAAACAATAGACCGAACCTGGCGAGCTGGGAGTAGGGCAGCACTGTGGGAGCGTATTCAGAGGCTGTCGCAAAAGTCAGCGCCGAAGCTCCGTGGGAGCGGACTTGTCCGCGAATGGCACACAAGTTGTTGATTTCCCGTGTCGCATTCGCGGCTGAAGCCGCTCCCACGGACTTGCAGCAGTGCTGCGGCACCCTCTTCATCCGCGAACGCTGCTTTTTCCCCGCGATGCCCGCACGAAAACCGCAATTGGAACGCACATGAAATTCGTCGATGAAGTCAGTATCTGGGTCGAAGCCGGTCGTGGCGGGGATGGCTGTCTGTCCTTTCGCCGTGAGCGCAATCTGGCCAAGGGAGGCCCCGACGGGGGGGATGGTGGCGACGGCGGCGATGTGATCCTTCAGGCCCAGTCCGCTCTCAATACCCTGGTGGATTTCCGATTTCAGCCCCGCTACAAGGCCGAAGCCGGCCAGGCAGGAGCCGGCCGTGACATGACCGGTCGTCGGGGTGCGGATGCCGTCATCAAGGTTCCGGTTGGCACCCTGGTCATCGACGAGGAGGACGGCCAGCCACTGGGAGACCTGGCCGAGGACGGCCAGCAGCTCAGGGTTGCACTGGGTGGCCGTCGTGGCCTGGGTAATACCCGCTTCAAGTCATCCACGAATCGCGCCCCGCGCAAAACCACCTCCGGCAAGCCGGGTGAGAAGCGTAAATTGCGCCTGCAGCTTCGGCTTCTGGCTGATGTGGGCCTGCTGGGCATGCCCAATGCCGGCAAGTCGACGCTGATCCGGGCCGTGTCCGCGGCCCGCCCGAAGGTGGCGGACTATCCCTTCACCACTCTGGTGCCCCAGCTGGGGGTGGTGCGCATCGCCAGCGGTTCGAGCTTCGTCCTGGCGGACATTCCGGGTCTGATCGAAGGCGCGGCAGAGGGCGCCGGTTTGGGCACCCGATTTCTCAAGCACCTCGCACGGACCCGGGTGCTACTTCATCTGGTGGATGCGGTACCCATCGATGGCAGCGATCCCCTGGCGGCGATGACCGCCATCGTTGCCGAACTCGAGCGTTACAGTCCTGCCCTGGCCCAGCGGCCGCGTTGGCTTGTGCTCAACAAGATCGACCTGCTCGATGAGTCCGCGCGTACTGAACTCTTGCGGCGTTTCCGTGCAGGCGGGGTCGAGGGGCCGATTCACCTGGTGTCTGCTGCAACGGGCGAGGGCACCGAGGTGCTCATGCAGGCCATCTCCCAGGCGCTTTCAGACATGGCCTTGTCGCGGACCGAAGGGGGCGGCGCGGCGGAGGCTGAGCGCGTGCTCGATGAGGCCATTGCTGAGGAAGTGCTTGGCCATGCCCTGGCGCATCGGGTTGGCGGGAGAGCGGTAGCTGATGGCGCTGACGGCCCTGATGCTGTTGCTGACGACGATGCTGACGACGATGCTGACGACGATGAGCATGGGCCCGAGGTTCACTATGTCCCGTGAGCTGTCTCCTGACAGGACCCCCACAACATCAGAGGCGGTATCCGGGGCCTTGCCCGCTGCTGGCCTTATGCCTGTTCCAGAAGGCCGCTCCCGCCTGGCCCATGCGCGCCGCTGGGTGGTCAAGATCGGCAGTTCCCTGCTGACTTCCTCGGGCCGTGGGCTGGATCGCGGCGCCATCGATCGCTGGGTGCATGAGCTCGTCGCCCTGCGCAGGCTTGGCCACGATCTGGTGCTGGTGAGTTCCGGCGCCGTGGCGGAAGGCGTGCTCAGGCTGGGACTCGCTCAGCGTCCAGAGCGCATTCATCAGCTGCAGGCAGCGGCTGCCGTGGGGCAGATGGGCCTGATCCAGGCCTGGGAAACTGCCTTTGCCAGGCATGGCCTGCACACTGCCCTGGTCCTGCTCACCCACGATGATCTGTCGGATCGAGGTCGCTATCTGAATGCCCGCTCGACGCTGCGGACGCTGCTCGATCATGGCGTCATCCCAGTGATCAACGAGAACGATACGGTGGCCACTGACGAGATTCGTTTCGGGGATAACGACACCCTCGGTGCTCTGGTGGCTAACCTGCTCGAAGTGGACGTGCTGGTTCTGCTGACAGATCAATCGGGGCTGAGGCAGCGTGATCCGCGCCTGGATGCGGCTGCGCCCAGGATCGGCGTGGCGTTGGCCAGTGATCCAGCGCTGGACGCCATGGCCGGTGTTGGCGCTGCCGCGGGTGCACTGGGTCGTGGGGGCATGTACACGAAGTTGCGCGCAGCGCGTCTGGCTGCGCGCTCAGGGGCCTGTACGCTGATCGCCAATGGCCAGGAGGCTGGCATCATCGGCCGTCTGGTCGCTGGTAGTGACGAGGGTACGCTCCTGTTACCGGAAACCGAGCGCCTCGCGGCCCGTAAGCGCTGGATAGCAGGGCATCTGCAGACCCGGGGGGCCATCATCATCGACGCCGGCGCGGTGGCAGCGCTGCGCGAGAAAGGTCGCAGTCTGCTGGCAGTGGGGGTGATCGGTGTGGTGGGTCATTTCGGGCGCGGCGAGGTGGTGTCCTGTCGCGACGAGTCCGGCCTGGAAGTGGCGCGAGGCTTGGTGAACTACGCGGCCGACGAAACGGCGCGTATCCGCGGCCGGGCCAGCGGAGAAATCATGGCCCTGCTCGGCTATGCAGGCGAAGCGGAGTTGATGCACCGGGACAATCTGGTGCTGGTCTGAGCGGGATGGCGGGTCACTCAGCAGGATCGTCGCCGGCCAGGGCCGACGACGACAGGATATCAGGCCTTGAGGGCGTGAACCTGGGCGTTGAGCCGGCTCTTGTGCCGCGCGGCCTTGTTCTTGTGCAGAATGCCCTTGTCGGCCATGCGGTCGATGACCGGAACGGCAGCTGCATAGGCGCCAGTGGCGGCCTCGTAGTCGCCCGTGCCGATGGCACTCTGGACCTTCTTGATTACCGTACGCACCATCGAGCGCTGGCTGGCGTTCTGCTGCCGACGCGATTCCGCCTGATGGGCGCGCTTGCGCGCAGATGCACTATTTGCCACGAACTTCTCCGATTGGGGTCCGGCCTGGAAAGGCGCGACAATATGCCGTCGCCCTTAAGGGTTGTCAATCCCGGTCTGTGCCACGGGTCGAGAGAAGGCCTTGACCGGCGCTGCACAGCCGCTGTTCGCGAGCCGGCAGGAGGCATGCACGTTGTCTGATTCCGGGTCCGATTCCAGTGAGCCTGCGGTCCCTGGTCGCGGCCTTCTTCGCTCGGGCGCCCTGGTCGGGGCGCTGACCTTCGTCTCGCGCATTCTCGGTCTTGTCCGTGACGTGGTCATTGCCGTCCTGTTCGGCGCCCGGCCGGAGGCGGACGCCTTCTTCGTGGCGTTCCGCATTCCCAACCTTTTCCGGCGCCTGTTTGCGGAAGGTGCGTTCTCGGCCGGATTCATTCCGGTCCTGGCGGAATTCCGCGCCGCTCGCAGCCATGTTGAGGTTCGGCTCTTCGTCGCGCGGGTGGCGGGTGCGCTTGGCGTCGCCCTGCTGCTGCTGACGCTGGTGGGCATGCTGGCAGCACCGCTGGTGGTAGGTGTCTTCGCGCCGGGTTTCGATGGCGGCTTTGGGGGCGGCTTTGAGGGCGAGAACGGCCGCTTCGAGCTGGCCAGCGCCATGCTGCGCATCACCTTCCCCTATCTTCTGCTGATCTCGCTGACAGCCCTGTGTGCAGGCGTTCTCAACAGCTTCGGACGCTTTGCGATACCGGCCATCACGCCGGTGTGGCTGAACCTGTCGCTGATTGCTGCGGCCCTGGGGCTGGCGGGTCATCTCGAGGAGCCCATCATGGCCCTGGCCTGGGGGGTGTTGTTCGCCGGTTTCCTGCAGTTTGTGTTCCAGCTGCCGGCCCTGGCGCGGATAGACATGCTGGTGCTGCCGCGGGTGGCGCCTAAGGATCCCGGTGTCAAAAAGGTTCTGAATCTGATGCTCCCGGCGGCGTTCGGGGCCTCCGTGAGCCAGATCAACCTGCTCATCGACACGATGCTCGCGTCTCTGCTGGTGGCTGGGTCCATCTCCTGGCTGTACTACGCGGATCGCCTGATGGAATTGCCGCTGGGCATCTTCGCGATTGCCCTGGCCACGGTGCTGCTTCCGAGGCTGTCCCGGGAGCATGCTGATGGTGAACCCGAGGCTTTCTCGGCCACTCTGGATCAGGGGCTGCGTCTTGGGCTGCTGGTGACCGTACCTGCTGCCGCAGCGCTGGTGGTCCTGGCCCAACCCTTGATCACGACGCTCTTTCACTACGGCGCCATGGGCGCGAACGACGTTCAGCAGTCGGCCTTCGCACTGATGGCTTACTCCCTGGGACTCATTGGCTTCACCGGAGTGAAGATCCTGGCCCCGGGCTTCTTCGCGCGACAGGACACCCGGACTCCGGTGCGCATCGCGCTCTGGGCCATGGGCGTGAACGTGGTCCTGAATCTGGCGCTCATTCTGCCTCTGGCCCACGTCGGCCTTGCCCTGGCGACATCCACCGCTGCCCTGGTCAATGCCGGTCTGCTGCTGCGGAGCCTGTATCGTTGCGGTGTATGGCGGCCGCAACCCGGTTGGCGGGGATTCCTCTTGCGCCTGGCCGCAGCCACCGCGGTCATGGTTGTGCTGCTGCTCTGGGGAGCGCCGGTGGCTTCGGACTGGCTGACAGCGGGCCTGCAGCAGCGCGTCTTTTGGATGGCGCTGCTGGTGCCGGGGGGGATCCTGGCCTATTTCGGTATCCTGGCCGCGCTGGGCTGGGGCCCGAGGCAGCTGCTGCGGACGTATCTGTGAGATCTCCGGCGTTGGGTATCGCCCGCCGGCGCTGATCGCGCCCAATAGGCGCTCCCACGAGGCCTCGCCCCGGCCGTCGCGTCGCCTGTTGCGGGTCCACTGCGGTTATACTGCGCGGCCGACGGCTACTGGCGTGACCGGAGGAGGGAACGCGGTCTCAACAGCCAGCCAGCAGAACGGGGCCACGCGTGACTTTCCGCGTCCCCGCCAGTTCGCACGACAGGAAGCTCCATGGAAATCATTCGCGGTATGCACAATCTGCGCGATCGCCATCGCGGCTGCGTCGCTACCATCGGTAATTTCGATGGCGTGCACCGTGGCCACAAGGCCCTGCTTGCGCAGCTCAAGGCCCAGGGGCGTGCGCTTGGCGTTCCCACCACCCTGATCACCTTCGAGCCACAGCCTCGGGAGTACTTCCGCGGTCGGGAAGTGCCGGCGCGGTTGACCCGGCTGCGGGAGAAACTCCACCTCCTCGAGCAGGTGGGCGTCGATCGGGTTTTGTGCCTGCCATTCAACGAAAAGCTGGCATCCATGTCTGCCGCAGCCATTGTCGACGACCTGCTGGTGGGAGCTCTCGGGGTGCGCTACCTCATGGTCGGCGACGACTTTCGCTTCGGCCACAACCGGGAGGGCGATTTCGCGCTATTGAAGGCTGCGGGAGCTCGGGACGGTTTTGCCGTGGATCAGCTCGATACTCTGGCGCTGGCCGAGGAGCGGGTATCGAGCACCCGCGTTCGCGAAGCGCTTTCTGCGGGCGATCTGCTTCGGGCAGAGCAGTTGCTCGGACACCGTTATTTCATCGCGGGACGCGTGGTCTACGGGCGGCAGCTGGGGAGGGAGCTTGGCATTCCCACCGCAAACGTGCCGCTGAAACGCTATCGGGCGGCTCTCGAAGGCGTCTTCGCGGTAGAGGTATCAGGCCTGGGGCCGATCCTTCAGGGTGTGGCCAATATCGGCATACGCCCCACTGTGGAAGGGCGCGAGCCGCTTCTGGAGGTCCATCTGTTCGACTTCAGCGGTGACATCTATGGTCGTCTGATCACCACCACTTTCCGGCACAAGATTCGCGACGAGTGGAAGTTCGAGTCCATTGATGCCCTGAAGGCGCGCATCGATTTCGACATCGGGCTCTCGCGTGAGTTTTTCGCCGCCGAGTATCCGTCCTGATGCGGTTGCCGGGGCGGTTGCCGGGTATGTTGCACTACAGCCTGATCGGTGTGCTGGTCCTGGTTGTCGACCAGCTGACCAAGGCCTGGGTCCGTGCCACCATGATGCTTGGAGAGCGCATCGAGCTGCTGCCGCTACTGTCCTGGCTGCATGTGGAAAACCCGGGTGCAGCATTCTCCTTCCTGGCGAACGCGGGTGGCTGGCAACGCTGGTTCTTCGTGGTCCTTGCGGTGGCCTTCAGCGCCTGGCTGCTTTGGGAGTTGTCGCGACTGCCGCGGCAGGGGCAGCGCCTGCTGGCCATCGGCCATGGCCTGGTCCTCGGCGGTGCGCTTGGCAACCTGGTGGACCGCTTGCGCTCTGGTGCCGTCACGGATTTCGTTCTGGTGCATTGGCGTGACGCCTACTTCCCGGCCTTCAATGTCGCAGATGCTGCCATCACTGTCGGTGCGGCCATCTGGATTCTCATGGCGTTCATCGAGTGGCGTCAGCAGCGCTCCGACCAGGCTGATTCCTGACCATGACCCAACTTCACGAGGAGGCAGCGTGAGTCGCTCAGATCTACCCCTGGCCATTGGCCCGGACACCCGCGTCACCCTGCATTTCAGCATCCTGCTGCCCTCCGGTGAGGAAGTGGACTCCACCTGGAACCGCCGGCCGGCCACCTTCGAGGTGGGAGACGGCAACCTTCTTCCGGGATTCGAGCGCGCGCTGTTCGGACTCGTCGCCGGTGAGACCCGGCGCCTGGATATCGCGCCTGAGGATGGCTTCGGCATGCCTCACCCGGACAACGTCCAGACCCTGAATCGAGATGCCTTTCCCCCGGATCTTTCCCTTGAGGAGGGCCTGGTGGTGTCGTTTGCGGATGCGGCGCGGGCGGAACTGCCGGGCGTGGTCAAGGGCATCGACGGGGAGCGGGTGGAGGTGGACTTCAATCACCCCCTGGCTGGCCGGGCTCTGATCTTCGACGTCAACATCATCCGGGTCGAACCCGTGGCGTGATGGCGTTCTCGGAACCGGGCCTGGGCTCCGGCGAGGATGCGGTTGTGGTGTCTCGCGCACGGTGGTCATAATGGCCGCGGCGTCTTGAGTGGGGGGAAGGCTTTATGAACGGCTCGCAACAGGTCCGGGCAAGGGGTTTTACCCTGACGGAACTGCTGATCGCCCTGGCCATCGTGGCCATTCTCACCTCGGTGGCGTTTCCGCTCTACAACAACTACACGATTCGCTCTCACCGGGCCCAGCTCATGTCGGATCTCGGGACCTGCGCCCAGGCCCTGGAGCGCTTCTACACGGTGAATTTTTCCTACCTCGGTGCCGTCGAGGACGCCGACAACCTGCCGTCGCCACCGGACGACGCCATCTGTCCGCAGCAGTCACCTCAGCAGAATCCGCGCTACGACATCGTGTTAAGCGCCGTCACGGCCAACGATTTCGTACTCCGTGGCATCCCCATTGCCAGCGGTGCGCAGGCTGGCAATGGTGTGCTGGAGCTGCGCGCCAATGGGCAGCGCTTCTGGTACCGCAACGACGATGCAGCGACCACAGCCCCACAGGAAGGCTGGGACGAGTGAGGCGGCTCCTGTTCTGCCCCCTCCCCACGCCATGACACCCCACCCAGTACCATTCTGGTTTCACGCCGTCGGTCCAGCCTTCTACTCCGCCCATCGGTGGCGACTTTCTCCGGGCGCGAGTGCGCCTAGAATCGGGCCCTATAAGATAGGTTCGGAGTCTTCATGCGGCGGCAAGCAGGCATCACACTGGTAGAGCTGCTGGTGACCCTGGCGGTGATCGGCATCATGGTTGGGGTCGTGTTCCCTGGCTTTCGTGGACTCATGGATCGCAATAGCCTGGCCACTACGGCCAATGCCATGGTGCTCGCTGTCAGCTACGCGCGCAGCGAGGCGCTGCGCGGAGGTGGTTTCGTCTGTGTCAGGCATCGTGGAACCTGGGGGCAGGGCTGGCAGGTGGTCAACAGCTGCGGCGTCGCGGGCAGTGAAGTTGTCGTCCGGGTCTTCGAACCCATCCCTGACGCACTCACATTGACGGCTTCCGGCAGCATTACCGAACTAAGGTTCAACAACCAGGGCCTGCTGCAGGACGGCAGTCCTCGAAACTTCACTCTCTGCCTTCCTGGTGATTCCGGAGTGCGTATCAACGTGGCGGCCACTGGCCGGCCGAACACTGACGGGCTGGATGCCGCAGCCTGTCCGGGCGGGAGCTGATCATCATGCGGCGTCATTGTGGTCGGCAGGGCGGGAGACAGTCAGGCTTCACGCTCATCGAGGTGCTTGTGGCCGTGTTGATCGTTTCGGTCGGAGTGCTTGGGGTCGCGGGGCTGCAACTGCTGTCCCTGCAGAACAACACCAGTGCCATGTTTCGAACTCAGGCCATCCAGGGTGCCTACGACATCCTGGACAGGGCACGGGCGAACAGCGACCAGGATTACAGTCTGGCCATGGATGCTGCTCCCGGGGGCGGTCCCGATTGTGCTGCGCAGGACTGTTCGCCTTTGCAGATGCGCAATTATGACCTGCGTGAGTGGCGCGAGGCCTTGGCCGCAGTCCTGCCGGAGGGGGGCGGGTCGGTGGTCGTCACGGGTGGCGCCATGACCGTCACCGTTCGTTGGCAGGACACCCGCAACCCCAACGCGGCGCCACTCGATGTTGCGGTCACCTCACAGCTGAGAATCTTCTGAGGAGTCTGAAATGCTTTTGACGTTCAGAAGCCAACTGGGATTGCAGCGCCAGCGAGGACTCTCGCTCGTGGAAATCATGGTGGCCCTTCTGCTAGGGGCGGTCATCACGGTTGGTATCGTGCAGATGTTCACCGCCAATCGTGCCACCTACCAGATCAACATGGGCCAGGCGCGCATGCAGGAGAACGGCCGCTTCGGCATGGAATTCCTGGCCAGCGCCATTCGCAATGCGGGCTATACCGGCTGTTCATCCAGGGGAAACATCTTCAATGCCCTGAATACTGTGGGCGGAAGTGTTCCCCCGGAGTTCGACATGAACGAGCCGATCTCGGGATTCAGGAAGGCCAGCGCCACTCAGGGCGCTCCGAGTGCGCTTCCGAGCGACATTCCCTGGACGGATATTCCGGTGGGCTCCGATGTGCTGGTCCTCAAGGCGGTTGACGGTGACGGCCTGCCGCTGGCTGGCAATATGCCGGATTCCTCGTCAGTCATCTTTTCGATAGCTCCGGACAACCCGAACGATCCACTGTTTGCCACCGGCTCCATCCTCATGATCAGTGATTGCTCCAAGGGCGCGGTCTTTCAGGTGACGAATTCGGGCATCGTCGGTGGTGGTGATGGGCGGTTCCAGATCCAGCACAACCCGGGTGGTTCCCTGGTGCCTGGCAACTTCACGCAGCGCCTGGCCCAGGACGACGAGGGATTTGGCGAGGATGCTTCCGTTTACACCTTGAGCGTGGAGTTCTATTTCGTCGCCCCGGGAGCGGGCACCAATAACGCCAACGAGCCGGCCATGGCGTTGTGGCGCAAGCGAGGTCCTGCGGCGCCGGTGGAACTCGTGGAAGGCATTGAGACCATACAAGTCCTCTACGGCGAGGACACTTCGGGTAATCGTGTACCGAACCGATATCGACGTATCGATGACGTATCCAATCCTGACAACATCGTCACGCTGCGAATGACGGTGACGGCTTCCAGCGTTGATCGCGTCACCGAGCAGGGTGATGGTCGCCTGAGGCGGGACTTCACCAAGACCATCGCCGTGAGGAATCGCACATGAGTCCGGTCCGGACGAGGGCGGTGCCTGGCTCTGGGCAGCAGCGCGGTGTGGCGTTGTTCCTCGCCCTGGTGGTGCTTTTAATCATCACCATCCTCGGCGTCTCTGGCCTGCAGACCACCACCCTCGAGGAGCGCATGGCAGCCAACGCCCGGGACCGGGACATGGCCTTTCAGGCGGCTGAAGCCGCACTGCTCGATGCCGAACGCTTCCTGAACAATGCCGTCCTGGGGGATTTCAACAACGGCAATGGGCGTTATCGCCTCAATGCGGCCAATCGGCCGATCTGGCATGGCGATGGCCGCCAGGTCGGAAATGGCGTTTTCGTCTATTCCGTCAATCGTCCAGGGACTGGAAATCAGGCGACGGCACTCGCTGGCGTGGCTCGCCAGCCGGAGTATTTCGTCGAGCAGTATCCTGCGGTGTTTTCTTCGGGCGGCAGTCTCGAAGCCGGTGTGCCAGCGGACGCCATGAGTTTTTATCGCGTTACAGCCCGGGGCTTCGGTGGCCGGGAGAACACGGTGGTCGTCTTGCAGATCGGATTCCAGAGGTGATCGTATCCATGAGTTTCAGCGAAGTTGGCCCCGGCGGGTTGGGGTGCCCGCCTGTGGAGCAACGGGAGGCCCGAAGCATGCGCACGTCACGAAGGTCATCGCCCTGCTGGTTTCGCCACTTCTGGCTGCTGCTTGCATTGCTGGCCGGCTGCATTTCGGGAGCCACCGCACAGGAGCAAACCTGGGTGGCCGTTACCGGCGGGGATTACATCTTCACCGTCCCCGACAACGTCAATCAGATCACCGTCGAGTCCTGGGGCGCGGGAGGTCGCGGCGGCAGCGTGACCACGGGCGGGGTCAATGCCGGCCGTGGTGGTGGTGGCGGCGGCGCCTATGTGTCCTCCACCTTGCTGGTGATCCCCGGAGAGGTGCTCACCGTGCGGGTCGGAGCGGGTGCAACGGGTACTGCTGCGGGAGGCAACTCCTGGGTTCGCCGCGGAACCAACGATCTGGTCCGTGCGGTGGGCGGCGGCAGTGTGGGGGATGTGACCGCAGGCGCATCGGGGGGCTCGGGTGCTGCGAGTTTCGGCGACATCCGCTTCAGCGGCGGCGATGGAGCCAGCGGTACCAGTTCGGGGATCCGCCTTGGGGGTGGTGGCGGGTCATCTGCGGGCATCGCCGCCTCGGGTTTGAGTGCCACTGATGCCACTGGGGCTGTGGCGCCTGCGGGCGGTGGCAGTGGCGGCGATGGTCGCACCGGGTCCAGTGGTGATGGCAGCCCGGGCGTGGTGCCTGGCGGCGGGGGTGGCGC
>SLTB01000101.1 GCA_007130155.1 Pseudomonadales bacterium
ATCTGGCCCCATGGGCCACCTCGACGATGGGTGGATCCATCAGATTGGGTGCGCAGACGGGTCGCAGCCAGCGCTAGGCTCGGTTAGAATGACCGAGTGTTGCCGTAGGTTATTGTTCCCGGCAAAGCCAGCTAGAGGTTTTACCATGATCGAGATTTCGCCCGCCGCCCAGACCTACCTCGGCGAGTTGCTCGCGAAGCAGGAAGTCGAAGGTATCGGCATCAGGGTCTTCGTAGCCAATCCGGGTACGCCCCAGGCCGAAACCTGCATTGCCTACTGCAGGCCTGGCGAAGAACAGGAGGATGATATTCCGGTCCCCTACGATGCCTTCACGGCCTGGTTCGAGAAGCGCAGCGAGCGCTATTTGGAAGATGCCGTCGTCGACTTTTCGGAGGACCGCCTCGGCGGTCAGCTCACCATCAAGGCACCGAATGCGCGCATGCCTCGAGTGGACGAGGACAGCTCCATCGAAGACCGCATCAACTACGTACTGTACAACGAGATCAACCCGTCTTTGGCCTCGCACGGCGGTATGGTGTCGCTGGTGGAGGTGAACGATGGTGAAGCCATCCTCAAGTTCGGCGGTGGCTGTCAGGGCTGTGCCGCTGTGGACATGACGCTCAAGCAGGGCGTGGAGAAGACCCTGCTCGAGCAGGTGCCAGACCTCAAGGGCATCCGTGACGATACCGACCACAGCGTGCGCGAGAACGCTTACTACTGAGTGGTTTTGCCCTCATGGAGGCAGGCAACGACCCCTGAACGACGCCTGGATGGCGCTGAGGTCATGTAGGCCGATCGTTTACGATCGGCAGGCCTGCGGCGCATAAACGGGTGATCCGCATGCGGCTCGCCTACAGGCGGGTTCGGTAGGCGCGACCTTGTACGGTCGGCAAGCTTGCGGCGCGTACAGGCTTGATCCGCATGCGACTCGCCTGCAACCGCTTGCTCCGTGCTTCGGTTGTTCCTTCCGCGACAGGGCGCGCCGTATCCCCCTTTCAACTCGCCTTGAGCGCTGTCCGGCCTGCCGATCGCCCGGGCAGCACCTCGCGTAACGCATCCGCCGTACTGCGCAGGCAACGCGCCGTCGTATCCCAGTCGATGCAGCCATCGGTGATGGACACCCCATAGCGCAGCTGACTCAGGTCCTTGGGCAGCGGCTGATTGCCGAAGGTCAGATGGCTCTCGAGCATGACGCCGGTCAGCGCTGTATTGCCGGCCTGGATCTGTGCCACGACGTCCTCCATCACCAGGGTCTGCCGCGCCGGATCCTTGTTCGAGTTGGCGTGGGAGCAGTCGACCATGATGTTCGGCTCGATGCCGGCCGCGATCAGCGCGGCCTCGCAGCGGGCGACGCTATCGGCATCGTGATTGGGCTTGCCGCCGCCGCCCCGGAGTACCACGTGGCCGTAGCGGTTGCCGCGGGTATGAATCACCGCCACCTGGCCGGCCCCGTTGATGCCCAGGAAACGATGGGGACGCAGAACCGACTGCAGGGCGTTGATGGCCACGTCGAGGCCGCCGTCCGTACCGTTCTTGAATCCCACTGCGGAAGACAGACCGCTGGCCATTTCCCGATGGGTCTGAGATTCCGTGGTGCGGGCACCAATGGCCGACCAGCTGATGAGATCCTGCAGGTACTGAGGCGTGATGGGGTCTAGGGCCTCAGTGGCGAGTCCGAGGCCCATTTCGGCGAGATCGATGACCAGCTTGCGCGCCAGATGCAGACCTTCCTCGATCTTGAAGCTGTCGTTGAGGTGCGGATCGTTGATGAGGCCCTTCCAGCCGACGGTGGTGCGTGGCTTCTCGAAGTACACCCGCATCACCAGCAGCAGGCTGTCGGAGACCTCATCAGCCAGGGCGCGCAGGCGCTTGGCGTAGTCGCGGGCAGCTGCCACGTCGTGGATGGAGCAGGGGCCCACCACCACCAGCAGACGTGAATCACGACGATCGAGAATATCTCTTACCGCGCCGCGATTGCGCGCTACGGATTCCTCGGCGGCATCGGACAGGGGCAGGGCCATCTTCAATTGGGCAGGGGTGGTGAGCACCTCCTGGGCGATGACGTTGAGGTTGTCGAGTTGGGTCGGGCTCATTGCTGCGGTCTCCGCTCTCTCTTTGCTGGTCCGGATGCCGTATGGGGGCCAAAAAAAACCCCGATCGGCGCACTGCCTGATCGGGGTTCGTCCGGGAGGCAGTCTCGTCGATGCCTCCGTCGTGAGTCGAAGGCGCCTAGCTCACGTATGCGTAGCCACGGGTACGCACGTTGCCCAGCCAACCATCCTGCAGGCGGCCTGGGGCCGCCTCCACGACAGAGGCTGGGACGATAAATCGCTGGCGCAGGATGCTTTTCATGCTGCGCATCTTAGCGGTTGACCGTGCCGATGGGAACCGGCTGTCCCAGGCCGGGCCTCGCAGTTGTGGCATCCGCAGGATCAACTCTGGGAACCCATTTTCAAGGCCATGCCCTGCAGCGTTTCACTCAGGGCCTGCAGCCGCGATCGGGTGATCCCGTCGACCTCCCTTCCGCGGCTGGCCATGTCTTCTGCCGCGGCCATCAACTCCGCGCCTAGCGCAGTGTCCTGTTCGCCGTTGCGCAGGGCGCGCTCGGTGAGTTCGAGGAGGGCGGTCAGGCGGTCGGATTCCCTTGCCGCCAGCCCACCGTCACGCAGCAGCTGGTCGTGATAGGCGTGAGCCACGACCGGCTCGTGGGGCCAGCTGACTTGGAACTGCTGCTGTGGGTTGAAGTCCTGGCCCGTGTAGGCAAGCTTCGCAGCAGCGATTTCGTGGGCGCTCAGGAAGTCGCTGGGGAGCAGGGCAAGTACATCCAGCCCGCGGGCCATCTCGGTGCCGTAGATCAGGCCCTGATAGTAGTAGGCGGACCAGTAGCCGCCTTCCACCAATACCTCTGCGTCGATGGGCCCGCGGTCGAAGAAGGCGATCTCGTGGGGGTTCGTCGAGTCCGTGAAGTCGAACACGGAAATGCCGCCCTGATACCAGGCCTGAACCATGATGTCGCGCCCAGGCACGGGAATCAGGGACCCGTTGTGGGCCACGCAGTTCTCCTGTTCAGTCTGAGGCGCGGCCAGCTTGTAGTGGCTGCGGGCGACCAGGCGCCCATCCACGATGTCATAGACGGCATTGGCGCCCCAGTGGGCAGGGTCGGAGGCGCGGCAGCGCGGTCTGATGCCGCCGCCCCACTCGTCGGTGAAGATCACTTTGGTGCCGTCGTTGTTGAATGTCGCCGAGTGCCAGTAGGCGAAGCCGGGATCGACGACTTCGTGGATGCGCTTGGGATTGAGCGGATCGCTGATGTCGAAGAGGATGCCATTGCCCGAACACGCCCCTGCAGCGATACCCTTGGCGGGGAACACCGTGATGTCGTGACAGTGATTGGTCTCGCTGGTGGTCTGGGTGCGAGGACCATGATCGCCGCGCTCCCAGAGGCCGGCGAGAATGCCGGTGTCGGGGTCGGCGAACACAGCGGGGCTGTCGACGATGCGCGAATCCTGGGGACGGTCGATGGGAATCTCGATGACATCGATACGAAACCGGGCCGTTCGTTCATCTCGCCAGGGCGATTCGTCCAGGCAGCCGGCGAGTTCCTCGTCGTCGCGCACCGAGGAGGTTCCGGAGTTGTAAACAATGAGCTTATTGTCCTCACCGGGACCCGCCACGATCGTGTGGGTGTGGGAGCCGCGGCAGGTCTGCACTGCAGCGACCTGCTGAGGCTGGCTGGGGTCACTGATGTCGAAGATCCGCAGACCGCGGAAGCGCTCGTCGCTGATCTTGCCCGCGACGCCCAGCAGACCGCAGTCGAGTCGGGCGCGGGTCTGCTCCACCGACAGAATCAGCAGATTGTCCACCACCGAAACATCACCCTGGCCGCCGGGGCAGACCACGGAGCTGACGAGTTTGGGAAGGCCGGCATCGCTGAGGTCGTAGATGTTGAAGCCGTGATAGTTGCCTGCCACCAGCAGGTTGCCTGAAAAGGCGAGGTCGGTATGGGCGAAGTCAAGCAGCGGTCGGCGGTCTGTGTCGCCGTCATCTTCCTGTTCATCGTCGCCGGTTGCCGTGGCGTCTTCTTCCTCGTTCGCGGTCACCGCGGTGGCCGACTTGCCGCGGGCGATGGCGCGCAGACGGCTCATGGGCAAGCCGGCAGGGTTGTCCGGATCGAAGAAACCGTCGGGTTTGGCCAGCGCGACCAGCAGTTCCATGTTCAGCAGCGCCTCGCCAGCGTTCCGGAAGCCTGCGGCCAGGCCAGCCCGGGGATCCGGAGAGAATCCGGTGGCCATCGCCATCATGCGTTCGATTTCGGCCTTCTGGTCATTCTTGATGTGAGTCGTGAACTCGAACAGCGCCGGGTCCTGAATGGCGCCCGATTTTTCCTCGAGTTCATCGACCATGGTCAGTGCGCCCTCGTGATGACGGATCATCAGTTGCAGGAACAGCATGTCGAAGGCCGGGCCCGCGGCGGCTTCGAGATCGGCCATCTGTTCGGGCGTCGCCATCCCGTGCATCGTGTCGCTGGGCTCGGCGTGATG
>SLTB01000356.1 GCA_007130155.1 Pseudomonadales bacterium
GAGGCTTCGATTTGGAGGCTTCGATTTGGAGGCTTCGATTTCGATAGTGCAACTTTCCCTTCCCGGTCAGCCCGCTTATCCTCGCCAACCTTTGACGCGGGCCCTCGTCATGATGAGTCAGAAAGCGCCATGAGCACCGCTGAGAAAGTCTATCTCCAGCTGACGGGCGACGACGAAGGGCGGGTCTGCCGGGACATCCCGGAGGAGGCCTGTGACGCCCAGCCGGAGAACTTCCTGAAGCACGTTGTGGCCCTGGCGGCCACTAAAACCGGAGATGGTCTGGCGGACGCCAAGCTGGTGCTGGCCTGGCTGATGGGCGCCCTCGGTGCGCCATCCTATCTGGTGGGCCTTCTGGTCCCGGTGCGGGAGTCTGGTGCGCTGCTGCCGCAATTGGTGACGGCTGCGGGCATCCGCGCCATGCCGCTGCGCAAGTGGTCTTGGGCGGTCGGTTCGCTGGTGCAGGGGCTGGCGGTGATCGGTATGGGTGTCGTGGCGCTCACCCTTAAGGGGGCGGCGGCCGGCTGGAGCCTGATTGGTCTGCTGGCGCTGATGGCGGTGGCCCGCAGCGTCTGCTCGGTGAGTCACAAGGACGTGCTGGGCAAGACCGTCTCGAAGTCGACCCGGGGCACCGCCACCGGCACGGCGAGTACCATCGCCTCCGTACTGGTGCTTCTGTTTGGGCTGGCGCTGGCCTCAGGGTTGCTGAACGTGGGGGTGCTCACAATCGCAGGGGTGCTCCTCGTCGCTGGCGTATTGTGGCTGCTGGCGGCTGGAGTATTCCTTACCCTGGCGGAGAAGCCTGGTGCTACAGAGGGCGGAGGCAATGCCTTGACCGTGGTCCTTGAGCAGTTCGGACTGCTGCAATCAGATCCACAGCTGCGCCGCTTCATACTCACCCGGGCGCTGCTCATGGGCACCGCGCTGGCGCCGCCCTTTCTGCTGGCACTCGGCGGCCGCTCCGGCAGCGCTGAACTCGGTGAACTCGGTCTGTTCGTGATTGCCGCCTCGTTGGCGGCGGTCATGAGCACCTACATGTGGGGGCGATTGTCCGATGTCTCCAGCCGGCGCGTATTGTGCTATGCCGGGCTGCTGGGCGCGGCTCCGCTCATGGTCGCGGCGGTGATCGGGATGCTGAATCCCGGACTGATTGGTTTGCCCATGCTGCTGCCGAGCCTGCTGTTCATCGTGGTCATGGCACACCAGGGCGTGCGACTTGGACGGGCCACCCACGTGGTCGACATGGCAGACCAGGACACCCGCGCGGCCTACACGGCGCTGTCCAACACCATCATCGGCGTCCTGCTGCTGGCCGCAAGTGCCTTTGGCATCATGGCCGAGGTGCTTGGTGAAGCTTTCCTCTTGGGGGTCTTTGCGCTGATGTGCCTGGCTGCTGCGTCCGCTGCCCTGACTCTGGAGGAGGTGCAGCAGGGAGATTGACCGTCTCGCAGGTCGCCACCGGCTGGCATCCTGCGTCGCTCACCGCCTTTTTTGCAGACGCTTATCGTCGGAATGATGTCTGAACTCGGCGGATGCCTACCGAACAGTGCAGGCCCGCCTCAACCTGATAAAGTATGGTCCAGGTTGGGGTTTTCCCGGCCGCAGCCATCGGCAGTGAGGTAAACATGCAACTTCGGGTCGGCTATGACTTGCGATATCACTGTCCGCAGCCGGTGCCCATGATCCTGACGCTGTCGATTCACTACAGCCGGGCTTCCGACATCATCCGCCCGGATCACCTGATCACGAGTCCGTCGGTGCCCATGAACGTCTATCGCGACGGATTCGGTAACTGGTGCACGCGTCTGGTGGCGCCGCCAGGGGAGATTCGGCTGACGACCGATGCTCTGCTGAACGATGCCGGCCTGACCGACCCCGTGGATTTCAATGCGATACAGCACCCTGTGGAGGCGCTTCCGGAAGAGGTGTTGATCTTCCTGCTGGGTAGTCGCTATTGCGAGACTGATGTTCTGTCCCAGGCGGCATGGGACCTCTTCGGGTCCACGCCGCTGGGCTGGCAGCGGGTTCAGGCCGTGTGCGATTACGTCCACCAGCACATCAAGTTCGGCTATGAGCATGCTCGGCCCACCAAGACTGCAGCGGAAGCCTTCAATGAAGGCAACGGGGTCTGCCGCGATTACGCCCACCTGGCCGTCGCGTTTTGCCGTGCGCTGAATATCCCTGCCCGCTACTGTACGGGTTACCTTGGCGACATCGGTGTGCCGCCGCCCTTTCCACCCATGGACTTCGCCGGCTGGTTCGAGGCCTACCTCGGCGGCCAGTGGTGGACCTTTGATCCCCGCAATAATCAGCGACGCATGGGCCGTGTGCTGATCGCCCGCGGGCGGGACGCTGCGGACGTGGCCTTGAGCAATACCTTTGGTCAGAACACCCTGACCCACTTCGAAGTCTGGACTGACGAGGTTCCGACTCGAGGCGTCTGAACCGACGCCACGTGCGGGGAGTGAGGGAAGCTAACCCGGATATCTCGCCGATTCGCGAAGCGAGGGCGTGGAGATGGCGGTAAAGACAAGGCGCGCGATAGTTCGGGCTTGCAGGCGTACTCGAAAGTACGTCGAGCAGCCGGGCCGAGCGCAACGATGGATTATCCGGTAGATCCGCGTCCGCAGCCGTGAGTCGGTGAGATATGCGGGTTAAGGAGACTCGCAGGTGGATGCCATCCCATGGCGGCTGGAGCGTGCGGCCCTCGACGCTCTTGCTGTCAAGACCCTGCTCGCCACGCAGTTTCCGCAGCTCGCGGCCCAAAGCATCACCCGCCTCGGGGAAGGCTGGGATTGCGAAACTTGGCTGATCGACGAAGCCTGGGTCTTCCGCTTCCCGAAGCGGGAGGGTGTCCAGGCCAGTCTGGTGCGCGAAGCCCTATTGCTGCCGCTCCTGGCGGAGCGCCTCCACGTCCGTCTGCCGGTACCCCAATGGTCAGGCAGGCCCTGCGAAAACTTCCCTTTCACTTTCTCCGGCTATGGGCTGGTGCCGGGTCGGACCTGGAACTGGTCTGCACGCCCTTCCCGACGGCTGGCTGCTTTCGAGGCCGATTTCATCGCCTTCCTGAACGGCCTGCATGGCAGCACTGCTGAGGCACGGAGGGCGCTGGCGCAGGCTGGTGGGAGCTATCCGGAGGACGATGCCCCCATCGATTGGACGGCCGAGCTGGCACGGGTGCGCGATCTGCTCACAGAACATCTGAGTTCGGAGACCCTGGTCGAAGTGGCCCCGCTTCTAGTGGGAGACCTGCAGCCACCGGATGCTTTCCGGGGCGAAAAGGTGTTGCTGCATTTCGACCTGTCGGAAGATCACGTCTTCATGGATGACGCCGGTCATGTGCTGGGGGTCATCGACTGGGCGGATGCGGGATTCGGTGATCCTGCCGTGGACTTCATCGAAGCGACGATTTGGCTCGGGCCAGCATTCCTCGAACGCGCAATTGCGGGGTACCGACACCCCGTGGATGCCGGCTTTCGCCACCGCGTTCGCTACGGCGCCAGCGTCGTGGCTTTGCTGAATCTGGCCTACGCGGTGGAGCGAGGCGACGGCGCCCGGGCGGCCCGCAGGCAGCATCACCTCGAAGCCGTGATGCGGCCCGCCGGGGAACTGGTGTCATGGCACCGGTGACAGGCCACCATCCATGTTGATGGCGCAGCCGGTGACGTAGGAACCCTGCTCGGAGGCGAGAAAACAGGCCAGATTCGCGCATTCCTCGGCTTCGCCCATGCGCCCCATGGGCAGCCGCTGGCCCATCTTCGCCATGTGTTCCTCGAGGCTCTGATTGCCGTCGCTGGCCTGCCACCAGCGCTTCACCTGCTCCGACTTGATCAGGCCGATCAGCAGCGCATTGACGAGTACGTTGTGGGGTGCCCCTTCGTTGGCAAGCACCTTGGTCAGCGCCAGCCCGGCGGCACGGCTGACTGATGTGGGTGCCGAGTTCGCCGGTGGTGCCTTCGCAGCCGTGTTGAGCAGGTTGATGATGCGGCCGAAGCGCCTCTCCTTCATGCCCGGAAGCACCAGGCGGGAGAGACGAATGGCGGCAAACAGCTTCAGGTCCAGATCCGCCTGCCACATGGCGTCGGTCACGTCTTCGAAGGCTGCAGCGCTGGCTGCTCCGGCATTGTTGACCAGGATGTTCACGGGCCCGAGTTCGGCAACCACGGCAGCATGAGCGCGCTCGATCTGCGCGGCATCGCTGACGTCACAGGCCTGGGCCATGACCCTGCCACCGGTGGTGGCTTCGAGTTCTGTTCGCGCCTCGTCGAGCACATCCTGCCGGCGGGCAAGGATGGCAACCTGGGCGCCACTTTCCAGGAAGCGTTTCGCCATGGCATAGCCGAGACCCTGGCTGCCGCCGGTGATGAGCGCGGTGCGCCCCTGCATGGTGACCTGCATGATGACGACTCCTCCGTGGGTGCGGCTTCAGAGGCTATCGCAAAACTCAGCGCCGAAGCTCTGTGGGAGCGGATTCAGAGGGTGTCGCAAAACTCAGCGTGGCGCCCCTGTGGGAGCGGATTTATCCGC
>SLTB01000340.1 GCA_007130155.1 Pseudomonadales bacterium
ACGCCTTGCACCAGGGCCAGCGTGATCATGTCGCCATTGGCCACATGACCAATCTCGTGAGCGAGGACGGCCCGGACCTCTTCCGGACGCATGTTCTGCATCAGGCCGGTACTGACAGCCACCAGCGAACTGTTGCGGTTCCAGCCGGTAGCGAAGGCATTGGGCTGCGCAGCGTCGAAGATGCCGACTTCTGGCATGCCAATCCCGGCCTTGTCGGACAGTTCCTTCACTGTGTCCAGCAGCCAGCGCTCAGTGGCGTTGCGCGGCTGCTCGATAACCTGCGTGCCCGTGGATCGCTTGGCCATCCATTTGGAGATGAACAGTGAGATGATGGATCCGGAGGCACCGAAGACTGCGCACATGATGAGCAGAGAAGTCAGGTTGAGGCCAGTGCCGCTTTCGTC
This sequence comes from Pseudomonadales bacterium, assembly GCA_007130155.1. Classification (GTDB taxonomy): domain Bacteria; phylum Pseudomonadota; class Gammaproteobacteria; order Pseudomonadales; family Azotimanducaceae; genus SLTB01. The sequence goes on from SLTB01000340.1 coordinate 405, forward strand.
GAGCATGGTGCCGACGCCAAGAATGCTGAGTGTGATGCTGGCAAGCGCGAGCACCGCGATATTAGTCGCGATGAACAACAGGATGCGCATGTGGGGTCATCTCCATGATGATAGGTAAACTCGGGCCAGGGCTTGGGGCCGCAGCCCTTGATTTCAAGATTAGCAAGCCTGAGACCTCTCGGGCAGGACAATGTTCGGAGGTTTGGTGATGGAGGCGGAGTTGTGGGGGTGAAGTGGTCCGGGAGTTGATATTTATTCGTCATGGTCAGACGGAATGGAACGCCAGCGGTCGCCTGCAAGGGCGGGCCGATTCGCCGCTCACAGACCTTGGGCGCCTGCAGGTGCAGGCGCATCTCAGCTGGCTGGCGCCAGTCAAGCCTGATCTGATCGTAGCCAGTCCGTTGGGTCGGACTCAGGCCACGGCGAAAATACTGGCTGACGCCCTGCAGCTCGGGGTGGAAGTCGACCCCCGGCTCGAAGAACGCTGCATGGGGCAATACGAGGGCTGGACGCTGGAGGAAGTCAGCGCCGTGGCCCCCGAGGAGGCTGACCGCCGCGACGCCGATCCCTGGAATTATCGTGCACCGGGCGGTGAGAATTACGATGACATGGTGGAGCGAGTGGCCCCCCTGGTCGACGAGCTCATCGCCCGTCCGGCGAATCGCATCGTCGTGGTGTCTCATGGAACGCTGGTGCGACCGTTGCTTGGGCGTCTGTTGAGTCTCGAGCAGCAAACCATGCTCCGCCTGCGCCAGCCTAATGCTGTGGCCTATCAGGTACGGCTCGATCCGGCCCCTCATGAAGTGGTGCGCTGGGAGGACGGGCGCTCCGCCCCCGGCCTGCTGTTATCGGACTGAGCGTCCGGAGACGTTGTACGATGCAACCTCGGGCAGGCTAGAATCCGTTTCAATCAGTTTGGTTCAATCCCTTCGGAGGTAAGCACATGCGCGTTGATGGCGGCTTGACCATGGAGCTCGACAAGGTTCCACAGAGTGTTCGTCAGCTCGAGGAGATGGGCTACAGCGGTGCGATGACCGCTGAGACTTCCCACGACCCGTTTTTCCCGCTGCTCCTGGCTGCTGGCGAGAGCAGCAGGATCGAGCTGATCACCTCCATTGCCGTGGCCTTTGCGCGCACGCCGATGACGCTGGCCAACATCGGCCATGATCTCAACGCTTACTCGAAGGGTCGATTCATCATGGGCCTCGGGTCCCAGATCCGTCCCCACATCACCAAACGGTTTTCCATGCCCTGGTCGTCGCCGGCTCCGCGGATGCGTGAATTCATCCTCGCCATGCGCGCGATCTGGGACAACTGGTATAACGGCACTCCACTGGACTTCCGCGGTGAATTTTACCAGCACACCCTGATGACGCCGTTCTTCACGCCGACCAACACCGAGCACGGTGCGCCCAAGGTGTTCTTGGCGGCGGTGGGACCGATCATGACCCAGGTCGCCGGTGAGGTGGCCGACGGTGTGATCGCACATGCCTTCACCACCGAGGAGTATCTGCGGACTGTGACGCTGCCCAATATCGAGAAGGGGTTGGCGGCATCCGGACGCAAGCGCTCCGATTTCCAGATTTCCTATCCCTGCTTCGTGGTGACGGGTACCGATGAGCGCACTTTTGCCCAGGCCAGGGAAACGGTGACCCGGCAAATCGGCTTTTACGGCTCGACGCCGGCCTACAAAGGTGTGCTCGATTCGATCGGTGCCGGTGAACTGCAGCCGGTGCTCAACACCATGTCCAAGGAAGGTAAGTGGAAGGAGATGGGGGAGATCATCACCGATGACATCCTCGAGAAGTTCGCTGTGGTGGCCGAGCCCAAGGACGTGGCGGCGAAGATGAAGCAGCGCTACGGCGACATCATTGATCGTACTTCGGCGGCCTACGGCACGATTCCCGCCGAAGAGCAGAAGCGGATCATCGACGACCTGCAGGCTGCCTGAGCCCTTCACTCTGCCTCCAACCTGTCCTCCCAGCCCCCGCCGCGGGGCTGGGGTGGCTCCCCATGAGCTGCCCGACCGCGCGCTCCGCCGATCAACCTGTTCCCTGCACGTTTGGGCCTCACTTCTTCGTCCGAAATATTGAAAAAGAATGGATTTCTGGTGGAGGCTGCGTAAAATCGCCGTATCTCGGCCAGACTGGAGGTGCGGCATGTATTTGGCACCGTCACCGCTCCTGATCATAGAAGCGCTATTGTCGGGCCTGCGTGGCCTCTCCGGCAGGTTGTGGTCCAGGCTGTCGATTGCGGCCCGTCTGGCTCTGATTCCCGTATTCGCGGTCCCCGTTGTGGCGCTCATGGCCCTCACTGTGGCTCAAATCGCGCAGCCGCTGCCCGCTGTGGTCAAGGATCTGGCTCTGCCGACGCAGGAAGCCGTACCTGTCGTGACGCCCTACGACGTCGAGGAGTTCGCCCGACGGCTCGAGCAGATTTTCGGTCTCGAAGCCAATCGCGCCCTGACTTTTTCGGACTGGATTCTCGAGGCAAGCTGGCGCTACCAGTTAGAGCCCGAAATTATCGCCAGCCTGATCTATACGGAAAGTTCATTTCGCAAGGAGGTGCAGTCCTGGGCGGGTGCTATCGGCCCGGCTCAGGTGATGCCCCAGATCTGGCGCGACTTCTGCGGTGGGTTCGACCTCCTCGATCCAGAACATAACATCTACTGTGGGGCGCAGGTTCTGGCGTTTTACAAGGCGGAGTGCGGCGATCTCGACTGCGCTCTGCGCCTGTATAATGTTGGCCCCGGCAACATTCGCCTTGCCCGCTATCAGCTGGCCGGTCAGCGCTATGTCTCTCGGATCGAATCCAGTCGAATGTTGTTCGACGAGCACACCCTGCTCTGAGTCTGCCTGCCGCTTGTCAATACGCCTTTGCCTGTACTTGCCTGCCGCTTCTTGTGGCACCCTTTCTTTAACGCCGATCCCTATCTCGAGATTGGCTCAGGTGAGAGGGGACACATATGGGTACTGATCGCCCGGCTTTCGGCGTGACGATGTTTGCCACCGACGACGCCATGAGCGTGGTCCAGCTCGCCAGCGCTGCCGAGGCGCGCGGCTTCGAATCCCTGTTTCTGCCTGAGCACACCCATATCCCCGTCAAGCGCGAGTCACCCTGGCCGGGTGGCGACGAGCTGCCGCGCTGGTATTACCGGACCCAGGATCCCTTTGTGGCGCTGGGAGCCGCGGCTGCCGTGACGACGACGATCCGGCTGGCGACCGGCATCACGCTGGTGACAGAGAGGGACCCCATTCTCATGGCTAAACAGGTCGCGACCCTGGATCACCTCTCGAGTGGACGGGTCCTGCTTGGCGTCGGCGCCGGCTGGAACGCAGAGGAAATGGCCAATCACGGGGTGGCGTTCAAGCAGCGGTGGGCGGTGCTGCGGGAGCGGATCATGGCCATGCGCGAGATATGGCATCAGGAGGCCGCCGAGTACCACGGCGAGCACGTGAATTTCGATCCCATTCATGCCTGGCCGAAACCTGCTCAGGCCGGTGGCCCGCCGATCCTGCTGGGTGCGGCATCGAAGTATGCCTTCGCCCGCATTGCCGAGTACGCCGATGGCTGGATGCCTATTGATCGCGGCGGCGTCGACCTGGCTGCCAGTATGGCCGAACTGCGCGCGGCCATGAGCGCAGCCGGGCGCGATTTCGACAGCCTCGATCTGACTCTCTTCGGCACCGGGCCGGACCCTGATCGCGTTCGGCGCTATCTGGACATGGGCTTTACGCGCATCGTCTTCGGCTTGCCCGCGGCTGGCGCGGATAAGGTGGTGCCCTTGCTCGATCGCTATGCTGAACTGGCGGCTTCTGTTTCCGGGTGACAGGACACTAGCGCGCATCTCTCACCGATGCGCGAAGCGAGGGCGTGGAGATGCCGGTAAAGACAAGGCGCGCGACAGTTCGGGCGCGCAGGCGGACCGGCAGGATTCGCCGGTATATCCGCGTACGCAGCCGTGAATCGGTGAGAGATGCGGGCTAGGGCAGAGTTGCGATTTCGATGACTTCGAGCAGGCGAAGTGCGCTGCGGCGGTCGTGGCCGCAGAAATCAGGCTCGGCCTGGAAATCGCCGCAGGCCTTAGGTCGGTCAGTGTGTCCCCAGAGTCCGCAGCGCAGGTCCTCAGTGAGGTGGATGCAGCGTACTCCGGCAGGTTTGCCCGCCGGCATTCCCGGGAAGGGATCGCGGATGGAAGGTGCGATGCAGCAGGCGCCGCAGCCTGTTCGGCATTGCATGAATGAAACCCTCAATGGATGGGGAGGACGATCTTGAGCCTAACGGGAGATGACGACGGCAGCACCCCGGATCTGTGTGTCCTGTTGACTACCACATCAACCGAGGACGAAGCCCGGGTGCTGGCTGCAGGCCTGCTTGAAGCCGGTCTGGCCGCCTGCGTGCAGCTCTCCCAGGTGGACAGCCTTTATGTCTGGGACGATGCGGTGGCCGAGGATCCGGAGATCCGGCTGATGATCAAGACCCGGCGCTCCCTGGCCCAGGCTACCGTAGCCTGGATCGAGCGTGAGCACCCCTATGAGGTGCCACAGATCGTCGTTCTGCCGGCCCTGGCTGTCGGCAGTGGCTATCTGGATTGGCTCATCGATGTCACCTCTGCGGCCAGTTGAGCAAGCCCCCTGCTTTTTCCGACCAAGTTCTGGAGAGCGACCCATGACCGCAGCACACAGTTGGCAGATCGGCGCGGTGAAGATCACCCGCGTGGTGGAAGTCGAGGCCACCGGTGGATCGAGGTTCATTCTGCCCGATGCAACCCCGGAGGCCTGTCGCGAGATCCCCTGGCTGGCGCCTCACTTCATGAACGGCGACGGCGAGCTGATCATGAGCGTGCACGCGCTGGTGATCGACACGGGCGATCACCGCATCGTGGTGGACACCTGCATCGGTAACGACAAAGAGCGCACCGTACCGGCCTGGAACGGCATGCAGACGGCGTTCCTCGACAAACTCATCGCGGCTGGCTACCCACCTGACAGTATCGATACCGTACTCTGCACCCACCTGCATGTGGATCACGTGGGCTGGAACACCATGCTGGTGGATGGGGCCTGGGTGCCGACCTTCCCCAATGCCCGCTACCTGTTCAGCCGCACCGAGTGGGAGCACTGGGACGTTCATGAAGACGAGGCGGCCTGGGGGCCGGTCATGAGCGACTCGGTGCGGCCCATCATCGACGCTGGCCTGGCTGATCTGGTGGACATGGACACTGTGATCTGTCCAGAAGTCCGGCTTCAGCCCACCCCGGGTCATACCCCAGGGCACGTCAGCGTGGCCATCGCGGACGGTGGCGAGCGGGCGCTGATTACCGGCGACTTCGTCCATCATCCCTGCCAGATGGCACGGACGGACTGGGGCAGCAGTGCCGATGTGGACGCAGCCGTGGCCCGGGCCACCCGGGAGCGCATGCTGGCCGATCTCGCGACGCAGGATTGCCTGGTCATCGGCACTCACTTCGCTACCCCCACCGCCGGCCGCGTCTGCAGTGATGGTGAGGGCTATCGCTTCGAGGTGTAGGTCGGATTGATGCCGCGCTCTTTGTGGGAGCGCGCCATCGCCCCCACCGCGGGCTCCCACCAGGGTATGTCGCGATTCGCGATCGACAGATCTTTCGCACTCACACCATCATGGGCCCATCGTCCGGAGTATCCCGCTCGGCGCGCAGTCGGCGGGCGAGATCGGGGTCGATGGAACGGAAGCGCCAGATGCCGTCCTCGCCCGTGACCCGCTCGATGCGGTCACGATGCATCAGCAGGTGCAGATGGGCGATGCACTCCCCCAGCGCCATGATCATCTGGCGGGAGTCGAGCTTGCGCCGGAACAGCACCGGCAGCATGTCCCGGGCAATGGCCGGCGTGGTGCAGTACTCCTCCAGAGCCAGCATGCGATCCTCATGATGGGCGATGAGGGCTCGCAGCCGCTTGCGCAGTCCTCGGAAAGGCTCGCCGTGGGCCGGGAGCACCAGGGTCTCGTCCGGCAGGGACAGGAAACGATCGTGGGACTCCAGCCATTCCTTGAGGGGATTGGCCATGGGTTCGTTGGGGTGCACGCTCACGTTGGAGGTGATCACGGGCAGCACCTGATCGCCGGCGATCAGGATGCCAAGCTGGCGACAGTAGAGGCAGGCGTGTTCGGGAGAGTGTCCCGAACCGACCAGTACTTGCCAGCCCCGGCCGCCGATGGTGAGGACATCACCATGCTGCAGCCGGTGGTGGCCCAGCGGCAGTGGTGTGATGCTCGCGCCATAGCCACCGCCGGAATTCCTACGCATGGTGGCAAGATCGTCTGGTGTCAGCCCTGCGCCTCGATAAAAGGCCTCGCCTTCCCAGTTCATGCTTCCCATGCCGCCTCCGTGAGAGAAGGCGCGCGCCTGGTAGTACTCACCTCGGGTCATGTACAGGGGCGCCTGCCAGCGCTCGCTCAGGTAGCCCGCCTGGCCGACGTGATCCGGGTGCATGTGAGTGGCCAGCAGCCTTTGCACCGGTCGCCCGGCAAGGTCACCGCAGAAGAGCTGCTCCCACAGATCCTGGGTACGCTCGTCTCCGAGCCCCATATCGACGAGCGTCCAGCCGGCTTCATCCTCAAGCGCGTAAAGGTTGATGTGATTCAGCGAGCCCGGCATGGGCATGCGGAGCCAGCGCACGCCGGGAGCGATCTCATGGGTTGCCCCAGGCTGCGGCCAGCCGTCGAATGGATACGTTAACTCTCCCATTTGCCCTCTTCCTTCACAGGTGAAGGGGCCATTGGATCGGTGCGCGCGCTCCGGTGCAAGCGGGCATTGCTAAGCCCGCGACGTCACGCGGAAGCACAATCTTCTCCCTGTGCTTCCAAAGCCAATGGGGGTTGGTCATAGTTGGCCCTCCTTTGGGTACGGGGGTATTCCTCGAGGGTGGGCATGAAGGATTCTGACCGTAAGGACTCGGACCAGGCGGTAGAGCCGACCGAGTTCCGCGCGAGCGGCGTGTCTGATGAGGAAGATCTTACCGAGCTGCGCCCTGGTGGTGGTGGGGGCACCGACTCTGGTGACGCCACCGAATTGCGCCCCAAAGACGACGACAGTGATGAGTGTACCCAGTTGCGTCGCACAGACTCAGCTGTCCACATCGATCAGGATGGTGAAGACTTCGGTCTTACCCAGCTGCGTTCCGGCTCGTCCGCCCCTGAGACGATTGCGAATGCCTTCGGCGATCCGGACCTCACCGACGATGATGAACAAACTCTGTTTCGCAGCTCGGACGCTCTCGCTGCTATCAAGGACGAGGAATTAGAGCTGACCCACATCCGTGGCGCTGCTGACGATAGGAGCGAAGATGGCAGCGATGCAGGGGATCGCACCCTGGCTCGTGGTACACCGCCATTAGATGACGACCCGACAGGGTACCTGGATGGGCCGCTGTCGTTGCGTGACGACCCCGCTGTGCAGCCCGTCGTTCGAGGCGAGGCACCGTCCGATGAGGACGATGCCATCTTGCGCGCCAACGCAGAGACGGCAAGCAGCGGTGGAGCTGACGACGATGCGACGCTGCGCGCTGCGCCGGTAACGCCAATGGGAACTTTGGCGGCTGGCGTCGGTGACGATGATCCTACCCTGCAGAACACGGATGGCGGGGCGAATAGGAAGACTGCCGCCAAGCCAACGACGGCTACCCTCGGCAGAGGTACCGTTCTCAAGGGCCGCTTCGTTCTCGAGGACAAGCTTGGTGAGGGCGGCATGGGCGGGGTCTATAAGGCCATCGATCTGGTCAAGCAGGAGGCGCGCGACCGCAACCCCCATGTGGCGGTCAAGGTTCTCAACGAGAACTTCGCCGAACATCCGGATGCCTTCATAGCCCTGCAGCGGGAGTCGAGCCGTACCCAGCGTCTGTCGCATCCGAGCATTGCCTCTGTCTACGACTTCGACCGTGACGGACAGACTGCCTACATGGTCATGGAGCTGATGCAGGGGGAGCCCCTCGATAAGTTCCTGAAGGAGAACAAGCAGGGCATCGATAAGGAACAGGCATTCGGGATCATCAAGGACATCGCCTCGGCGCTAGCTTATGCCCACGTCCAGAATGTAATCCACTCGGATTTCAAGCCGGGCAACATCTTCCTGACTTCATCGGGCGCTTCGAAGGTGTTCGACTTCGGTATCGCCCGGGCCGTGGCGGCCCCGGGAGAGGAGCAAGCAGGCAAGCTGGGTCTCTTATCGGCAGCGATCCTGGGCAAGTATGACGGTAATGACAAGACGCTTTTCGACGCTGGTGCCCTCAGTGCCCTGACGCCGGCCTATGCCGCCCGCGAGATGTTCGAGGGCAAGGACCCAGCTCCCCAGGACGACGTCTACGCGTTGGGCATCGTCGCCTACCAGCTGTTGACCGGCAGACACCCCTTCGACCGCAAGAAAGCGCCCATAGCTGAAGCCCAGAACATGGTCCCACAGCGACCGGACGGGCTGACCCGACGCGAGTGGAATGCACTCAAGCACACCCTGGCCTTTCGGCGTGAGAACCGCACCCCTGACGCCCAGGTTTTCTTGGAGGAGTTTTTCGGTGTCAGTGGTCTGGGTCTGGGTCTCCGTTATGCGCTGGTTACCGCTGCCGGCATGGCGGCGGTGCTTGCCGGTCTCTATATCGGCGGCGCTATAGGCCCTGGCGAGGCCGCCATTGAGATTCCCCGGGCGTGGGTTGAACTCGATACCCGCATTGATAATGCCCGCAGCGGTGTGGAGGAGCAGCTGGCGATGCCGGTCTTCAGTCCGGTGTGGGAAGAGTTCGTGCAGCGCGATATACGTCGTTGGGAAGAGTCCGCCACACCGGTGATCGTGGCTTCGACTCATGATAGCGAGGGCAATGCGGAGCTTGTGCGCAGGCAGGTTTTCGAGCAGCTCGGTATTCCCCTGCGGGTGCAGCCTCCGGATCGCAGCGGTGCCGGCTACCGTCTGCTGGCCGGGCCTGTCGGTGGCGAAGGCGCGGATCGCGAGCGTGCGATCATTCTTCAGCGCTTGCAGGGCTTCGGACTCGATGCCGTTGAGGAGAGCGATGCCCGAGACATTGCCAGCGCCCGGGACCAGACGCTTGGCATCTACCTGACGGAGATTCATCGCCTCACGCCCGAGGACAACCTGCCCCGCATACCGACGATCCGGGATGGCGAACGTTTCGTGGCCGATCCCGCACAGCTGGAGGCCGCCCGCAATCGGGTGAACAATATCCGTGATGCCCAGGAGTTGCTGGGCCGCGCCATCCAGCGTTATCCCACACGGCCGGAAGTGCTCAGCGAGTTGTCCGCCACCCTGCAGACTATGCGTACGCGCTGGCAAGACCACATCGACCAAGCCATTGCTACGGCCAGCAGCCGACAGGCGGAAGAGGACCGGGCAGAGTTGCTGGCCCAGCAGCGGGCTCAGGCAGAACTCGAACGCAGGCGGGCTTATGAGGCTATGCGCGACGACACGATATTCCCGACTTTCGCTGGGCGCTGTCATCAGCCCGAAGAGATTCGGAGCGTACTGGCCTCTTTCAAGCAGTTGCAGGCGGTCGATCAGCATCAGGCCCTCGAATACGCAGCCGATTGCGCCAGCAATCGGGTCAGGCGCAGTCCGGTGGAGGTTCTGCAGTCCCAGGGGCTCATTCTGGCAGTGGCTGATCACGCCAGGCTGGCAGCCGTCGAGGCGCCGGATCCCTGCTCGAGCCGGACCTATATTGGTAATGGTCGGACCAGCTTCTGCATGGATGAGTTGGCCGTCGGCGGCAATGCGCCGGCCGTCGTCGTGGTCCCTGGCAACAATAGGGGGATATACGGTATCGGCAAATACGAAGTGTCTGTTGGAGAATTCAATGCCTTCTGCGAGGCCACCAACTGCGGGACGCCGGCGTCCGGCGGGCCGCGCATGCCCGCGACGGGCGTATCCGTGGATGCGGCCAGGCGCTACATGGAGTGGCTCAGCACCCAGACCGGTTACATTTATCGGTTGCCGACGAAGCAGGAGTGGCTGCACGCAGCGGACGCGGACGGGTCACCTTTGGATAGCAATCGTAACTGTTACTCCAACGTGCGAGGGGTGGTCCGGGGCGATAGTCTGGTAGCCGTGACCCAGGGGGCGCCGAACGCCTGGGGCATGATCAATCACGTTGGTAACGCCCAGGAGTGGGTCACGGGCAACAGCAGTCTTTTGGTCGTCGGCGGCAAGCATTCGGATCCCCTGGTCGATTGCAACCTGGAGGCTCGCATCAGTCATTCTGGCATCGGAGATGCGGCCACCGGATTCCGCGTTCTGCGCGAGATCCGCTGAGTCGGCGTTCGGTTTCGATGCCAAGTTGCTGTTGGTGGCGATGAGGATGTGACACCTGCAGGACAGTGGGAGTCTGTGAAGAGCGAGTTGTCATCGGTGATGCGACGCGACCGCCGGTTGGGCTGACACGTTGCTTCCTTAGGCTTTGGGGTTGGAGTAGTCTTCTTCCTCTGTCTTAGGGGGTGTTGCAGGTGGGGTCGTGCCTACTGATCCGGAGAAGCAGGTTGGTAAATGCCTGCAGCCCGGGGGTCTTGACCCCTAAGGTCCATGGTCTTGACGCGTTCCGAGACGGCACCGGGATAGGCCCAAGGTCGGGGCTGACTGGTTCGGGGTGAAGTAAAGTGTCGATACAATTATGGTCGGCAGCGCATTTAAGGGCGTCTGTCCGGTGCGCAGTTTCTGGTTTAATTTTAGTCACCTCTTCGACCTTCGGCCAGACTGCGGGCGACTTTCCACGGCTGGACACCGGACGCGCGTCGGATCTGGACGCGGATCGGCTTGCCCCCATCGAGATTCCGGAAGCTCCTGCTCGGCTCATGACGCCGACCGCGGGTCCGTTCTTCAACGTCAGTGACGTTCGCATCACCGGTATCAGTGACGATCCGGCCCGGGGCCTGGAGTTGCGCGCTCTGCGGGAAGTGGCCATGGGCGGCATCGCTCGTCAGGCGGCGGAGCAGGAGATTGCGGACCAGGGTTTTTCCAACGAGGAACTGCGCGAGATCGCCCGCTTCCTGGAAAGGGTTCGGGGCCGTGACGACGAGAGCCAAGTCACCAAGGTGGCCCTGTTCGACGAACTGGTGGACCTTATCGATGAGCTCGACGGGCGCCGCGGCATCTCGGTGTTCGATCTGGAGTTAGTGGCGCGGGACGTGCAGGACAAGATCCGGTCCACCGGCATGCTGCTGGCCCAGGTAGTGGTGCCGCCACAGACGGTGCGCGGCGGCGTGGTGGAGCTGCGGGTATACCCCGGGGTGCTCGGCCAAGTGGCTGTGGTGAACAACCAGATTTACAAGGCGCCTGGGCTGACCCAGGCGTTCACGGATGTGGCTGGCAAGACCGTGCGGGTGGACGAGGTCGAGGAACGGCTGCGGCTGGTAAACGACCTTGGCGGTCTGGACATCAGCGGGGTTTTCGTCCCGGGGCGAGATCCTGGTGAGACCCAGCTCGAGCTGAACGTGAGCAACGAGCGGCGCTGGAGTGCCTTCACGCGGTTGGACAACCACGGTGCTGACGTCACGGGCCGGACTCGGGGACTGATCGGCGCGACCATTTACGATCCCACGGGTGGGGCGGACCAGTTCGCGTTTCAGTTCCTGCGTTCGGAAGGCCCGAACGAGGTGACGCTCTACAATGCCCGCTACAAGCGCCCGGTGCTTGGGCTACGCAATTTTGTGGAACTGGGGTTGAGCCGCAACGAATTTGCCATTGGCGATGGCCTGCAGCGGATCGAAGGCGACACGCGCAACTACGACTTTCAGTTCGGGACCTACTGGCTGCGGAGCAGGGAGCGGAACCTGAGCCAGACGGTGCAGGTGACCTATAAGGATTCGAAGCTGGACCTAGGCGGAGCCGCGGACCGGGATCAGGAAATCTTAGAGGTGGGGACCACGCTGCGCTACGACATGCTGATACCGGACTGGCGGATGATCATCGACGGCAGCACCGGTTTCCGGGCGGGGTCGATCACCTCGGGCCGGATCGAAGGCCAGACGCTGCCTCCGCCGGAGACGGGCACGTTCCCGGGCCAGGACAAGCAGTTCTACCTGTTCACGCAGACGGCCCGTCTCTACAAGCTGTTCGAGGTGCCGATTCCTTTCTCGCCCGGCTGGGAGACGCGGCACTCGCTGCTGTTTCGTTTCAGCAGCCAGTACAGCGAGCAGTTCCTGCCGGCGGTGAACCGGTTCTCCTTGGGCGGTGCGGAAGCGGTGCGCAACCTGCTGTCGGACGATCTGTCGGTGGACAAGGGTGCGTTCGCGAGTCTGCAACTATACTGGGAGCTTCCTGATGTTCTGGACTTCGAGATGGGTTTCGGCAACCAGCGCTTCAGCGAATTCTTCCGACCCTATGTTTTCTATGACTATGCCTACGGTGTGACCAATGCTCAGAGCGTGAATCTGGCGACCCAGGACGACTTGTGGTTCGAATTCCGCGGATACGGTCTGGGTGTGGAGTACAACCTGTTCAAGAACCCGCGGGGGAACTTCATGGTTCGGGGCAGTGTGAACGTGGCTTGGCCCGAGAACCTGCGCTTCCAGGACGAGCAATTCGCGACCTTCATCGACGACAAGCGCCGGGTGTACATGGATCTGACCTTCGACTTCGATTTGTCCACGTTTCGTTCGCGCAACAGTCGCTGAACCTGTGGAGCAAAGAGAGATGAACGCCGAGCTTCGCGAGTTCTTTACCCGCCGCTCCCCAGGTGCCGGCAAGGCCATTCTCGGCCTCTGGCTTGCCTGCTGGCTGACCCCGGCCTTCGCCTCCGGCCTGCCCCAGGGGGGCACCATCACCCACGGTCAGGGCAGCATCAGCACCCCCTCGGCCACCCAGATGCAGATCGACCAATTCAGTCAGCGCATGGCGGCGGACTTCCAAAGTTTCGACATCGCCAATAACCATGGCGTCAACATCAGCCAGCCCGGCGTGGAATCTCTTTTCGTCGGGCGCGTCACCGGCGAATCCGCCACCCAGATCTTCGGCACCCTGACCGCCAACGGCCAGGTCATGCTCCTCAATCCACGGGGCGTGGTCTTCGGCGAGGGCTCCCGGGTGGACACGGCCAGCCTCATGGCCTCCACGCTGAACGTGGACATCGACCGTGTGATGGACGGCATGCTGGAGCTCGAGTTCAGCGCCGATATCGCTGGCAAGATCATCAACCGCGGCACCCTGACCGCCGCCACCGGCGGCAGCGTCACCCTCCTCGGCGACGAAGTCATCAACGAGGGCCTGATCGTGGCCGACATGGGTCGGGTCAATCTGGCCAGCGGCTCCAAGGCCTTTGTCACCTTTGATGCGGAGCGCCTGATCGGTGTGAGGGTCACCGAAGGTGCTCTCGGCGGTACTGGTGGCGAGTCTGCCGTCGCCAACCTCGGCGATATTCAGGCCAACGGTGGCCAGATCCTGCTATCAGCCGATGCGGCCCGGGACCTGTTCTCCATGGCGGTGAACAACCAGGGCATTCTGCGTGCCAACGCTGCGGAGGAGGTAGGCGGCGAGATTCGTCTGCTGGCCATCACCGGCGATACCTTCTCCAGTGGCACCATGGAAGCCACTTCAGAGAGTGGCCGGGGTGGCAGCATCGAAGTGCTTGGTGAGCGGGTCGCCGTAACGGGCGGCCGCCTCGATGCTTCCGGTGCCGCGGGCGGCGGCGACATCAAGATCGGCGGTGCCCTGCAGGGTAAGGGCGATACGCCCACCGCTAGTCACACCTATGTCGGACCCGCGGCGCAGATTGCTGCCGACGCCACCGTATCCGGCGACGGCGGCGAGGTTGTCGTCTGGGCAGATAACACCACCCGATTCCATGGCGAGATCAGCGCCCGCGGTGGTCCTGAGGGTGGTGACGGTGGGTTTGTGGAGGTGTCGGGCAAGGAACATCTGGTCTATCGAGGGTCCACGGATACCCGCGCCCCAGCAGGTCGCAGTGGGACGCTGCTGCTCGATCCGGAGAACATCACGATCATAGTTGATGCCATTGATGAACCCGGCAACGACGATGGCCAGCTCAATGACGGCGAAATCTTATTCGCCGACGGCGGTACCGACGATTTCACCATTTCCAATGCCAAGGTCGAACAGCAGCTTGGTATGGGTGATGTGCTGTTGCAGGCAAACATCAATATTACCCAGAACGTGGATGCCGATATCGACGTCTCTGCTGATGCAGGTGCGCTGAACCATTCGCTGACGCTTCAAGCGGGCAACGACATCTCGCTCAACGCGGACATTGCGCTCAATGCGGGCGACTTCATTGCAAGCGGCGAAGGCCTCAGAATCGCCGACGCGGCGAGCATTGTCACGGGTGGCGGCGAGTTCTCCGCTACGGTGGATTCCTTCAACACCTTCGGTGGTGGGTCAATTAGCACGTCTGGTGGCGATTTGACCGTCGTCGCGGATACCTTCTCCGGATTCAACCTGAATGCTGGCGGAGGCATGATCACCATTGCGCCGCGCAACGATGCGCGCGCGATTCACCTTGGTGATGGGGCGGTGGACGGCGCGGTGCTCGCCCTCGATTACACGGAACTCGCCTCCTTCACTGCGACCGGCGGGCTGGTGATTGGGTCCGCGATCGGTACGGGTGGCATCACCGTTGTGGGCAGCGCCGACCCGGCGGGTGTTACGGGCGGCGTGCTTTCACTCCTTCAAGACTCGGGAAACATCACCTTTGACGCTGCGCTGACCTCAGCGGTTGACGTTGATGCGACCACGGCCAGTGGCAATATCGGCTTTGGTGCGGCAGGCCAAATCGCGGCGGCGGTGCAGCAGGTCAGCCTCACTGCCAATGCCGGAGCCATTGAGGGTGACGCGGCAGACTTCACCAATGTCATCGCTTCAGGGCTTACAGCCTCTGCCGGTACCGACATCGGTGCAACGGACGCCCTGCAGACCGACATTGACACGCTGACGTTCAATGCAGGCGGTGCGGTGAACATCGCGGAGGCGAGTGGGCTCACGCTGGCTGGGGCCTCGGTGGCAGGATCCCTGGGTCTGGTCGTGGCTGCCGGCGACATTGAGGTGCCGGGCATGGTAGCTGTTACCAACGCTGCCGACGTTATGGCGATCACGGGATCTATCCTCGACACGGCGAGCACCGGCGAGATGAGTGCGGCTGCGCTGACGCTGGTTGCGGGCACAGACATTGGGGACATCGGCAGCGATGCAGTGACGACGAACGCGCCGAGCGTCAGCGCCACTGCGCAGAACATCCATCTGGCGCAGGTCGCGGACATCGGAGTCCTCATCCTTCGGACCACCGATGGCGGTGACGTGATTGTCGACTACGACACCGGTGGCTCGAACAAGTCGGTGACCTTTGCCGGCAGGTCAGACAAAGCCTTCACCGCCGACGCCGCGGGAACCGCCATCAGTTTAACGACCGATGCCGGAGATGTGGACTTCGCTGGTACGACTTCAGCGGCCAGTTTGACCCTGAATGCGATCGCCGGGGCGATCACCAACGACGGCACGGCGAATGTCGTGGTTGCCGGCAATGCCTCGCTGTCCGGGACGTCGATCACACTGGCGGACACCTATGCCTTTGGCAGCCTGACCTTTAATTCCGCGGGAGCGGTGTCGATCGCGGAAGCGGATGGAACGCTGCTCTCCGAGACGTCGACGGCAGGCAATCTGACGCTGACTTCCACGGGTGCCATCACCAACGCAGCGGCGGCCGATCTGGATGTGATCGGCAACGCTGCGTTCGGCGGGGCATCGATCACGCTGGGTGATCAGGCCAGTGACAACTTCCAGTTCGGGACGCTGACCTTCAATTCCGC
>SLTB01000343.1 GCA_007130155.1 Pseudomonadales bacterium
CTACGACCGTCGTCGGATTTGCGGGAGGCAGACGACGTGCACTAGCCCGCATATCTCACCGATACGCACAGCGAGGGCGCGGAGATGCCGGGAAATATAAGGCGTGCGACAGTTCGGGCGCGCAGGCGTAATCGACAGTACGTCGACCGATTCGCCGGGAGCGAATCGGGTCGCACGGATTGCGCCCGGAGGGTGCGCGCCAGGGACGGCGCGCAACAGCACCCGGACGGAGCGCAACCGCACCGGCGGACCGGCAGGATTTGCCGGTGTATCCGTTTCCGCAGCCGTGAATCGGTGAGATATGCCGGCTAGGAGCGTGCAGCGCGAGCGCTGATCACCCCAACGGGTGCTCCCACAGAAGCGCACACAGTGGCAGCGCTGCATGCCGGATGATCGCTTGCCCGTCCTCCCGCCACCCGGCACGATGCTGTGGCGGGCGCCAGAGGAAACAACGTGGATTTCAGACTCTCAGAAGAACACCGGATGCTCGAAGAACTGGTGCAGAAGTTCGTCCGAGACGAGCTGCTGCCGCTGGAGGCTCGGGTCCTCGAGCGCGAGGCCAATGGCGAGGGGGTAAGCCTCGCCGCCGACGAAAAGGCCCCCATCGACGCCCGAGCCAGGGAACTCGGCCTTTGGGGTCTCGATGCCCCCGAGGAGGTAGGCGGCATGGATCTGCCCACCGAGGCGATGATCGGCGTCAACATCCAGATGGGGCGCACCGTCACCCCCTACACCCTGCCCCCGGATTCTCCCAATCTACGCATGCTCATGGTGGCAGCCAACGCGGATCAGCGGGAGCGCTATCTCGCGCCCTATGTCCAGGGCGGCCTGATTTCCGCCATTGGCATCTCCGAGCCCGGCGCCGGCTCCGATCCGGCCGCCATGGCGACCCGGGCCATCCGGGATGGTGACGACTGGATCATCAATGGCCGCAAGATCTGGATCAGCCGCGCTGCCGAGGCGGACTTCACCATTCTCATGGCGGTCACCGACAAAGCCAAGGGCGCACGGGGCGGCATCTCCGCCTTCCTGATCGACAAGGGTACGCCTGGCTTCAACGTCCTACGCCGCATTCCCATGATCGGCGGCAGTTTCACCTACGAAGTCGCCCTGGAAGACTGCCGGGTGCCCCATGCCAACCTGCTTGGGACCGAGGGCAAGGGCTTTGCGCCAATGCAGGTAAGACTGTCCACCCGGCGCCTTCAGATGGTGGCCTGGTGCATCGGCATGGCCGAGCGCGCACTCGAGATGATGTGCGAGTTCGCTCCAGACCGCGTCACCTTCGGCGCCCCTCTTTCGGAACGTCAGACCATTCAATGGTGGGTGACCGATGCCGCCACGCGCATCCGCGCTGCACGTCTGCTGGCCTACGAGACGGCATGGAAGCTTGATCAGGGTGAGGACGTGCGCAGCGACGTATCCATGGCCAAGGCCTACGCCACCGAGATGGCCTGGGAAGTCCTCGATCACGCCATGCAGACCTTCGGCGCCATGGGCATGACCAAGGAGCTGCCTCTGCAGCTGATGGCGGCACAAGTCAGGACCATGCGCATCTACGACGGACCCACTGAGGTACACCGCTGGGTGGTGGCCCGCAATCTTCTCGGGCTGAAGCGTTGATTTACCATGAAAGAAGCCATCCCAGCCATTGTCTGCCGTAATACCACTGAGGGGCGTACCTGCGTCATCGAGGGTTCCTGGATTCTCAGGGCCATCGATCCAGTCCTGGACGACCTTGGTGAGGAACTCGAAGCCTTGGCGACGCGGCCTGATGCCACCGAAGCAGCGGATCGCTGGGACCTGTGCTCGGTGGATGCCCTGGACAGCGCCGGGGCTTTGCTGTTGTGGCGGGCCTGGGGTCGACGCTTTCCATCCTGTCTGGATATGCGCGACGAGCATCGTCCTTTGTTCGAGAAGTGGACCCACGAGCGAGAGGGCTACAGCCCCCCGCGAAGGTCTTGGGCCACTGCGACCCTGGCTTGGCTGGCCCGCTTCAGTCGCGCCAGCCTCGACCACCTTCACGGCAATCTGCTCGTCATCGGCCAGTTCGCGCTGGACGTCGGCATGCTCGCCAGGCGCCCGGGCAACATTCCCTGGCGGGAAATTTCCGCGACGATCTTCCACGCCGGCGCCAAGGCGCTGGGCATCACGGCTCTGGTGGGCGTGCTCATCGGCGTCGTGATGGCCTACCAGTCGGCCATGCAGTTGAAGCTTTACGGCGGCGAGATCTTCATCGTCAACATCCTCTCCTTCAGCATCACACGTGAGCTCGGCCCCATTCTGGCCGCCATTCTGGTGGCCGGTCGTTCCGGATCTTCCATGACCGCCCAGCTCGGCGTCATGCGCCTCAACCAGGAACTCGATGCCATGACGGTCCTCGGCATGTCGGTGAGCCAGCGGCTGGTGTTTCCCAAGGTCATCGGCCTGACCATAGTCCTCCCGCTCTTGACCATGTGGACGATCATTCTGGCCATGCTTGGCGGCATGGTGGCCGCCAATATGGCGCTGGGGATGCCCTACCAGCAGTTCATCCGCGCGCTGCCTGACACCATGCCTTTGGTGAACTTGTGGATCGGCCTCGGCAAGGCGGCCGTGTTTGGTACCCTCATCGGTCTCACGGCGGCCCATTTCGGCCTGCGTGTGCAGCCCAATACCCAGAGTCTGGCCGTCGAAACCACCCGTTCCGTGGTCACAGCCATCACCCTGGTGATCGTCCTCGATGCAGTGTTCTCGGTGCTGCTTCGCGGAGTGGGTTGGAGCTGATGAGCGCAGATGTCGTGGTCAGCATGCAGGGCATTGGCACGCGCTTCGGCGACGTGGTGGTCCATCGGAATATCGATCTCGAGTTGCATCGCGGCGAGCGACTGGGTCTGCTTGGGGGGTCCGGCAGCGGCAAGACGGTACTCATGCGCGAGATGCTCGGTCTGCAGCGCCCCACTTCAGGTCATGTGGAAATCTTCGGGGAGCGCATCGACAGCGTCCCCAACAGCGAACTGCAGCGCCTTCGCAACCGCTGTGGCGTCCTGTTCCAGCAGGGCGCCCTGTTCAGTGACCTGACGGTCTTCGACAATATCGCCCTGCCCCTGCGGGAGTTCAGCGAACTGCCGGAAGCGATCATTTGCGAGCTGGTATGGATGAAGATCGAGACTGTTGGCCTCGATGCCGAGGATGCGCTGCTCAAGCCATCGGAACTCTCCGGCGGCATGATCAAGCGCACGGGGCTGGCCCGGGCGCTGGCCCTGGAGCCGGAACTGCTCTTCCTTGATGAGCCCACCTCCGGACTGGACCCTGTATCATCGGAGCGGTTCGTCGATCTGCTGCAGAGCTTGCATCGCGACCTGGGCTTCAGCATGGTCATGATTACGCACGACCTCCACACCCTGCGTGATCTCTGCGATACCGTGGCCGTCCTCGCTGATGGTGAGCTGGTGGCCCACGGCACTCTCGACAAGGTGCGCGCCAACGATCATCCCTTCGTGCGTGACCTGCTGCGCGGCCACCGAGCCGAGCGCGTCCTGGATACCGGAAGCACAAACCATGGGTAACCGCACCTACGCCCTGCTCACGGGCTTGTTCATCATCCTGCTCGGCAGCACGGTCGCCCTGGTAGCGTGGTGGATGTCCGGTGGCCAGACCCAGCGCGTCCCCTACACGGTGGTCAGCACCATGGAGGTCGCGGGACTCAATGTATCCTCTGCCGTCTCCTACCGTGGCGTGCGGGCAGGCACCGTGACCGAAATCCGCTTCAATCCCGAGGACAGTCGGGAAATTCTCATCGACATCGAGGTGGACGCTGACCTGCCCGTTTCCCAGGGTACCTGGGCCACCCTGCGCATGCAGGGCATTACCGGGCTGTCGCAACTGGCCCTGCACGACGAAGGCGACCAACCGGAGCGCCTGTTGACCCGCGCAGAGGATCCCGCCCGCATTCCCATGCGCCCAGGATTGCTCGATCGCCTCACGGATCGCGGTGAGGGCATCCTCGGCAGCGTCGAGCGAATTGGTGCCAACCTCGAGCAGCTCACGAGCACGGACAACCTCGACCGGATCGGTAATATCCTGATCAACGTGGAAGTTGCCAGTGAACGCCTGAAGGACTTCGATCAGCGCCTCGATCCCATCCTGGACGGCCTGCCCATCCTCACTGATGAAGCCCTGTCGCTGCTGGGCGAATTGCGCGTTCTGGCGACAGGACTGCAAACCCTGCCGGAGCAGTTCGATTCGCTGACACGTGATGCCCAGGCTCTGACCGCCACCGGTCAGCGCATCGGCACCGACCTGCAAGATGAAGTAACGCCCGCTCTGACCCGGGCCCTCGATGAGCTGGCCGCGACCGGCATCGAACTCCAGCGCCTGGCGCGCAGACTACAGGATCAGCCACAGAGCCTGCTGCACGGGCCCCAGCGCGCAGCCCCCGGTCCTGGCGAGCCCGGGTACCGTCCCCAATGAACGACAAGGACCGATCATGGCTCATGTCTCCCAACGCGCTCCGCAGCTATTCACGATCCTGCTGACCCTGTGGCTTGTCGGCGGCTGCACCACCTTGTTACCGCAGCCCGAACCTGCCCCCAGTCGATTCGATCTCGGCCCGCTGCCGGAGACAGTTCAGAATGATTCCAACCTGGTAGGCATAAGGCTGCAGGGCGTTCGCGCCCCCAGCTGGCTGGCCGGGGCGGAGATTCCCTACCGGCAGCTGCACCGGCGTGCCGAAGCCGTGAATCATTACTCTGCCCACAGCTGGATTGCACCGCCCTCGGAGATGTTGGGGGTGTGGCTCGGGCAGATGCTCATGGCCGATGGAGACACAGCGGAACGCTGGCGCCTCGAAGTCGACCTGCTGAGCTTCGAGCAGGTTTTCATGTCAGCCAGTGAAGCCAAGGCGACAATCGTACTCCATGCATCGCTGCAAAGAAGGGGTGGCGATGACCGGATTCATCAGCGCAGGTTCACGTCTGCAGTGCCGGTGACTGCCGATGTCAACGGTGCCATCGAGGGGCTGCCGAGAGTCGCCGACACGGCATTGCGTGAACTCGCTGCCTGGGCCATCGAGGTCACGGCTTCGCACTAGTCCCCACCATGTCGGCGAGGCGTTCACCGAGAATCGTGCTGATGTTGAAGTTCAGCTGGGCAACGATGTTGGGAAAGAACTTCAGGTCCTTCTTCATGCGCTCGTAGTCGAAACGCAGGGCTGACACGGGACCGGTCGCCCGAACATCAGCGGTCCGCTCAACGGCCCGTATGTAGCCTATTTCGCCGAACACGTCGCCAGGCCCCAGCATGGCCAGGATCGTCTCTTCATCTCTACCCCGGCGCACCACCTCGGCATGTCCATCCAGAATAAGGAACATACTGCGGGCCATACTGCCCTGCTCCACCAGGCACTCACCGCTGGCGAACTCGTTGGTCTCGGAGATCAGGACCGCCTTGCGACGCTGATACTCGGTCATGCCGGCAAACAGTGGGCTGGTCTGCAGGACCTCCTTGTTCACCGAGATGGCCAGGATCTGGTAGAGGCCCACCAGCCGAACCCGCGCCATGACGATGGGTGTGATCAGCAGGTTGGCGATAATGGAGAACAGCATGGTGGCCGCCGCCAGGGCTCCGAACTGGGCCACCACGGTGAAATGAGAGAACAGCAGAACCCCGAACCCAAGCGCCAAGGACAGGCTCGAAACGATCAGCGGCGTGGCTTCCTCCTCGACCGCCTGATGTACGGCACCGACGTAGTCGGAGGTGCGCCGGCACAGTTCGTTGTAACGGGCAAGCAGGTGAATGGTGCCGTCGATGGCGATACCCACGGCGATCACTGCCACCATGGCGGTACCCGGATTCAGCGGGATGCGAAAAAGTCCCATGATGCCGAACATCAGGGCGATGGGGATCACCGCGGGAATCAGCGCGATGGCGCCGCCCTTGAACGACGTGAACATGGCTGACATCACCAGGAAGATCAGCCCCAGCAGCAGACCGAGCGCCTGCAGCTGGCCCAGCATGAGGCTCTCGGCGGCCCGGTTCACCAGCAGGTTCTCGCCGGTGATCACCACACGCAGATCCGGTTGGGCGATGTGCTCCAGAATATCCTCGAGTTCCCGGATGTAGGCGTTCAGGGTGTGGGAGTCGTTGATGTTGTGGCGCACAACGATGTTGGCCCGGCGATAGTCGTGGCTGACATAGTGTTCGAGATCACCCCGGTGGAAAAACAGCAGGTACTGGGCCACAAGCTGTCGGGTTTCCGGCAACGCGATCTCAGAGAACTGTCCACCGAACTCACGATGCACGAAGGCCAGATGATCGGCGATGGATAGGCTGGTATCAAAGGCGCCCTGGCGCTCGATAAAGCGCTGGATATTGGCCAGGCGAGTCAGGTTCGCCGGTTCCTGAAACGTGCGATCGTGCTGTCCTTCCAGTGCAATGTAGAAGAATTTCACCCCTGCCAGATCGTTGGCAATGCGTTGTGTGTCCTGGATCAGGGGCCGCTCTTCGGGAAAATACGACAGCGGATCATTGGTCACGTAGAGATTCGAGGCCTGCCAGATGAAGAAGGCACACAGGGCTCCAGTGATCGCCAGGGTATTGGTCGGGAAGCGGTCCTGGGATACCCGGAACAGGCGCACGATATGCTGAGGCAGACCCGGACGCCTGGCCTCGTCGAAGTCTGCCGGCGGCTGGCGCGACCCGAACTTCGCCAGCAGCATGGGCACCAGAAGCAAGGTGATGGTGCCGTTTGCAAGCATGGCGAAGGTGGACGCCATGGCAAAATCCTGGATCAACGCGATGTTGCTGAACAGGTTGGCTGCGAAACCCAAAGCGGTGGTCATCACCGTCAGGATCAACGGCAGGCCCATGTGCCGGGCCATGTAGCGCACGGCGTCGAGACGAATGTCCTCACCACCTTCCTTCAACCCCCGGAAGTAGGCGGCAATGATGTGAGTATCCTCGGTAGAACCGATGACGATGATCAATGCCGGGATCATCGCACTTAAGATATTCAACGGCACACCGGTCCAGCCGAGCATGCCCAGCGTCCAGATCACCGCCAACGACGAGGTGATGAGGGGCAGAACGGCCGCCATGGGGCTGCGCATGAACAGCAGAATGGCGCCGATGAGCACCAGGGCCGCCAGCGGCCCAAGCAGGAACATGTCCGCAAACAGGCTGCGGGTCAGCTCCACGCTGATACGTGGTGGGCCAACCTGGAACACTCGCTCGAAGTCATCGCGGTGGCGATCAAGCAGGTGCTCGATGCCTTCATGCACCTGAGCCGACGCGTCCGGCTGCTCCTCAATGTCCTGCAAGCTGAGGATCAGCGCCGTGACGCGGCCGTCAGCGGAAAAGAAGTTGTCGCGGTACAGCGGATTGGCCAGGGCCCGATCCCTGGCCGCCAGCGCGCTTTCGACGGTTTCCGGAACCCCGTCGACCAAAAGCTGAGCATCCACCCGACCGTGCCGACCTTCGACGGTGCGCAGATTGAACAGACCGTCCACACGATCCACATGAGGTATCTGGCGAAGGCCGCGCTGAAGAGTTTCGAGACTCGCGAGCTTCGTCGGTGTCCACAAATCATCGTCGCGAATATAGATCAGCGTGCGGTTGTCGGAACCGAACTCATTGGCAATGCGCTGGTAGACCGCTCTGGCCGGATCGTCCGCAGGTATCAAACTGCTGAAACTGGTGTCGACCTGCAAGCGCGAGATCCCAGTGGCAGCCACCAGAGTGATCAGCACCAGCACAAACAGCGTGGGTGCCTGATGTCGCACCCCAAGCAGGAACAACCGGCTGATCACGAGTCCTCCTCCACGGTCGAAGGAATCCGCGGCAGGGGCGGCTGGTTGCTCAGAATCCACTGCGCAGTGAAACGCTCAGCAGGAACCAGGTCAGCGGAGAAGACCCTGCGTTCGATCCGAAGCAGGCTCTTATGGCCATCCTGCAGGTTGTCTATGCGCAGCAGATTGGGACGCCAGACGCCAGCGCCTACAGACACCAGGTCATGATGGGTCTGGCGGCGCGCGACCCGGCCAAGGTCGTCGTAGTGATCCGTGCGGGCGATGAACAGGCTGTCCCGGAGGATGTAGTGCGCCCGCAGGGGCGACGACCGCAGAGGGTCAGCAGCGGCTGCATAGACATCGATACGAAAGTAGCGCTCACCCTCAATGCGCTCATCGCGTCGGCGAAGATAGCGGTGATCTTCGAGCACTTCGCCGGTGAGCTTTTCCACCGTGAAGTCGCTTCCGAGGAGGTAGTCACTGTTGGTCCGCTCGCTGCTTTCGATGAATTCGGGGCCGAGGGCCGGCAGATAGAATGACTGGTGGGTCGCTCCCGATGGCTCTCGGATGGCCAGCAGCGCCACGCCTCTCAGGTCCTCGGGGGCATCGAAGAGCAGCAGGAAGCGCACGGTTCCGTCAGCCTCGACCCGGGTGAAACGGCGCAGGCGCCGGGTGTTCCGCTGCCCCAGCCGATCCTGCAGAACCATGACCTGCTCTTCGTAGACATGCGGATGGTGCTGATGCCGCTCATGGACTGCCTGCATGATTTCCGCGCCGCTGGCCTCGTCTAAGGAGGCGTCATGACCATGGCCGTCGGGAACCGGTGTTGCTGCAGCGGTCGCGGTCGCCGTTGCCAGAAGCAACAGTCTCAGGCCCCCTATCATAGGCCACCCCACTGCGAATCCTGGCTCAGCAACTCACGGGCGATCTCGGCACTCAAGCGTCCGTAAAGCTCCGACATGGCGAAAACCTGGCCTGAATGGTCACCGTCAACCACCCGTCGCTCGGAACGCAATCGGCTCAAACGTGTCGTCAGCGTACGGTGATCTGCGCCGGCCATGAGCTGCCAGCGGGCATCGAGCTGCACCCAGCCACTGGCATCGGCCTCGAAGGCCTCGATGACCACCAGCACCCGGAAATCCGGGCGGGAAGCGCTACGGGTCCGCGGTGTGGAGATGTCGACGCTGTCGAGTTGTTCGGACAGGTTGATCGACAGCGTCCTGAGCAGATTGAGGCGCAAACCTTCACCCCACTGGTGGTTACTGGCCAGCAGTACCTGTCCGTCCGCAGCGCGGCGAACAATGGGGTAGCGATCCAGGTAACGCGGCAGCTCGACGTCGAGGATCTCTACCACCAGCGCGCGGGCATCGGCCTCGGCCAGCGAGGGCCCTGGAGCAGGATCAATGAGGTAGTGGCGGATGGAGGAGCCACCAGCACAGCCGGCCATCGTCGAGAACAGAAGCAGGGCCACGAGTATGCGCATCAATCATCGCCTCCGCGACCGAAGATCACCGCCTGGGGATCTCGCTCCAGGAATTCGACGAGTGCGCGAATGGCGCGTGCCGTTTCCTCGAGCTCTGAGAACATCCGCACCAGGTTGTAGTGCATGGGAGCCTGGGGATCGAGGGCGTCAGCAGCCAGCTCCAGCGTTCGTTCCAGATTTCCCAGGACGCCACGAGCCACTAGCAGCGTCGCCTCCATGTCAGACGCTTCGACCTGCTCCAGTATGCCCCGGAGAGCCCGAACCGAGCCTTCGACGTCGACCAGCATGCGCTCGAGCGCCGGCGCGTTGAGTAGCGCGTTGCTGCCTTCCAGTGTGCCCAGCAGGTTGGCGGCAATTTCGTCGAGGGCCACTGCATCGAGCTGGCCCACCAGCTTTTCGATGGAAGCGGTAATGGTCTCCATGGCGCCCGGGACCGTCGGCAATTCCGGGTAGTCCATTCCTCCCCCGCCCCGCAAACGCAGCTCTGTATTCGGATACATATCCAACTCCACGAAGAGCTGACCGGTGAGCAGACTGCCGGTCTGCAGGCGCGCCCGCAGCCCACGTTCCACCAGCGATTCCAGTAATGCCTCCGGCGCCGGTCCACGGCTCACATCCATCATCCGCTCGGGTTCGATTTCCACCACCACAGGAAGATTGAATTCCAGCGTCTCCGGATCCAGTTCGAGCCGCACATCGCGAACCGCGCCGACCCGAATGCCACGGAACTCCACCGGCGCACCAGCTGTCAGGCCGCGCAGGGAACCATCGAAGTAGAGTAAGAAGTTGAGTTTACGAATGTAGGACCGCTCCTCGATCTCTCGATAGCTTCCATGGAGCGTGAACAGCAGTTCCTCGACATCCGCCGTCACCTGCTCAGCTTCTGGCGGCGTTTCGAAGGCGATGCCACCGAAGATCAGCGCTTGCAGGGATTCCAAACGGACCTCCGGGCCATCGGCTCCGAAACCCACATCCATGCCGCTGACGCTCCAGAATCGGCTGTTGCCCCGCAACAACTGATCGAAGGGGTCGCGAATGAACGCGGCGACATAGATGCTGCGACGATCACTGGCCAGCTCGCGGCCAAGCACCTCACCGGCCAGGATGCCCCGATAGTAGATCGGTGAGCCGGCATCGATACCCCCCAGGCTTTCGGTCACCAGGGTGACCGTCCTGCCCGGCTCATCGGCCGTGATCAGCGGCTGATTCTCGAGTCCGACGAAATGCCGCTGGGGTGAGCCGGGGCCTGGGTCGATCTGAATATAGGCTCCGGAGATCAGGGTTTCGAGCCCTGACGCGCCGCGCAGACTGAATTGCGGTCGGACGACCCAGAATCGCGTGTTGCGTCGCAACAGATTGTCCATGCCCGGATCAAAGCGCACCCGGACCATGATGTTGCTGAAGTCCTGGGCAAACTGCACCTGCTCCACAACACCGACATCGACGCTCTTGTATTTCACTCGGGTCCTGCCGGCCTCGATGCCGGCAGCGGTGCGGAACTCGACGGTCACCACCGGCCCCTGATCCGCCAGGGTACGGAATATCAGCCAGCCACCGATCATCAAAGTCAGAACAGGAATGAGCCACACCACCGAAGGGCCCGAACGGCTGCGTACCTCAGGGCGCCCGATCTTCGGCTCGCTCATGCCTGGCCCCCGCTCGCCCTCTGGGCCTCCGGCTCGTCGTCCATATCAGAGTTATCCCATATCAGACGCGGATCGAAACTCATGGCAGCGAACATGGTGAGGATCACTACACCAGCGAAGAAAGTGGCACCGATGCCAGGACGGATGGTTGCGAGCACATCGAGACTCACCAGCCCTGTCAGTAGTCCTACGAGAAACACATCAACCATGGACCAGGACCCTACCACTTCCGTGACGCGATACAGTCGCGTCCGATCCTTGGGATTCCAATTGCAGCGCCGCTCCACTGACTTCAGCAACCAGGCCAGGCTCACAAGCTTCGCCAGCGGCACCACGATACTGACGAAGAACACCAGCAACCCGAGCCCCCACATGCCGCCGCCGATGAGTTTGGTGACGCCGCTGAGAATGGTGTCAGGCTCTCCCTGCCCGAACTGGATGACCTCCATGATGGGGTAGACGTTGGCCGGAATGAACAAAGCCCCCGCCGCTAACAGCAGCGCCCAGGTCCGCTGGATGCTGTTGCTCTTGCGGTGATGCAAGGCACTGCCGCAGCGTGGGCAATGGGACAGTCCGGCGTCACGCAGGCGCAAGAGACCACAGGTATGGCAAGCGAGCACAGCCCTTCCGGACCTCACCACGGCTGGATCGAGTTGGCGGATCGGAGACACCTTCCAGAGTTCGCGCGGCTCGAAGTTCGCCCGCCCCCCAGCGTAGGCCAACATGGCGCCAACAAAGGCAAACAGAGCGATTCCCGGAATGACGTTGGCCAGGTCCTGCAACTTGACCACCGCCACCATCGTGCCAAGCAGGAAGATCCCCAGCAGACTCCAGGGCATCAGGCCGCTGACCATTCGCCAGACCCATCCCATGCCGGGAGCGATATGACCGAAGCGGGCAGGCAGCAGAAGGTAGAGCATGCCGCCTATGGTCAAGAGCGGGAACAGGATGCTGGTGGCAAATACAAGCAGTCCGAGCTCACCCATGCCCATCTGGTAGAGCGCCCAGCCACCACTGATGAGGCGGTTGGACTCCACACGGCCACCGAACTCGAGAGCGAGGAATGGAAAACTGTTGGCAATCACCAGCAGTATAAAGGCGCTCGCGAATAGCGCCAGGCTGCGATCCAGGGAGTCCGGAATCGCGCGATAGAGCGTCGCGCCACAGTTTCGGCATTCCGCCCGCCCACCCTCCGGAACGTCAGTGTGCCAATGCAGACTGTCGCACTCGTGGCAGGCAATCACTTCCCCTTCGACATCAGCCATGCGGCCTGCCTCACCCCCCCCAGCCCGGATCGGTCACCGATGCGCGCTATTGCTCAATCAACATATCAGACAGCTGGCCGCTGCCGCATCACCCAAGGTCTGGTATCGACTGCAGTCCAGTTCTAGCGGCCGCGCAGCGCGCTCTGCTTTCCCCTCATGAATGCATAGGCTAGTGTCCCGGACGTGAAGGCAACGCTTGAGGCACTCAGGTGACAGCAATGGACCAGCCCCATTATCGCGTGGCAGTGCTCGGAGCCGGCATGTCAGGCCTGTGTATGGCCATCGAACTGCGCAAGCAGGGCATCGGCGACTTCATCGTCCTCGAGAAAGGCCCCAGCGTCGGCGGCACCTGGCGTGAGAATACCTATCCAGGGGTGGCCTGCGACGTGCCATCCCACCTCTATTCCTTCTCCTTCGAGCTGAACCCGGACTGGAGCCATGCCTTCTCCGGCGGCGCAGAAATCCGTACCTACTGCGAGCGCTGCGTGGAACGCTACGGCCTGACGCCTCATCTTCAGTTCAACGCTGAAGTACAGACCCTCACGTTCGATGGCACGCATTGGCAGGTGAGCCTGGCGGATGGCAGGCGCTTGAGTGCGGATATGGTGGTGAGTGGCCTTGGTGGCCTGCACCGGCCCAATCATGCCGCCATCGAGGGCCGCGAGTCCTTCGCCGGCCACCTCTTCCACACCGCCGAGTGGGACCATCAACACGACCTCAAAGGATGCAAAGTCGCCATCATCGGCACTGGCGCCAGCGCCGCCCAGGTCCTGCCGAGCATCGCAGCGGACGTCGCGCAGGTGACGGTGTTTCAGCGTTCGGCGGCCTGGGTCTTCCCCCGGATGGCCAGGGACATCTCACCTGAGCGCCGCGCGCGCTATCGCCGCTTTCCGGCTCTGATGCGTCTGCATCGCTGGCTGCTATGGCTGTTGATGGATCTGTTGGGAACCCTGTCGCTGCGTCGCGGCAGCGCCCTGCAGGCCCGGCTCGAGCGCCGGGCCAGGGACTTCCTTAAACAGGAAGTCCGGGATCCGGATACCCGCCGCAAACTGACGCCTGACTATGCGGCGGGCTGCAAGCGTCGCTGCATTTCCGACGACTACCTGGCCACTTTCAACCGGTCCAATGTGCAGCTGGTGACAGATGCGATCACCCGGATCGAGGCGGCCGGCATTCGCGACGCCAGTGGAGTGCTGCACGAGGTCGACACCATCATCGAGGCTACGGGCTTCAAGCCCTTCGACATCCATGAATACGTGGACATCCGCGGCCGCGACGGCATGCGGCTGCAGGATCAATGGCGCCACCGCGTGGAGTCCTACCGGACCTTGATGGCACCGGGTTTTCCCAACTTCTTCATGCTTCTCGGCCCCAACAGCGCCACCGGGCACACCTCTGCATTGATCATGATCGAATCTCAGGCCAGGTTCGTGACCCGATGCCTCCGCCTTCTTGCAGCGCGTGATGCCCAGCATGTGGAGCCTACGAGCGAGGCGACCCGGCGCTTCAACTTCCGGATTCAACGTGACATGCAGAAGATGGTGTTCAGCGGCGGCTGCAACGCCTGGTACACCGATGAGCAGGACCACAACTTTACGCTCTGGCCCTACTCCGCCTTGCGCTTCTGCGCCGAGTTCCTGCGCCTGAAGCCCGAGGAGTTGAAGATAGAGCATTAAGGGAAGTGCTGATCCGTTCCTCCACGGCTCTGCGGGTGATTGCCGGTGCAGTGGCAAGGCGCGTCGGGCAGGGAAGGCTGATTGCCTTTACAAGCGGCGCAACGCCGGCAAACGCGCCTTGCTGCGAACGCGCCCTGAGGGCCAGAGTCGCGGAGGAACGGATTAGCACTTCCTTAAGATGGAACAGAAGAGTCGACAGTCGGGACACCCTCGTGGGAGCGCGAAGTGCGGGCGCTCAGCGCCGTCTGGCGCTGTAGCTGATTCATCCACCGCGCTGCCGGCTCCCACAGACGTCCCGCAGCGCTCAGCGCGCCATGTTGATGATTTTCAGCTGGGTGAACTCGGCCAGGCCTTCCTCACCGAGCTCCACGCCCAATCCCGACTGTTTGGCGCCACCGAAGGGAATGGCGGGGCTCATGTCGGCGTGCTGATTGATCCACACTGTGCCTGCATCCATCTTCTCCGCCAGGGCATAGGCCCGGTCGAGATCCTTGGCCCAGACAGAACCGCCTAGCCCATAGGGCGAGTGGTTGGCCCGCTTCACCACATCCTCGACATCGCTGTAGCTGATCACCGGCAGCACCGGGCCGAACTGCTCTTCGTCCACCAGCCGAGTACCATCCGTGATGTCCCGAACGATGGTTGGACGGATGAAGTAACCCGGCTGATCGAGGACTTCGCCACCCGCTACGATACGACCATGTGTGGCAGCGTCCTCGATGAGCTCCTTGACCCGCTCGTACTGCATTTTATTCTGCAGCGGGCCGAGCTTGGTCCCCTGCTCCAGACCATCGCCAACGATGGTGTCGTTGGCAATTGTCGTGAGTTCATCACAGATCTCGTCGTAAATGGACTCGTGAACGTAAAGCCGCTTCATGGCGATGCAAACCTGGCCACTGTTCTGGAAGGCACTCTGAAACAGCTTCGGCGCCACTTCCTTGGGGTCCACATCATCAAGAACGATGCCGGCATCGTTGCCACCGAGTTCCAGAGTAATGCGCTTGAGCAGCCCCGCAGCGCCGGCCATGACCTTGCTGCCGGTTGCGGTGGAGCCGGTGAAGGACACCTTGCGCACATCCGGATGGGCCGTGAGTGCGCCGCCGAGGTCGTTGGCATCACTGATGAAGTTCACCACCCCGGGGGGCGCAACGTCCTTGATCAGTTCGCCGAGCCGCAGGGTCGACAGCGGCGTGGTGGCTGCGGGCTTCACCACCAGAGTATTGCCGGCGATGAGCGCAGGCGGGAGCTTGAACGCCATCAGGATCAGCGGAAAGTTCCAGGGCACGATGGCTGCGACTACGCCCAGCGGTTTGCGATGAGCCTCAACGCGCTTACCCTCGGAGTCCTCGAGGACCTTCACAGGCAGATCCAGGCTGGTAAAATAGCGACAGAAAGCCGCCATCCCATAGACCTCTCCCGTCGCATCCGCCAGGGGCTTGCCCTGCTCCTGAGTGAGGATCTGCGCGAGTTCGGCCGCGTTGGCCTCGATGACGTCGGCGATGGCGTTGACGACCTTCTTGCGCTCCTCGATCGAAGTCGCGCTCCAGGCCGGGAATGCGGCCTGGGCAGCTGCGACAGCTGAGTTGAGCTGATTCTCTGAGGCCCGCGGGCAACTTGCGAGCACACCTTCGGTGGCCGGATTGATCACGTCCATGGTCTGGTCGCCAGCTACCAGTTCGCCATTGATCAACATTTTGTAGGCAGACATCAGAGTGAGCTCCTCGCAAATTCAACAGGCCGGTATTGAAGCATCACTGCCGGCGAAACGCATCCGCAATTGCGGCCAGAAACGGTCAGGCCGCATGATTACCATCAGGATGATTCCGCCACCCCATGCGCGATCGTCAAGCGCTGCCAAAGGATACCGTCCATGCAAATCTGGACCTGCTCGAATTGCGAGCAGACGCTCTACTTCGACAACTCGGCCTGCCTGCGCTGTAAGGCCCCGCTGGGATTTCTTCCCGGCCGTCTCGACCTAGCGGCTCTGAATCATGCCGACGACGGCGGTTTCACTGTCATAGGCGATAAGGATGGACGAAGCTATCGGCGTTGCGCCAACTGGGTGGACCACGACGCCTGCAACTGGATGGTCCCGGTCGAGGATGAGGACAGCCTTTGCCAAGCCTGCCGACTCAATCACACCATCCCGGATCTCTCCGCAGGCGACAACATGATGCTCTGGAAGCGTCTCGAGGCAGAGAAGCGCCGTCTGGTCTACGGCATCCTCCGCCTCGGACTACCGGCAGCCAACAAGATCGAGGATCCCGACCACGGGCTGGGCTTCGACTTCCTGGCCTCCCTCCACAAGTCATCGATCAGCGC
>SLTB01000291.1 GCA_007130155.1 Pseudomonadales bacterium
CCCGGCTTCGGCCACTTTTATCCCAGCGCCGCCGTCACCCTCTCCGCCAGCGGCAAGCGCCGCCCCGTGGACGAGGCCATTGCCGAGTTCCTGTACCGGGAACTGCGGCTGGCCGTGTTGAGCGCCGAACTGGAAGATTGACTGTATAGGAATACAGTTCTACGATGCCTGCATGGACACCCCGAGCGTCTCTCTGCGCGGCCGCGGCGCGTCGAACAACCCTGCCGGCCGCTTCGCCAGCAGCCGTAGCGAAACTGTCGATGACGGCTGGCTGACGGCCGTCGAGCTTGCCAGCGAGTTCCCCGATTCCATCGCCACCGAGGTGCTGCCCGAGCGGGCCCGGACCATCCTCACCCGCAACGACTCGCCAGACATTCCCTTCAGCCAGTCCATCAACCCCTATCGCGGCTGTGAGCACGGCTGCAGCTACTGCTTCGCGCGGCCCGCCCACGCCTATGTGGACCTCTCACCCGGGCTCGATTTCGAGACGCGCCTGTTCTACAAGGCCGATGCCGCCGCCCTGTTGGCGAAGGCGCTGGCGCGTCCGGGCTACGTCTGCCGGCCTATCGCCATCGGCACCAACACCGATCCCTACCAGCCCATCGAGCGTCAGCTGCAGGTCATGCGCCAACTGCTCGAAGTCCTCGATCGCCACCAGCACCCAGTCTCCATCACCACCAAGGGCGCGCTGATCCTGCGCGATCTCGACCTTCTCTCCGGCATGGCGCAACGGGGCCTGGTGCAGGTGGCCGTGAGTCTGACCACGATGGATGCGGAACTGAAACGGCGGCTGGAACCCCGGGCGGCGGCGCCAGTCACCCGGCTGCGGATGATCCGGGCGCTGTCCGAGAAAGGCATTCCGGTGAGCGTCATGACCGCGCCGGTGATTCCCGGCCTCAACGATGCGGAACTCGAATCCCTGCTGCAGCATGGGGCGGACGCAGGCGCCCGGCGTGCGGGCTACATTCTGCTGCGCCTGCCCCACGAGGTGGCGCCGCTGTTTCGCGACTGGCTGGAATGCCACTACCCCGACCGGGCCGCCCACGTCCTGTCCCTGATCCGGCAGTGTCGGGGCGGTGCCGACTACGATGCCCGCTTCGGTCAGCGCATGGTCGGAACCGGCCCCTTCGCTCGCCTGCTCGGCGAACGCTTCCGCATCGCGACCCGACGGCTGGAACTCGACCGCCCGCAGCCACCCCTGGACTGCAGCCTTTTCTGCGTCCCGAATGCGCGCTCAGCTCAGCTTTCCCTCTTCTGAACAGGCGGCCTGCCGCCCCCCCATGCCTCCAGAAAACCGGTGTCAGCTGCCCTCGCCCCCCCCCACTGGACTGCCCTCAGCGCCTTCACGGCCACGTCCTGCATATCCCCTCCCGCAGCACCTCCGCCAACATCTGCACACCACGCTGCAGCGCCGATTCCGGGATCGAGGCATAGGCCAGATAAAGACCGGGTCGGCCTGCTTCCAGCCAATAAAAGCTCAGCGGGCTGACGATGAGCCCAGCGGTCGGCGCGGCGGACTTGCCTGAATTTGCCGCCACGCCGATGATGCCACCATGACCAGCCAATCATCATGCCTCCGGGTAATTTTGTCCCTGTGGCTCATGGCGGCAGCGGCCGCCCATGCAGTCACTTCGGATCACGCCAGAACGCCGCGCGTCGACGCATCGTTCGCTGTCGAACATGCGCGCGTGCCTGCCGGTGGCGATACCAGCGTGCTGCTGCACCTGGACATCATCGAGCACTGGCACACCTACTGGTCATTTCCGGGCGAGTCGGGCGAGGAAACCCGGATCGAATTCGAACTGCCCGAAGGCGTGTCGGTGGGCGCCATCCAATGGCCGGTTCCACAGCGCATCCCCTTCGGCCCCGCGGTGAACTACGGCTACGAGGGCAGTGCCGACCACCTGCTGTCCCTGAGCCTCGCTGGCAATCTCGCAGCCGGCACGACCCTGCCGATCATCGCCCACGCCCGCTGGCTGGTCTGTGAAGAGGAATGCATTCCCGAGGAAGCGAGGTTCACGATCAGCCTGGAGGTGGGGCCCATCGAAGCCGTCGCAGCCAGCCGGAGCGCATTTGCCGCTGCCCGCGAACGACTGCCCCTGGCCGCGCCCTGGCCTCTGGAACAACCCGATCCCGATCGTCTGAGGGTCCCCGGCGAGTTCGATGCCGAGACGCTCATCGACGCCTACTTCTTCGCCGACACCTGGGGTCGCATCCACCCCTCGGCGGGGCAATCCTTCGAGATCGTCGACGGGGCGCTGGAGTTGAGCTACACCCCCGGACCCGCGCCCGGCCCCCTCGCCGGAGTGCTCACCCTGGTGGAGCGGATCGACGGCCGCGAGCAGCGTCACGGTTTTGCGTTCACGGCCAGCAGCTCGGCCAACGGCGCACTGGCGACAGGGGCCGGCGAGAGCGAAGGCTCGGGCAGCTCCGGGCTTGGACTGTTGCTGGCTCTGGCATTGGCGTTTGCCGGCGGCGTTCTGCTCAATCTCATGCCCTGCGTGTTCCCGGTGCTGTCGGTGAAGCTGCTGGCACTGACTCAGCATGCCCACGGCGAAGCCTCCGCCCTGCGCCGGGCCGGATACGCCTACACCGCCGGGGTCCTGTGCTGCTTCGCTGCGATCGGCGTCGTGCTGCTGGTGCTGCGCGCCGGCGGTGATGCTATCGGCTGGGGCTTCCAGCTCCAGGAACCCTGGGTCATCGCCGCCTTGGCCCTGCTGTTCTTCTGGCTGGGGTTGGCACTCAGCGGCTGGATGGACATCGGCACGCGGCTGATGGGGCTGGCGGGCCAGCACAGCGGTAGCAGCGGCGATTTCGGTACCGGATTGCTGGCAGCGGTGGTAGCCACGCCCTGCACGGCGCCCTTCATGGGGGCGGCGGTGGGCTGGGCCATCCTGCAGCCGCCCGCCGTCGCCATGAGCGTGCTGCTGGCCTTGGGCACCGGCATGGCCGCCCCCTTCCTGGCGCTGTGTTTCGCCCCCGGGCTGCTGCAGCGTCTGCCACGGCCCGGTCCGTGGATGGTCAGACTCAAGGAAATCCTGGCCTTCCCCCTCTATGCCTCGGCGATATGGCTGGTGTGGGTGCTGGCAAGACAGGCCGGCCCGGATGCGGTGGCCCTGGTGCTGATGTGCATGCTGCTGATCGCCCTGACGATCTGGCTGAGTCGTCAGGCGTCGACACTACGCGCCGCTCCGGTAGCGGGCCTGATTCTGGCGTGGGGTCTGGCCGTCGTGATGCTGCCCGGTCTCAGCGCGCGGCCCATGGCGGCGGAACAGAGCGCTGCCGTGAACGCCACCCGCATCGCTGAACTGCGCGCCAGCGGTCAGCCGGTGTTCCTGAACCTGACCGCGGCCTGGTGCGTCACCTGCCTGGTCAACGAACGCGTCGCACTGCGTACTGACGCCGTGCAGAACGCCCTGGCAAACCACGGCGTCACCTACCTGGAAGGTGACTGGACCGACCGCAACCCGGAGATCACCGCCCTGCTCGAAGAGTTCGGACGCGCAGGCGTCCCGTTGTATGTGATTTACCCGCCGCGGGGTACGCCCCGTGTACTGCCACAGGTGTTGACGCCCGCGATGGTGGTCGATGCTCTCGACGAGACCCTCGGCCCCAAGGCCGCCACCGTAATCACCACGTCCATTCAAACCCGCAACGAGGAATCCTCATGAAAACTGCTCGAGAGACCAGCATGAACAAGCGTAGCCGTGCTCCGGCCTGGCGGCGATTCATCACAGCCACTCTTGGCACCACGGCCCTGCTGCTTGCAGGCGGCACCAGCGCCGCGCCCACCATCAATGCACCGGCACCGGAATTCACCGCCGTGGACAGTCATGGCGTCAGCCACAGCCTATCGGACTTCCGCGGCAGCGCCGTTGTCCTCGAGTGGACCAACCACGACTGCCCCTTCGTGGTGAAACACTATCAGGGCAACATGCAGACCCTGCAGCAGGAGTCCACCGCGGACGGTGTGGTCTGGCTGACCATCATCTCGTCAAAGCCTGGTAGCCAGGGCTATGTCAGCTCCGAGCAGGCCAACGAACTGACGACCTCCCGTGGTGCGGCGCCCACCGCGGTACTGCTCGACCCGGAAGGCAGCGTCGGACGCGCCTACGGTGCTCAGGTCACGCCGCACATGTACGTTATCGACGAGGACGGCAGGCTGGTGTACATGGGCGGCATCGACGACAAGCCCACGTCCAACCCGGCTGACATTCCTGGCGCCACGCCCTACGTGCTCAATGCCCTGGCGGCATTGTCGGAGGGTGCTGCCATCGACCCCAACCAGACCCGACCCTACGGCTGCACGGTCAAGTACTGATCGCTTCTGAAGCGCGTCACGGACCTGCTTGGCGCAGTCGCGAAGGAAGCGGTCGAGTTGCGCCAACGTCGTCAATCGCCCGCGATGCGGGCTCCTACGAGGTTGTCGCCGCCTCCTGGCGAGTCGAGTGATCGAAGGTTGTGAGCGCCCGGCAACTGCCGGGCGGCCTCATTTCCAGC
>SLTB01000222.1 GCA_007130155.1 Pseudomonadales bacterium
CATAATCGATATCCGCACGCAGGGTATGCAGGGGCACCCGACCTTATCGGTAGGTCTCAGACCGCGCGATGTCAGCGCCGTTCAAACGACCGGCAACCCGAATCCGGATACCCTTGGCGCCGAGCCGCATGGCGTTCTGCAGCACTCGTCGCATGGCGCGGCGGAACTGCACCCGACGCTCGAGCTGCTGGGCAACGTTGACCGCCGACAAATAGGCATCGAGCTCCGGCTTGCGAATCTCTTCGATGTTGATGTGCACGGGCACACCCATCAACTTCGCCACCTCGGACCGCAGCCGCTCGACGTCCTCACCCTTCTTGCCGATGACGATCCCCGGGCGCGCCGTATGAATCGTGAGCCGCGCAGTCTGCGCCGGGCGCTCGATCTCGATCCGGCTCACGGAGGCACTGGCCAGCCGCTTACGCAGGTAGTCACGCACCTGCATATCGTTGAGCAGGTTGTCGGCGTAGGCCTTGCGATCGGCGTACCACACCGAAGTGTGGTCCTTGACGATCCCCAACCTGAATCCGACTGGATTGACTTTCTGACCCATCTGGCCTTTCTCCCGGCTATCTCTTCAGCACCACGCCAGCACCTGGCGCAGCCTGTGTTCTCAGGCGTCCGACACCGCTACGGTGATGTGGCATGTCCGCTTGAAAATGCGATCCGCACGCCCTTTCGCACGCGGCTTGATCCGCTTCAAGATCATTCCTTCATCCACGAACACGCGCGACACCTTGAGCTCGTCCACGTCCGCACCTTCATTGTGCTCGGCATTGGCAATCGCCGACTCGAGCAACTTGCGGACCGGTGTGGCGGCGGCCTTGTTACTGTAGGCCAGGATATCGAGCGCGGCGGCCACGTCCTTGCCGCGGATCTGATCCACGACGAGGCGAACCTTCTGCGGCGACATCCGAATGCGTCTGGCAATGGCTGAGACTTCCATCTTCGCTTCCTCGCAGGCCAGGCTCAGCGCCGGGCCTTCTTGTCGGCCACGTGGCCCCGGAAGTTCCGGGTCACCGCGAACTCACCCAGTTTGTGACCCACCATCTCTTCATTGATCAGAACGGGTATGTGCTGCTTGCCGTTATGAACAGCGATGGTCAGACCTACCATGTCAGGCAGAATCATCGACCGGCGTGACCAGGTCTTGATCGGACGCTTGTCGTTGCTCGCCTTGGCAGCATCCACCTTCTTCACCAGGTGGAGATCGACGAACGGTCCCTTGTGCAATGAACGCGGCACATCGGCCTCCTGTTACTTACGCGAACGGCGACGCCGCACGATCATCTTGTCGGTGCGCTTGTTGCTGCGCGTCTTGTAGCCCTTGGTCGGCGTACCCCAGGGCGACACCGGATGGCGCCCGCCTGAAGTCTTACCCTCACCACCACCATGGGGATGGTCCACCGGGTTCATCACCACGCCGCGCACCGTCGGACGGACACCACGCCAGCGCTTCGCACCGGCCTTGCCCAGGGAGCGCAGACTGTGCTCGTTGTTACCCACCTCGCCGATGGTCGCCCGGCAATCCAGCAGGACACGACGCATCTCACCCGAGCGCAGACGCAGCGTGGCGTAGGTGCCCTCCTTGGCCACGAGCTGCACCGAGGCACCCGCGGAGCGCGCGACCTGGCCACCCTTGCCGGGCTTGAGCTCCACGTTGTGGATCTGGGTGCCGAGCGGAATATTGCGCAGCGGCAACGCATTGCCGGGCTTGATCGGCGCATCGACCCCGGACTGGATCGGCTGCTCAGCCACGGCACCACGGGGCGAGAGAATGTAACGACGCTCACCGTCGGCATACTTGATCAGTGCGATGTGCGCGGTGCGGTTCGGATCGTACTCGATCCGCTCAACGACACCCGGGACACCGTCCTTGTCGCGCTTGAAATCAATGATGCGGTAGTGCTGCTTATGGCCGCCGCCCTTATGACGGGTGGAAATGCGGCCCGCGTTGTTGCGCCCGCCGGTCTTGCTCTGCTTCTCGAGCAGCGGCCGGTAGGGATCACCCTTGTGCAGCTCTGGCGAAACGACCTTGACGACGAAGCGGCGGCCGGGCGATGTGGGTTTGGCTTTTTGGACTGGCATCAGACTGTCCCGTTACTCGACCGGCATGAAGTCAATTTCCTGGCCAACGGCCAGACGAACATAGGCTTTCTTCCAGCTCTTGCGCCGCGACAGGCCACGCTGTGTGCGCTTCACCTTGCCACGCACATTCAGCGTTCGTACGGCCTCGACCTTGACGTCGAACAGCTGTTCGACAGCAGCCTTGATCTCAGGCTTGGTGGCGTCCGGAAGAACCTTGAAACCATAGTGGTTGCTGCCATCGGCGAGCCTTGACGTCTTCTCGGAGACGTGCGGCGCGAGCAGCACCTTATAGAGGCGTTCCTCGTTCATGCGAGCATCTCCTCGAACTGCTTGAGCGCACCCACAGTCATCACCACCTTCTCAAAGCTGAGCAGGCTGACCGGATCGGTGGCGACCACATCGCGAACATCCACATCCTTGAGGTTCCGAGCGGCCAGATACAGGTTCTCGTCCACGCTGTCGGTCACGATCAGAACGCTTTCCAGAGCCAACTCCTTGAGCCGGCTCACCAGCGCCTTGGTCTTCGGCGCCTCCAGATTGAAGTCCTCGACCAGCACCAGGCGGTCCTGACGGACCAGCTCGGAAAGGATGGAGCACATGGCCCCACGGTACATCTTCCGATTGACCTTCTGGGAATGGTCCTGGGGCCGGGCGGCAAACGTCACGCCGCCCCCACGCCAGATCGGGCTGCGAATGGTGCCTGCGCGCGCACGCCCGGTACCCTTCTGGCGCCAGGGCTTGCGACCACCGCCACGTACTTCCGCGCGGGTCTTCTGTGCGCGGGAACCCTGGCGACCGGCAGCCATGTAGGCCACGACGACCTGGTGCACCAGGGCTTCGTTGAACTCACGACCGAAAGCCACCTCAGAGACCTCGACCGCCTTGCCTGCACCCGTTCCTGGCAACGCAATACTCAGATTCATCTCACTTCCCTCTGTTGCCTCGACCTCAGGCGCTCGCCCGTACCTTCACTGCCGGACGGACGATGACATCGCCGCCAGCGGGACCCGGTACTGCACCCTTGATGAGCAACAAGCCGCGCTCGACATCCACGCGAACGATCTCCAGGTTTTGGGTGGTCACCCGAACGTTGCCCAGGTGGCCGGCCATCTTCTTGCCCTTGAATACGCGACCGGGGGTTTGGCACTGGCCAATGGAGCCCGGAGCGCGGTGAGACAGGGAGTTGCCGTGGGTCGCATCCTGGGTGCGGAAATTCCAGCGCTTGACGACGCCGGCATAACCCTTGCCCTTGGATGTTGCGGTCACGTCCACGTACTGACCCGCCTCGAAAGCATCCAGCGGCAGCACATCGCCAGAGCCGAATGCTTCGCCCTCACCATCGGCGAGACGGAACTCCCAGAGACCGCGACCGGGCTCCGTTCCCGCCTTGCCGAAATGACCGGCCGCAGGCCGGGTAACGCGACCCGGACGTCGCTCACCGGTGGTGACCTGAACCGCCCGATAACCATCCGCTTCTTTGGTCCGAACCTGGGTGACGCGATTGGCCATGACCTCGACGACGGTCACAGGGATCGACTCCCCCGCCGCCGTGAAGATCCGGGTCATGCCCGTCTTGCGCCCTACGACTCCGATTGCCATTTATCTTGCCCTCGTGCGTAGCCTCAGCTCTTGAGGCCGCGACAACAGCGACGCAAATCCTCCCACAGGGCAAGGATCTGCGTCTGAAATATGCTCTCCGCCAGCCGCCTATTGCGGCCTTGTAGTGCAGCACGGGCTTCAGCTTCACCCCGTGCTGGCCGCCTCCCGGTGGACCCCGGCGCGGCAACGGCAGCCGTGGCTGCCGCGGTGGATCAGCCCAGCCTCAGCCGAGACTGATCTGCACGTCTACGCCCGCAGCCAGATCCAGCTTCATCAGGGCATCGACCGTCTTGTCGGTCGGCTCGACGATGTCCATCAACCGCTTGTGCGTACGAATCTCATACTGGTCGCGCGCGTCCTTGTTGACGTGCGGCGAGGTCAGCACGGTGTACTTCTCTTTCCGGGTCGGCAGCGGGATCGGCCCGCGCACCTGCGCACCGGTACGCTTCGCCGTCTCGACGATTTCCTGTGCTGAAACATCGATCAGACGATGATCGAATGCCTTCAGACGAATGCGAATGCGCTGGTTCTGCACCTGAGCCAAACTCCAAACTCTGTAGCGGATTCACCCGCTCTCGGCGCCCTTGCGGGCAGTGCCTATCGGCCCGCGTGCCGGTATCGCCTGCCATTCGTCATCACGAAGCGGGGACACTGGCGAACGGTGGACCTTTGGGAGGCCGTCCGAAGAGGAGGCGGAATATTAATGATGCCCCCGACAGGAGTCAACAACTCTCTGCCGGGAGAATCGCGAAATAGCCTTATTCGATGATCTTGGCGACCACGCCGGCGCCGACGGTACGACCGCCTTC
>SLTB01000087.1 GCA_007130155.1 Pseudomonadales bacterium
ACTACTTCCTGTTCGAAATTGGCGACGAATCCATCATCGTCATTCGCAACGAATCGGGCCTGAAGGCGTTCTACAACGTCTGTGCCCACCGCGGCAGCCGCATCCTGCTGGAAGAGCGCGGCCGCTGTACGCGCTTCGTCTGCCCTTTCCACTCCTGGCGTTACAGCCTGGACGGCGACCTGCTGGCAATCACCGACCGGGAAACCTTTCGGGAGGAAGTGATCTGCCACAACCCCGGGCTTGTGGAAGTGGCCTGCGGCGAGCACGCCGGTCTGGTCTTCGTCAGCATGGCCGAGAATCCCCCGCCCCTGCGCGAAGCCATTGGCCTGCCGGACGGTTACCTGGAGGCCTACAACATCGACAAGATGAACGTGGTGCGCCACATCCGCACCGAGTGGCTGGCGAACTGGAAGGTGGGCGTGGAGGCCTTCTACGAGAGCTACCACCTGCATCAGGTGCACCCGGAAACCCGGGACGTGATGGCCGATCTCGACGTGCAGTACGACCTCTACCCCAGTGGCGCCAGCCGCATGATCGTCCCCATCGGCCAGCCGACGCCACGGCGCAAGGACCAGACCAGCCTCAACGACGGCCTGAAGTTCATGCTCGCCGACGTCGGTATCGATCCCCAGACCTTCGAGGGCACCGCCCGCGACGTGCGTCCGGCGATTCAGAAAGCTAAACGGGCGCGG
This sequence comes from Pseudomonadales bacterium, assembly GCA_007130155.1. Lineage (GTDB taxonomy): Bacteria > Pseudomonadota > Gammaproteobacteria > Pseudomonadales > Azotimanducaceae > SLTB01. The sequence continues at coordinate 693 of SLTB01000087.1, forward strand.
GCTGAACGCCGAGGCCAGGATTTCTCGGCCCTCACCGACCATCAGCTCACCGACAGCTGGGCCACTGGCCTCTTCCCCAACGTGCAGATCGGCTGCCATCCGGAAGGCGTGTTCGTGATGCGCTTCCTGCCCCACCCCACGGACCCGGAGCGCTTCTACTACGACACCATGACCATGCTGCTGCCGGTTGCGGCCGCCAAGCCCGAGGCACCAGCCTGGATGGGCATTCCCGAAGGCATGGACATTTCCGGCAAGACCCGACCACAGTGCGAGCACCTCGGCCTGCAGGGTGCGAAGAGCCTGGGCCAGGTCCTCGAGCAGGACTCCGAGCTGCTGCCCATCGTCCAGGCCGGCATGCGCTCGCGGGCCTTCAAGGGTCAGCTCTGGGGCGAGCAGGAACAGCGCCTGCGGCACTTCCACGCCGAACTCGATCGCTATCTCGATGGGGAAAAGTAGATAAGGTCGCTACCACTTATGGATCGTCGCTGTCGCGAAGGGAACAGCTGGCGGCGGCTGCCTGCTTCTGCAGCCCACACCGACGTACTTGGTGCTGTCGCGCAAGGCACGAACGAGCTCGCCGCTCCGCCACAGATCGCCCGCAATGCGGGCTCCCAAAAGGGCAACGCCAGAATGTGGCCATGCGCTCGATCGAAGGTTGTGGACGCATTCCGCTTGGAGCGGAATGCGTCGCCTCAAAGGCGCCCGAAGGGTGCGAGCCATGGATGGCCCGCAACAGCCCCGAGCGGGGGCGACCGTTGCCTTCAGGCACCGAATACATTCAATGGGTTACACGTTGTTCCAGAATAGGCGCGCATGCTTGCCCCCCCGCGAGCCTGCCGGCAGATGCGGATCAACTGCAAGCCTATGAGGCCCAGCGTCGGGCCTAACCCGCATATCTCACCGATTCACGGCTGCGGACACGGATATACCGGCAAATCCTGCCGGTGCGGTTGCGCTGTTGCGCACCATCCATGGTGCGCACCCTGCGGGCGCACTGCGTGCGACGCGATTCGCTCCCGGCGAATCGGTCGACGTACTGTCGAGTACGCCTGCGCGCGGAACTGTCGCGCGCCTTGTCTTTACCGGCATCTCCGCACCCTCGCTTCGCGTATCGGTGAGTTATGCGGGCTAAAGAGCCGAAGCCAGATCAGTCAGTCGGCTACGATTCGTTCCATGAGAGGCCCTGATGCACTACGCTGCTGACTGGCGTCACCGCAAAGGTCGGCCCCGTGACAGAAGACATCCGCTGGAAGCAGAGATTCCAGAACTTCAGCACGGCGTTGGGGCAGCTCGACGCCGCGATGGACCTGCAGCAGGAACGTGAACTCAGCCCACTGGAAAAAACAGGGCGTCATCCAATGCTTCGAATACAGCTACGAGTTGGGATGGCGGTCCTTGCGGGACTATCTGCAGTGGCAGGGGACAACTGATCTGGCCGGTTCCCGCGACACGATCCGGGAGGCCTACGCACGCGGACTCATCAAAGACGGCGACGGCTGGATGGCCATGCTGGCCGCGCGAAATCGAACGTCCCATACCTATAATCTGGCTAAAGCCGATGCCATCCTCGAGAGCATTCGAGACTCATTCCATGCACTGTTTCGCGATCTGGCCCTCGAGTTGGAACAGCGGGGGGCCCGCTGTGACATCAGCGCAACACAGCGCAGAGATGTCCTCGGGACTGCGGCCCCAGACACTCGAGGCACTGCGCAGCGTATTCAGGCGCTACGCCGGAATCGAGCGGGTCATTCTCTACGGTTCTCGGGCCCTGGGGACCCATCGACCTGGGTCGGACATCGACCTTACCGTCACCGGGGATCTCGGGCCAGACGAGGTGCTGATGCTGGAGAATGAACTCGACGACCTGCTCCTGCCGCAGAAGATCGACCTCTCACTCCGACGCTTCATCGACAATCCCGAGCCGCTGGCACACATCGATCGCGTTGGCCGAACGCTCTACGAGCGTTCGTAAACCCGGCGGACGCCAGCTTTCTACGATCGGTATCAAACGGCTCTTCGCCGGACATCAAGGCCGACGCAGCGCCACCGGCCCCCACTGTCAGGATAGTCGCCCCAACGGGCCTCCGACGACAGCGCCACCAAACCCTCGACCCGCGCGCCCTAATCTGTCATCCGCCAGAGCATCGCCTGCGTGTCCAGAAGCAGCTTCACCACACACCGAATTGCCTGCTGACCTCCAGGTCGACCTCATCGCTGAAAGCGGCGTCCGTCACCTCGAACTGCCCTGCCAAGATGCCCCAGTGGCACAGACCGGGCGATACCACACAAGGGCTGAGACGCACCTGCGGCTCACGGTTGCTGGCGATGATCACCTCCTCGCCCGCGACCGCTGCCTTCACCAGCTTCGAGAGCGGATTCTTCGCTTCGAGTATGTTGACCTTCATCGAGCGCTCTCCAGGACCTGACAGCCTAAAATAGCGCGGTTGCCAAGTTAGCCGAGGAGGCGAGCACTCCTCCTATGCCGAGACAATGGGCTCGGAGAGCCTGCACCGTACCGAGGCCAACGCCCCTGCGCGCCCCTTGGCCTAATCATCGCAGGAGCAAAACGATCAGCCCAGGAACTGAATCATGATCCCCGCGGCCACGGCAGAACCGATGACGCCAGCGACATTCGGACCCATGGCGTGCATCAGCAGGAAATTCTGGGGATTGGCTTCGAGGCCGACCTTGTTCACCACTCGCGCAGCCATGGGCACCGCCGAGACGCCGGCCGCACCGATCAGCGGATTGATGGGCTCCTTGGTCATCAGATTCAGCGCTTTCGCCATCAGGACACCCGCTGCCGTACCGAAGGCGAAGGCCACCATGCCCAGCGCGAGAATGCCCAGGGTGCTCGGCACCAGGAACTGATCCGCCTGCAGACGCGATCCGACCGCCAGACCGAGAAAAATCGTGACGATGTTGATCAGCGCGTTCTGCGCCGTATCCGACAGCCGATCCACCACCCCGGCTTCCCGCATCAGGTTACCCAGGCAGAACATTCCGAGCAGCGGCACCGCGGCCGGCAGCACCATAGCCACCATCAGCAGCAGCAGGATGGGAAACAGGATTTTCTCGGTCTTCGACACATGGCGCAGCTGCACCATGCGAATCTGCCGCTCTTTCTTCGTGGTGAACAACCGCATGATGGGCGGCTGGATCAGTGGCACCAGCGCCATGTAAGAGTAGGCCGCCACCGCAATGGCGCCCAATAACTGCGGCGCCAGCATACTCGACACGTAGATGGCCGTCGGCCCGTCGGCACCGCCGATGATGCCGATGGCCGCGGCCTCGGTAATCGTGAAATTCATCCATCCGAGTTCGGTGAACACCAGCGCGCCGATGACCGTGGCGAAGATGCCGAACTGAGCCGCCGCACCCAGGAACAACGTCTTGGGATTGGCCAGCAGCGGACCGAAATCCGTCATCGCGCCAACGCCCAGGAAGATCAGCAGCGGCATGATCCCAGTGCTGATGCCCAGCGTGTAGAACGCGTCGAGCATGCCGCCGGGATCGGTCAATCCCGTCCCGGGGATGTTAGCGAGAATGCCGCCGAAGCCGATAGGCAACAGCAGCAGCGGCTCGAACTTGCGGACAATGGCCAGATACAGCAGCAGCAGGCCAATGGCGATCATGGCCAGTTCGCCGAGCGAAAGCTGGTAGACGCCCGACGCCTCGTAGAGCTCGTACCAGCTATCGAGCACAAACTGCTCCCGAGCGCCGCCGCTCAGCTACACCATCGATACCGTTGTCTTCGCCCAAATCTGGCTCCTTGTGGGCGCGGCTTCAGCCGCGAAA
>SLTB01000278.1 GCA_007130155.1 Pseudomonadales bacterium
CATCCGGATCTCTACTTCATCGGCGAGGCGGTGGACGTCACCGGCCACCTCGGCGGACACAACTTCCAGTGGGCCTGGGCCTCGGGGCATGCGGCAGGGCAGGTCGTTTGAACCCTGACAGGGTGCTGAAAAGTCCGCTCATGGATTTTTTATTAATATCAATAACTTACGAGATTGATCTGCGCGCAGGCCATCCCTGGCCCGACTATCGGGCTGCAGAAATGAGTATTCCAGCAGCCTGCTCGCCCTACTCAGACCCTCCTTGGCCTGCATTGACCGCCACGGGGCCGCTGGGCATGCTCGACGTCGGTGAAAAAAAACCGCTATTTTTTACGAAGGAGGCTCTGAGCTGGGTGTGTCACAGCCCTGTGCGTCGGCACAGGCCCGCCCTGCGGGGCTCTCAGAGGGCGCCCGGCTCGAGGACGTCAAGCCGGTTGGTGCAGAGCGCTGCAAGTACCGCTGGAAGCATAGGGCAGCAATGGAGTCGCCATGAAGTTTCTGAGTTTCCTCGGCACCGTCAGGGACAGTGCGCCCCCCAAGCCTGCTCGGCTTGGGCTGCGGGTGGCGCGGGCGTGTGCGAGTGTTCTTAAGGAGAGCTACCCGGAACACGCGAACGAGATCATTGACCCGCTGGATTTCGACCTGGGTGGGGTGTTCAAGCCTCATTTCGCTTATGCGCGCAGCAAGGCGCCCTCGGAGCTTCACGCGCTGGCGGAAAAGATCGAAGCAGCCGATGCCTACGTCATGATCAGCCCGGAGTACAACCACTCCATGAGTCCGACACTGGCCCACCTGCTGAATCACTTCGGCAGCTCCCTGTTTGCCTACAAGCCAAGCGTCATCGTCACGTATTCCGCGGGACAGTGGGGCGGCATGCGCGCGGCGGTGGCACTGCGCACATTTCTGTCCGAACTCGGCTGCCTGCCGGTATCTGCGATGGTCCACGTTCCAAAGGCGCAGGACGTGTATCGGGAGGACGGCACTGTGCAGGAAGGGGTGGATGCCAAGGATTGGTCAGGGTATCTGGGCAGAGCCTTTGCGCAGATGCTGTGGTGGGCCGAGGCGGCGGGGACCCAGCGCGCACGAGTCGATCCTCACGCAGCGGTGAAGGATTTCAAGCGCGATCCTGCGCAACGCAATGCGCCGTGATCAAAAGGCGAGGCCCAGCGGGACGATCTGAACGCCGGGGGGCGGGTCACTGGATCGAGAGCTTCCCGGGCGCCTTGGCCTCTGATTGCTCGAGAATCGCCCGCAGCTCTTGGCGGCCCAGCGTCTCCTTCTCGAGCAGCTCGGCGGCCAGGGCGTCCAGTGCCTTGCGGTGACTTTCGAGCAGCTCGCGGGTCTTGGCCTCGAGCTCCCGCAGCAGCTTTCTGACTTCGTCGTCGATCATGGCGGCCGTGGCCTCGCTGTATTCGCGGGCTTGGCTGATCTCGCGGCCGAGAAAGACGTGTTCCTCGGCCTGGGGGAACGATGCCGGGCCAATGCGCGAACTCATGCCCCAGTGGGCCACCATGCGCCGGGCGAGCTGCGTGGCTTGGCGGAGGTCATGCTCGGCACCGCTGCTCACCTCACCGAAGACAATGGATTCTGCCAGGCGGCCGCCGAACATGACCGCGATACGGTCGCGCAGGTAGGCCTCGCTGTAGTGGTGACGTTCCTCGTCCGGCATCTGCGCGGTGACGCCGAGGGCCTGGCCTCGGGGAACGATGGTCACCTTCTCCAGTGGGTCTGCGTGGGGCAGCAGCCAGGCCAGGATGGCATGTCCGGACTCGTGGTAGGCGACCATCTGCCGGTCGCGCTCGGAGAGCGTCGACTCGCGGACGGCGCCGAGCAGCAGGCGGTCGCGGGCGTCGACGAAGCACGACCAGTCGATGTGGTCGAGGTTCCTGCGGCCGGCTTGTAGTGCGGCCTCGTTGGCCAGGTTGGCCAGGTCGGCGCCGGAAAAGCCGATGGTAATCTGGGCGAGATGGTCCAGGTCGACGTCATCGGTCAGCGGCATTTTGCGGGTATGGACTTCGAGAATGGCGCGGCGCGCTTCGCGATGAGGATTCTCGAGGGTGACCTTGCGGTCGAAGCGGCCCGGACGCAGCAGGGCGGGGTCGAGGACATCGGGCCGGTTGGTGGCGGCGAGGACGATCACTGCTTCGTGGCCCTCGAAACCGTCCATTTCGGCGAGGATCTGGTTCAGGGTCTGCTCGCGCTCGTCGTGGCCGCCGCCGAGGCCGGCGCCACGGGTGCGGCCTACGGAGTCGATCTCGTCGATGAAGATCACCGAGGGTGCAGCCTCTTTGCCCTGGCGGAACAGATCGCGCACGCGGGAGGCGCCCACGCCGACGAACATCTCGATGAACTCGGAGCCGCTGATGCTGAAGAACGGCACGCCGGCGGAACCGGCGATGGCCTTGGCCATCAGCGTCTTGCCCGTGCCTGGCGGGCCCATCATGAGGATGCCGCGGGGGATCTTGGCGCCGAGATTCTCGAAGCGGCCCGGATCCCGGAGGAATTCCACCACCTCGACGATCTCGCGCTTGGCGTTCTCAACGCCCGCGACGTCGTCCAGGGTGACGGTGACGTTCTCTCGCCGGAAGCGGCGTGCCTGGGACCGGCCGAATGAGTACGGCCCGCCGCCTGCCATCATCCGCGACTGCATCCGGTTCCAGAACCACAGCAGCAGTCCCAGGATCAGGATCCATGGCAGCGCGCCCACCAGCATGACGTGCCACCATGGTGGTTTGGCGGAGCGGGCCGAAACGTCCACCTCGTGGCGTTCGAGGAGCTCGAGCAGGCGCGAGTCCTCCAGGTCGGGGCGGATGCTGCGGAAGCGGCCGGGTTCCGGCGCTTCGAGGGCCTCGCGGCCGCGCGGAGTGAGCCGGCCCTCGATCTCCTCGCCACGCAGGATCACGTCCTCGACCCAGCCGCGGCTGACCGCCTCACGGAACTCCGAGTAGCCTATCTCGACGCGTGCCGTCCTTTCCGTGGCGTCCAGGTAGTGGAACAGCAGCAGAATCACCATGGCCAGCCAGACGAAGGGCAGCCAAGGCCACGCTGGCGTCTGGGAGGACTGCCCGTCGCCGGGCTCGAGCGGGCGTTGCGGGTCGTGATCTCGAGGGTTACCCGTCTGGCGATCGGGGGGCTCAGGCATAAGGGCCTCAGTGCAGCGCTGCGTCTGTTGTTCTGTCTGTTGATGCGTCTGTTCAAGGAAGCGCTGAACCATTCGTCCTGAATGGTTCAGCGCACGCCGAGTCCGGCTGGGCCGCAGGGCACATGTCCCTACTCGGCTCATGCGCAATCCATGACTTACGTCATCGATTGGCGAGGGGCAACCCTGCCGCAGGAAACGCTGAACGCTGATAGATCAGCATTTCCTTAAAGATGGTACCCAGGGCAGCGGTTTGCAACGACTTCAATTCGGGAATCGTAAGCGAACCGCGAACCGCGAACCGCGAACCGCGAACCGCGAACGCCGCGCCGGATGGCGCGCAACAGCGAGCTGGGAGAAGCTGCAGAGATCGCCCGGGGAATGGGCGCTGAGCCCGATAGGTCGTGAGCCCGTCTCTGCCTGCGATCCTGCGCGAGCCTCGGTCAGTGCAGCCGGCCGAGGGGCAGGATGTAGATTGCCTCCTCGGAGCGTCCGAGATTCAGGGTGCCAGCGACCCGGTCGTCGCGGAAAGCGCCGATCACGACGGTGCCGATGCCCAGGGCCCTACCCTGCAGGTAGACGTTTTGCGCTGAATGCCCGGCCTCCATGTGGACGTAGCGCTCGGCCCTCTTGCCGTAGCGCCGCGCGGTGCGCGGGATCACGGCAGAGATCACCATGACTACAGGTGCGTTGCCGATCGCGGACTGCCCGAGTGCCACCTCCTTAAGCTGACCGCGACGGTCGCCCGGTACCCGCAGTTCCAGGCGGTGCTCCTGCGGGCGATAGCGGTAGATGCCGTCCCGCAGTTCGGGGATGCCGGTCACCAGAAGATCAACCTCCAGCGGGAATGTCGCACCTGCTGACGGGACAGTCCGGAAACCCTGTTCGGGTTCGGAAATCCCCTGTGCCGCCCAGAGCAGCTGCGCGATCTCCTGCAGGGTGAGCGGCTCGCTGCCGTAGCTGCGTACCGAGCGCCGCTCGTACAAGGCCTGTGTCAAGGACATGCCGCCTGACTTTGCGGGAACAGGCAGCGCAAACAGCGAGCCGGGCTCCATCGCGGTGCTCGCCGGGCCCGCGATGGCAAGCACGATCACGACTGCAGCTACGAGCCATCCACGCATTGCGATCCGCGATCTCCGGTCATGTGCAGGTCCCTTCGAAGGCTACCGTGTCGAGACGATCACGAAAACCGCGCACCTGCGTTCTAGCCCGGAAATCGCACCAGTATCCCGAGAGCTGGCGAGGTTCGCAGCCGTTCTGGCGCCGCTCTGGACTGAAAGTCGTAGCCGTAGCTACGGGTTGAAGGAAGAGCAAGCCAGGGCGAGCGAGA
>SLTB01000262.1 GCA_007130155.1 Pseudomonadales bacterium
GTGGTCTACCAGGAGCACCCTCAGCGCATCCCCATCCTGCGTCAGCGGGTGGCCACGGTTCTGGCCTGGTCAGGCTACGATCTGACCGGCTTCGACGGCAAGGTTCTCAAGCAGGTGCTTGCGACCTATCCCCGCGATGAACTTTTCCAGACCGAACCTGAACAGCTGTACCAGATCGCGCTGGGCATCACCCGCAATCATGAACGCAATCAGGTTCAGGTCTTTGTTCGCCAGGACCGCTACGGGCTGTTTTTTTCCTGCCTCGTCTACACGCCTCGTGAGATCTACAACACGGCCTTGCGGGAGCAGATCCAGGCCGTACTTACTGAAGAGCTGCAGGCACTCGATGCGGAGTTCACGTCCTATTTCTCCGAATCGGTGCTGATCCGCACCCATTTCATGTTGCGTGTGGATCCCAGCATGAGCATCGAATGGGACGGCCAGCGCATCGAGCAGCGCATCCGGGCCCTGGCGCGGAACTGGGATGACGGGCTGCGCGATGCACTGATTCAGGAGCATGGAGAGACCCTGGCCCGCAGCCAGCTGGTCCGCTACAGACGGGCTTTCCCGAGCGCCTATCGGGAGGCCTTCGATGCGCGCATGGCCGTTTATGACATCGGCCACATGGAGAAGCTGCAAGGTTCCGGCGATCTGGTCATGCGCCTGTATCGACGGCTGGAGGACCTGCCCGAGCAGCTGCGCCTGAAGGTTTTCTATTGCGGTCCGTTCCTGCCGTTGTCCGACACGCTGCCCTTGTTGGAGAACCTGGGTGTGCGGGTTCAGGAGCAATACCCCTATTCCATCGATCGCGATGATGGTCGCGATGAGCCTCTCGCGGTCACCATCTATGACTTTGCCCTGCGCTTCGAGCAGGAGTTGGATCTGAACCAGGTCGGCGACCTGTTCGAGGAGACCTTCATCCGAACTTGGCGTGGGGACAATGACAATGACCGTCTCAACCGCCTGGTGCTCGCTGCGGGTATACCCTGGCGGGATGTGGTCATGTTGCGGGCGTATGGCCGCTACATGAAGCAGATCCAGTTTCCCTTCAGTCAGGATTTCATTGCCGACACCCTGGTCCGCCATGCGCGCCTGACCGCGCTGTTGGTGAACTACTTCTATGCCCTGCACGACCCTGACCGTGACAGCTATACCGAGGCGCTGCGCGGAGAGATCCTCGAGGCCCTCGATGCCATCCCATCGCTGACCGAAGACCGGGTCCTAAGGCGCTACCTGGATCTTGTGGATGCCACGCTGCGCACCAATTTCTTCCAGATCGACGCCGATGGTCAACCTAAGCGCCAGCTCAGCTTCAAGCTGCGCTCGGCGAGTATCGTGGATGTCCCGAAACCCCAGTTGCCCTTCGAGATCTATGTCTTCGCTCCAGAAATGGAAGGGGTACATCTGCGCTCAGGACCCATTGCCCGAGGGGGCCTGCGCTGGTCGGACCGGCAGGAAGACTATCGGACCGAGGTCCTGGGCCTGGTCAAGGCCCAGCAGGTGAAGAATGGCGTTATCGTTCCAGAAGGCGCCAAGGGTGGGTTCGTAATTCGCCGATCCACGGAGGGCCTGGACCGGGATGCCCTGCAGCAACTGGGCAAGTCCTGCTACAGCAGTTTCGTGCGCGGCCTGCTGGACATCACTGACAACAGGATCGGGGGTCGGATCGTGCCGCCTCCGCGGTTACGTCGGCATGACGGCGACGACCCTTATCTGGTCGTGGCCGCAGACAAGGGCACGGCGACATTTTCCGATATGGCCAACGCCATTGCGGCGGAATACGACTTCTGGCTTGACGATGCCTTCGCCTCTGGCGGCAGCCAGGGCTACGATCACAAGAAGATGGGCATCACCGCTCGCGGTGCCTGGGTATCGGTGCAGCGACACTTCCTGGAGCGGAACATCGACGTGCAGCGGGATTCGGTCACGGTGCTCGGCATTGGCGACATGTCCGGCGATGTCTTTGGTAACGGCATGCTGCTCTCCGAGCGCATTCGCCTGGTGGCAGCCTTCAATCACCAGCACATCTTCATTGATCCGGAACCGGATGCAGCGGCGTCCTTCCTCGAGCGCAAACGACTGTTCACTCTGCCGCGTTCGAGCTGGTCAGACTACGACGTCAGTCTGATCTCACCAGGTGGCGGCATTTTCGCGCGGCAGCAGAAATACATCGCCATCTCAACGGCCATGCGGGAACGCTTTGGCATCACTCAGGAGCGGATGGCGCCGGATGAGTTGATCCAGAGCCTTCTGCGTTCAGCGGTGGACCTGATCTGGAATGGCGGCATTGGTACGTATGTGAAGGCTACGACCCAAACCCATGCCGACGTAGGAGACAAGGCTAACGATGGGGTACGCATCAACGGCTGTGAGCTCAGCTGCCAAGTGGTGGGCGAGGGCGGTAATCTCGGACTCACCCAACTGGCTCGGGTGGAGGCGGCCCTGGCCGGCGTGAGCTTGAATACGGACTTCATCGACAACGCCGGTGGTGTGGATTGTTCCGACCACGAGGTCAACATCAAAATCTTCCTGGCTGAAGTCCTTGCGGCGGGAGATCTCACGCGCAAGCAGCGCAACCAGTTGCTCCAGCAGATGACCGATGAGGTTGCGGAACTCGTGCTCTCCAATAACGCCCGCCAGACCCAGGCGTTGTCCATCGCCCAGCGTCACTGCGGGGATCGGCTCAGCGAGTATCTGCGCTTCCTGCACCGGATGGAGCTGGAGCAGGGTCTGGACCGGGAGCAGGAAGATCTGCCTTCCGACACCCTGCTGGCCGACCGTCAGCGTTCCGGCAATACGCTGACCCGCCCAGAGCTGTCAGTGCTGTTGTCCTATGCCCGTATGTTCATCAAGGAACGCCTGGTGGACTCCGACATTGCCGCGGATCCCGAAGTGGCACGATTCGTCGAGCGAGAGTTTCCGGCCAGCTTCAACACCCGTTTTCGTGAGCAGTTGACCAGCCATTACCTTTACCCGCATATCGTCGCCACCCAGGTTGCCAACGATCTGGTCCACCACTTCGGCATTACCTGTGTCACCCATCTGCAGGAGTATATCGGGGGCGACCCTGCGGAGGTCGTGCGTGCGCTGCTCATCGTTCGAGGAGTCTTCAGCATTGATGAGGTCTTCGAGAGGCTGGAGGCGTTACGCGGCCAGATACCGATCTCCCTTCAGCTTGATCTCATGGTCGAGCTGATGCGCCTAGGGCGGCGTGGCGGCCGCTGGTTTCTGCGTCATCGTCGCGGACGCCTGGCGGTTCGGGAACAGGTGGCCTTCTACGCGCCTCGAATCGCCGAACTGCGGCGGGCACGCAGCCATATGGCCATTACCGGCATTCACCCTGAAGAAATCACTCAGATGGAGCTTTTGCTGGCCGAAGGGGTGCCCGAGGATCTGGCCGAGATCACGGCCCACTCCACCCATGCGGTGGAGGATCTGTCGATTATCGATGCGGCCGAACGCAGTGGGCATGGTGTGGCATCCACCGCCGGACTTTATGCAGAACTGGCCGCCCGCCTGGACCAACCCGCCGTGTCATCGATCCTGATGCATATTCATCCCCAGAATCTCTGGCAAGCCATGGAAAGGGATGCCCTTCTCGATGATCTGGTGACCCATACCTGCACCCTCACCAGCCATGTTCTGGCCGATCCTGATGCTGTGACAGGTGATGCCTGGCTTGATGCGCACCCGGTCTTCGAAACGAGCTGGCAGACCATTGTCGCGGAACTGCTGCGAGAAGCGCCGGCCGACTTTTCGATGTTCAGCATGGCGGTTCGCAAGCTCGGTGACCTCTTGCGCAGTTTGTGATGCCCTGGTGTCAGCCGGGTCCATCACCGTTGGAGTCATGGATGATGCGGTGGACCAGTTGCAGTTTGGCAATGGCCGCTGGCGCTAACGCGAAGGGGTAGGCGTCTTCGTGCCCCATGCTTCGATTGAGGCTGTTCAGCGCCTGGGTGAGCGGAATCCAGGCGTCGATGAGAGCATCGAAATCCCGTTCCCGATAGGGGTTGCGGGGAGCACGGAAGCTCAATTCCTCAGCCTCCTCGACCTTGGGGCGGGCGCGCATCCCGAATTGCCAGGCGGTTTCCAGGGTATCGACGATGTGCAGGTAGTGGGCCCAGGTTTCAGCCCAGTCCTCCCAGGGGTGGCTGCTTGCGTAGTGACTGACGAAACTCGTGCGCCACCCAGTGGAAGGGCCCGAATCGTAGTGAAGCTGAAGCGCCTCTGTGTAGTCGATGCGATCGTCACCGAAGCGCTCGCGAACAGGTTCCAGCCAGTTGCTGTCCCGGACCAGCCGGTCCCAGTAGTAGTGGCCCGATTCGTGCCGGAAGTGTCCGAGGATGGTCCGGTAGGGCTCTGCCATCTGTTGGCGCATGCGCTCGCGAACCGCATGGTCGGCCTCGGCCACGTTGATTGTGATGAGCCCATTGGCATGGCCGGTGACTACA
>SLTB01000192.1 GCA_007130155.1 Pseudomonadales bacterium
CCCACAGCGAGGAGGTCGCTGGGCGCTGGGATGGTCTCGCTCCCGAGGCAGCTGACATCAGAGTGGTCGCCGAGATCGCCCGCCACTTCGATGCCTGCGATCAGGTGCTGGAGCGACAGGCGGCCATCGAGGACGGCGTGGTCGCCCCGGTGGCCATGGCGCGGCTGTGTCGCTTGCACCTCAGTGCCGAGGAGCAGGCACTGCTGGCCGTACTCGCATTGGAGCCCTTGCGGCTTTTGGCGCTGGGGCAGGGTGCCGTGGAGGTGCCGCTGCCCAGCATTCGGCGCGTGGATCGTCACTTGGCCTATGTGCAGATCGCTGCGGAAGATTTTGGCAGTGAGGAGGTCGAGGCCCGATTCGAGGCCTGGCTCGCTGAGGCCGAGGACCTGCCGCTGCAGGAGCGCAGTGCCGGGTTGCGGAGGGCTATGGCCGACGAGGGTTGGCAAGCGCAGCTCTGGCGGCACCAACTGAGCGCCCAGTAGCTCTGCCGCACCGAAAATCGCCGCCATTTCGTTCCTGACCAGGATGAACGCAGGAACGATGCAAGCAGCAGGGAGAGGACAGTGACCATGAACAGGGAAACAGGACGGGCCTGGCGCCTCCTGGGGTTGATCGGTTTGGCGCTGGCGATGCTCGGCTGCAGTGCCCAGTCGGCGCCAGCTGGGCAAGTGGCGCAGGATGTCTGGATTCTGGCGGCGGATGGTGACCGGCAGGTCGAAGCCGCTTCCTCGTCTCTGGCCCGACGCAGCGAGGATGCCCTGGCGACGGCCTGGCAGGCAGCGGGTTCCCGCACTTTCGATCGTTCCGCCCTCGGTCTGGCCCGGGAGTCCGGGCGGCTGCGACAGAGTGAATTGGTCGATGCCGTCCGCGGACGGGGTGCCAGTGGTGATCTCGTGCTGCTGTTCCGCCTGCATCGCTTTGTGCTCGAAGAGCGCGGCGGCACCCGCGGCCGGCTGCGCCTCGAAGGCCGGCTGCTCGATGCCTTCAGCGGCCAGCGTCTGGCCCAGGCCGAGGTGGACAGTGGACAGCCGCTGGCCATGCCGCCGACTTGTACCGCGGCCTGCATCGACGACAGGCTGGGAGGCGAGGCGCGACGATTGGGACAGGAGCTGGCAGCCTTGCTGCTGGGCCAGGTCGATCGAGGAGGTCAGTCCGCCTCGGGCCATCGTCCTTCCCCCGCGCTGGGATCTCAGACTCTGACGCTGGTGCTCGACGGCTACACCCAGAGTGAGCGCGCCGGTCTGGAGGCCGCTCTGGCGCAATTGCCGGGCTACCGGCAGCATCGACTCATCGACAGCGGCCATACCCGATCGAGCTGGTGGTACGTGTCCGATCTCGATGCCGCCACCCTGCAGCGGGAATTGCGCGAAGTCATCGCCGACGAGGGGCTGCCGAGCTACCTGCGCTTTGCCAATGGCGAGCTGCTGGTTCGCAAGACCCGGGGCGCTGTGCCGCCGGCAGCGCAGACTGGGGAGGGATGGGTATGGTGACTAATCGAGACTACAGCCTGTCGAAGTGGGGCCTTGGTCTTCCGAGGCAGCTCTGTTGCCTGCTGCTCGCCCTGGGGCTCATGCAGCCTGCCCTGGCACAGCAGGAAAGCGGCGGCGGCTTCCGCACCCTGGCGGAAATCGAGGCAGCCCTGGATCCGCTGGAGTTCCTCCTCAATCACGATGGCGTCCGGCGCAGCATCGATCTGCGCATCCGCTTCGCCTTCGCCTCTGATGCACTGCAGGAGGCTGCCCATACTCAATTGCAGGTGCTCGGCGAGGCCCTGGGTGGCGAGCGTCTGGCGGGCTATGACATCGTCATCATTGGCCATACCGACAGCGTCGGCGCTGCGGACTACAACCAGCGCCTGTCGGCATTGCGCGCCGAGGCGGTACGCAGACACCTGATCGAGGTCCACGCCATCGAAGCCGGGCGCTTGCAGACCGAAGGCCGCGGGGCCAGCGAACTGCTCGACGCCTACCCCAACGATGCCGCCGAGCAGCGACGGGTGGAAATCGTCGCCCTGCCTCGCGAGGGTGACGTAGCGGTACCGCCGTCCGAAACCGGGACCCAGGAGCGGCGGAAGATGGACATCGAGTGGTAGCCTCTGCAGCGTTCACGCCGGATCGGGGATGGACGGCGATCCGCGAGCTGTAGCAGGGTAATGAGGTAAGAAGCAGGCAGGGACGTCGGGGGTACATGGAAGCGATTGGGCGGTACCGGATTCTCAAGCGCCTCGGTGGGGGCGGTTTCGGCGAGGTGTTCCTCGGCGAGGATCCGCAGATCGGTCGGCTGGTAGCCATCAAGGTGTTCCGGCCCAAGGACGAGAATCTGATCGCCTTTGCGACCTCGTCGGACGAGGAAGGGCTGCGGGTCCTGCGCGACCGCTTCCTGCGCGAGGCGCAGATCCTCGCCGATCTCGAAGACGAGCCCCACGTGGTGGGCGTGCTGGAATTCGGCGAACTGCCGGACGGCGACCCCTGGTACGCCATGCCCTACCTGCCGCGCTCCCTGGCAGACGAAATCGGTCGCGATGTCTTCGACGCCCGGGCCTTGGCGGAACTACCCGAAGAAGAGCATCCCTGCGCACTGCCCCTGGAGCAGGCCCTCAAAGTACTGGAACAGGTGCTGGAGGGCCTCGCCGCCGCCCACGTCAAAGGCCTGGTGCACCGGGACGTGAAACCGGCCAACGTGTTGCTCAGCGAGGCAGGACGGGTGCGGATCGGCGACTTCGGCATCGCCAAGGCACCGGATGGCCAGCACTCCACCGTTTCGCATCTCGGCCTCGGTTCCCGCAATTACATGGCGCCGGAGCAGCGCGAGAGTGCCAAGCACGTGGATGCCCGCGCCGACATTTATGCCGTCGGCGTGCTCGGCTACCGCATTCTCACCGGGCGCCTGCCCATCGGCCGTTTCGCCGATCCCAACGTGCATCAGTCCGGCCTCAGCGCGGCGCTGAACGACGTCGTCCTGCGCGCCATGGAGGCCGACCCCGCCGATCGCTATGCGGACGCCACCGCCATGCTCACCGCACTGCAGCAGGCGCTGGCCCAGCAGCCCATCACAGATGGCAGCCAGACAGGTACCGGCACCTTTGCCGGCGGTGCGGCACCCAAGCTGCGCTCTGAACTCGCCCCATTGGTGGAGCGCATCGAAGCCGCGCTCTTCGAGTACGGCGAGGTCCCGGCAGCCAGCCGCGAAACCCTGGAGGCGCTGGCGGCCTTGCAGGATCTCGGTCCGGCCGAACTCGATGATCTGATCGAGGAGGTGGCGAAGTCCCATACCGAACGCTTGAAACCCGTTCGCAACTTCCGGGAGTTGGTGCGGCAACGGGTGGCCACTCATGGCGCAGGGCTACCGGCGGCCGTGCGTTCGGCCTTGAAGCACGCGGGTGAGTCCTTGGGTTGGGAGGCGGAGCGCGTCGAGGCCATGATTGCCGAGGCGCTGGCGCAAAGCCCAGGGTGCGACAAGTCTGCGCAATCGGCAGACGCCGTACAGACGCAATCGAGAGCAGCGGCCGCGAGCAAGTCTTCCACCGACAGTCAGCCTTCAACTCCTCCTACCCAGCAGCGTTCTTCTGTTTGGCGATCCCTGCCAATAACCGCCGGCCTGCTGCTGACAGCCACGCTAGCAGGCGGCGGCTGGTGGCTTTTCGGCAACGAGCTGGAACCGGAGCCGCCCCGAAGGGAAGTTTCGGCCGGGACCCCACGCCCCGCCGAACGCCCAGCGTCTGCCCAGGATGATCGACGCGCGGCGGAACGCCGAGCTGCCGAGGAACGGGAAGCCCGCGAAGCGCAGCAGCAGCGGGACCGCGAGCGGGCACAGCAGGAAGAAATCCGCAGTCTGTTGGCCCAGGCCGGCGAGGATCTGCGTGCCAATCGCCTGATGCTGCCGGCAGGCGGCAACGCCTTCGCGCGGTATCAGGCCGTGCTGGCAATGGAATCCGACAATCGCGAGGCCCGCGAGGGACTGGCGCAGATCGTGGGCCGCTATACCTCGCTGTTCGAGGCTGCACTGGGCGAGGGCGATCTGGAGCGGGCAGGCCAAATGCTGGCCCGGGCGGAGGAGGTGCGGCCGACGGATGGACGTTTGGCTGGGATGCGCCGGGAGCTGTCCCGTGCACGGGAGGCGCGGCTGGCCGAGGAGCGTGCTGCTGCGGAAGAGGCGGAGCGTCAAGCTACTTCCCAGGCAGCTGCGCGTCGGGCGGCCGAGTCGCGGCGGGAACCGGGTAACGTCTTCCGCGACCGCCTGGACTCCGGTGGCCAGGGCCCGGAGATGGTGGTGATCCCTGCGGGTGAGTTTCGGATGGGCTCGCCGCGGATAGGAAAAATAACGTGTCTTTTTCCTACCTGCCTCAAGCATGCCCAGCGGTTCAGCAACGGTCAATGACGTGTCCTTCCGATCCATAGTGACCGGCATGTGAGAAATCTCACGCA
>SLTB01000191.1 GCA_007130155.1 Pseudomonadales bacterium
GACTGGCTGGCGGCGCAGCGTCGAGGAAGTGCTGATTGATCAGTGTTTCCCTGCGGCACTGCCGCCACTCGCACACCAGCGACGCAAGTCGTTGATTTGTCGCGAGCCGAGTCCGGACATGCGCCGGACTCGGCGTGTGCTGAACTATTCAGGACGAATGCTTCCCACCTCCTTAAGAGATTTTGGAGCTCAGTGGGCGCGAAAATATTCGCCCGCACGGGCAGCGCCGACTGCGTGGCCGTTCCCTCCATAGAAGGTTGTGGGAGCCAGCACTGCGCGCAATCGAAGGTTGTAGGAGTGCGCCCTGGGCGCGATCAAAGGTTGTCGGAGCGCGCCCTGCGCGCGATCGCCCGCGGGGCGGGCTCCCACAGGGGCAACCCCGGCTTCCGGCGTTCCGATGGATCGATCGCCCGCGCGGCGGGCTGTTCGGGGCGACGCATTCTGCGACTGACAAAATCCGCTCACTCCACTTCAACGCATCATGTTCGATTCGTCGGTCTCCTCAAGGGACAGGTTGCCGGCGATGCTACCCAGACTCCCCTTGTTGGCGTCGACGCCCATCTTGATCATCAGGCGGAGATCGTTGGGCGAATCGGCGTGGGAGATGGCGACTTCGTAGTCGATGTCCCCTGACGCGTAGAGGTTGTAGAGGGCCTGATCGAAGGTCTGCATGCCGGCCTCGGTGCCCTTGGTCATCATCTCCTTGATCAAGTGGACGTCGCCTTTGCGGATCGTGTCTGCCACGAGCGGCGTATTGATCATGATCTCGATGGCGGCCCGACGCCCGTGGCCATCCGAGGTGGGTATCAGCTGCTGGGCAACGATCGCTCGCATATTCAGCGACATGTCCATCCACACCTGCTCATGCCGGTCAGATGGAAAAAAGTTGATGATCCGATCCAGTGCCTGATTGGCGTTGTTGGCGTGCAGCGTGCACAGCGCCAGATGGCCAGTCTCGGCAAAAGCCAGGGCGTAATCCATGGTCTCCCGCGATCGCACCTCACCGAGCATGATCACATCCGGCGCCTGCCGAAGTGTATTCCTGAGGGCCACGTCGAAGGATTCCGTGTCCACCCCGACCTCACGCTGAGTGACAATGCAGCCGGCATGCTGGTGAATGAATTCGATGGGGTCCTCGATGGTGATGATGTGGCCTTTCGAGTACCGGTTGCGATGCCCGATCATGGCAGCCAGGGACGTCGACTTACCGGTACCCGTGGCGCCGACGAAGATGATCAAGCCGCGCTTGGTCATCGACAGGTCCTTCAACTGCGTCGGCAGGTTCAGGTCCTCGAGGGTGGGTATGTGGGTCTCGATGCGCCGGGCGACCATGCCCACCATGTTGCGCTGCTGGAACGCGCTGACCCGGAAACGGCCCTGGCCGCGCGTGGCAATGGCGAAATTGCACTCCTTGTGCAGCTTGAACTCCGCCTTTTGTTCGTCATTCATCACACCAAGGACGATCTCCTTGGACTGTTCAGGCGAAAGGGGACTCTTGGTCACCGGCGACACGCGCCCGTTGAGTTTCACTGAAGGCGCGACGCCGGCCGTAATGAAGAGGTCCGAAGCCCCCCTCTCGACCATGAATTGCAGCAGCTTCTCGATATCCATCTGATTCCTCTAATGGTCCTGCAGGGTCCGGGGCTCCGGCCTTCGGCGCCGTCGGGCTGGCTCAGAAGTTGTCCGGCATCTTCGCCTTCTCTTTAGCCTGCTCGCGGGTGATCACACGCTTTTCCACCAGCGTCTTCAGGCACTGATCGAGGGTCTGTGAGCCCAGGGAGGCACCGGTCTGGATGGAGGAATACATCTGTGCCACCTTGTCCTCGCGGATCAGGTTCCGAATCGCCGCAGTGCAGATCATGATCTCGTGGGCAGCCACCCGACCACCGCCCTGTTTCTTCAGCAGAGTCTGGGAAATGACCGCCTGCAGCGACTCCGAGAGCATGGACCGGACCATGGATTTCTCCTGCCCCGGAAACACATCGATGATGCGGTCGATGGTCTTGGCGGCAGACTGGGTATGGAGCGTCCCAAACACCATATGGCCAGTTTCCGCTGCTTCCAGCGCCAGACGGATGGTTTCGAGGTCACGCAACTCACCCACCAGAATAATGTCCGGGTCTTCCCGCAGGGCCGAACGCAGCGCTTCATTGAAGCCATGGGTGTCCCGGTGCACTTCACGCTGGTTCACCAGGCACTTCTTGGATTCATGGACGAACTCAATGGGATCCTCGATGGTGAGAATGTGCTCGTACTTGGTGTTGTTGATGAAATCGATCATGGCCGCCAGCGTGGTCGACTTGCCCGAGCCGGTTGGCCCCGTCACTAGGCATAGACCCCTAGCGACACCGGCGATCTTCTTGAACACGTCTCCCATGCCCAGGTCGTCCATGGTCAACACCTTGGACGGAATGGTCCGGAAAACCGCCCCGGCACCGCGATTCTGATTGAAGGCGTTGACCCGGAAGCGGGCCACCCCTGGCACCTCGAAGGAAAAGTCGGTCTCGAGGAATTCCTCGTAATCCTTACGCTGTTTGTCGTTCATGATGTCGTAGATCAGGCCATGGACCTGCTTGTGTGCCATGGGCGGCAGGTTGATTCGCCGGACATCGCCATCGACCCGGATCATGGGTGGCAGTCCGGCGGACAAATGCAGATCCGATGCGCCCTGCTTGGCGCTGAAGGCCAGAAGTTCGGTGATATCCATGTACAGACCCCGTAAGCATGCGTGAGGCGCAGGTCCCAACCAGCGCCAGTCAATGATAGAACCCGCTCCCGCGATGCACCACACCCGCTCAAATCGCTACACTTGCCTCCCTCGACTCCAAGAATCCGGCCCAGTTCATGGCTGACGACCTGCCAGCACGGCTCGAACGCGTACGTGCCCGCATCGAAGCGGCCGCGAGGCTGACCGGGCGTGATATCGAGGACATCTGTCTGGTCGCCGTAGCGAAGACCCGCAGTGCCAGCGAGATCCGCGCCATGGCGGCAGCCGGTGTCACCGACATCGGCGAGAACTATCTGCAGGAAGCTCTGGAGAAGCAGCGGGAGCTGGCTGACCTGGACCTCACGTGGCACTTCATCGGCGCACTGCAGAGCAACAAGACAAGGGCCGTTGCCGAACACTTCGATTGGGTGCATTCCGTGGACCGCTTGCGCACCCTGCGCAGACTGGCCGCTCAGCGCCCGGCAGACCTCGCACCCTTGAACGTCTGCCTGCAAGTGAATCTGGACGACGAGTCGAGCAAGGCAGGACTGGCGCCAGAGGCGGTGGCCGAGGTCGTGGAAGCAGCCCGGGCGTGGCCCAATATCGCTCTGCGCGGCTTGATGGCGTTGCCCGCGCCCCGCATTGATACCAGCAGCCAGCGCGAACCCTTTCGACGTCTGGCAGCCCTGGCCCTGGAGCTCGAGCAGCGCTGTGGCGTGGCCCTCGATGTGCTGTCCATGGGTATGAGTGACGATCTCGAAGCAGCCGTGGCGGAGGGGGCCACCCATATCCGCGTTGGGACGGCCCTGTTCGGGCCACGCCCCGTCCAATCACCCAACCCCGTCAGCGATGAGGATCCGAACCATGACATCTGAGCACCCGCGCAAGATCGGCTTCATCGGCGGCGGCAACATGGCCCGCTCGCTGGTGGGTGGCCTGATCCAGGCCGGCCATGACGCTTCGGCCATCCACGTCAGCGATCCCAGCAGCGCGGCCCTAGAGGCCATGGGCAGGCTCGGCGGTGTGCAACTCGGCGACGACAACGACGCCATTGTCACTCAGGTGGACGTCCTGGTGCTGGCCGTCAAACCCCAGGCCATGGGCAGTGTGCTCGCTCCACTGGCATCCCGGCTGGCAGAACGCCAGCCCCTGCTGATATCCATTGCCGCCGGCTTGACCACATCCGCGCTCGAATCCTGGGCCGGACCGCTGCCTCTGGTACGCTGCATGCCGAATACACCCGCGCTGGTGGGTGCAGGCATGTCTGTGCTTTACGCCACCGATACTGTAGATGCCTCCGGGCGCGAGTGCGCGGAAACCATCATGCGCAGCGCGGGCGAGGTCCGATGGGTGAAGCAGGAAGCTCAGATGGACGCCGTTACCGCCGTTTCCGGCAGCGGTCCGGCCTACTTCTTCCATATGATGGAGGCCATGATGGCGGCCGGACTGGAACAGGGCCTGGATGCCGCGACCAGCCGGGCGCTGGTACTGCAGACCGCACTGGGCGCGGCGCGCATGGCGATTGAGAGCGGCACCGACCCCGGCGAACTGCGCAGGCAGGTGACTTCACCGGGCGGGACCACTGCAGCCGCCCTCAGCGTCTTTGCCGATGGCGATCTGATGGGATTGGTGAGCAGGGCCGTAGCGGCCGCCGCTGATCGTTCGGTCACCCTCGCTGTGGAACTCGATCCTTCGGCGAAGGGGCCTTGAATCCAAGACTTACGGTTTTCATCGAAGCTTTATCATCGAACCTTTGATCGAGCCCTGATCGATCCCCAGCAGGAGTCAGCATGAACCAAGCCATTAGCGGAGCAGGCTACTTCATCATCCAGTCCGTACTGACCCTGTTCTGTCTGGCAGCGATGTTGCGTTTCATCGTTCAGGCCGTAAGGGCAGACTTCTACAATCCCATCTGTCAGGTCATCGTCAAGGTCACGGACCCGGTGCTGAAGCCCATCCGCCTGGCCATTCCCACCATGGGTGGGCTTGACCTCGCTTCGCTGCTGGTGGCCTTGCTGCTGCAGTTCGCCCTGCTCATGCTCATCTACAGCGGCATTCCCGCGCTCACCGCGCTGCTGGTAGCGCCTTTCAGGGTCCTGGTCCTGGTGTTGGACATCTACTTCTGGTCGCTGCTCATCGTGGTGATCCTGAGCTGGGTGTCGCCCGGGAACCGCCATCCGGGTGCACTCCTGCTGTATCAGATCACTGAGCCGGTGCTGGCACCGGTGCGACGCCTGATTCCTCCCGTTGGCGGCCTGGACTTCTCGATCCTGGCGGTATTTCTGCTGCTCATGGTCTTGCGGGAGTTCCTGGTTCCCGGCATCGCTGCCGAGTTCGGCATTCCACGGCCGCTACTACGTTGATGGCCGCGTTGATGGCCGCGTTGATGCCGGCGATGACCACAGCAACAGCCGCCATGTTGCGCGGTGCCGGAACGCGCCTATAGACTCCGCGCTCCTTTATCGCACGGGCCCCGCCCATGACCGCCTTGCCGTCAGATTCGGTCGGCATCGTCGTACCGCAGCATGTCACCTTCGACAAGCCGCTGGCACTCACCTGTGGCGCCGTGCTCGATCGCCATGAGCTGGTGTATGAGACTTACGGAACGCTCAACGCCGAACGCAGCAATGCGGTGCTGGTTTGCCATGCCCTCTCGGGACACCATCACGCCGCCGGCTATCACCACGAGAGCGATCGCAAACCCGGCTGGTGGGAGACCTGTATCGGGCCGGGCAAGCCCATGGATACCAATCGCTTCTTCGTCGTGTCCCTGAACAACCTTGGTGGCTGCCACGGCAGCACCGGCCCGGGTTCCATCAATCCTGCAACGGGCCAGGCCTTCGGCCCCGACTTTCCCGCGATCACCGTCCGCGACTGGGTCCGCAGCCAAGCCATGCTGGCCGACCATCTGGGCATTGAGCAGTGGGCGGCGGTCGTGGGGGGCAGCCTAGGCGGCATGCAGGCTTTGCAGTGGTCCATCGACTTTCCCGAACGCGTTCGGCATGGGGTGGCCATCGCCTGCGCGCCGCGCCTGTCGGCCCAGAACATCGCCTTCAACGAAATCGCCCGTCAGGCCATCTACTCCGACCCCTGCTACCATGGCGGACGCTATGCGGAGCACGGCGTGGCGCCGACCCAGGGCCTGATGCTGGCGCGCATGGTCGGCCACGTGACCTACCAGTCCGACGACGGCCTGAGGGAGAAGTTCGGACGAGAGGTGGCCTCCGGTGATCTGGAGCTGGCCCGCGACGTGCAATTCCAGGTGGAGAGCTATCTGCACTATCAGGGACGTTCGTTCTCCCAGCGCTTCGATGCCAACACCTACCTGCTGATGACCCGTGCACTGGACTACTTCGATCCCGCCCAGGAGTACGGTGACGATCTGGCCGCGGCCTTTGCCCGCTCCAAGGCCAGCTATCTGCTGGTGTCGTTCACCACCGACTGGCGGTTTTCCTCTGAGCGTTCGCGCGAACTGGTGGATGCGCTGGTCCGCGCGCGGCGCAACGTGAGCCACGCGGACATCGACGCACCCTATGGCCACGACGCCTTCCTGTTGCCGATCAAGCGCTACATGGATGTCTTCGGCGCCTATATGGACCGCGTGGCCAGTGAGGCCTCGGTATGAACCCGGCGCCGACCACCTTGCGCGAGGACTTGCGCCTGATCGCTGAAATGGTGCCCGAGGGCGCCCGTCTGCTCGACCTGGGCTGCGGCACCGGCGACCTGCTCGCATGGCTGCAAAAACACCGGAAGGTCAACGGCTACGGGCTCGAGATCGACCACGACAAGATCACCGCCTGCATCCATCGGGGCGTCAACGTCATTGAGCGCAACATCGACGAGGACCTCTCGGACTACGATACGGGAAGCTTCGATCTGGTGGTGATGACGGAGACTCTGCAGGCCGTCCGCCACCCGGCCAAGGTGCTCGACGAGATGCTGCGCATCGCGCCTGAAGGTATCGTCACCTTCCCCAACTTCGGCCACTGGCGCTGCCGGCTACATTTGGCCACCCACGGTCGGATGCCTGTCTCGAGTCACCTGCCCCACTCCTGGTACGACACGCCCAACATCCACCTGTGCACCTTTGCCGACTTCGAGGCCCTCTGCGCCGAACGCGGCCTGCGCATCACCCGCCGACTGGTGGTGGACGCCAACTACCGCCCGAACAATGTGATCAATCGCTGGTCCAACCTGTTCGGAAGCATCGCCATCTACGGGCTGGCACGGGCCGCAGCACCTGGGAGATCATCGTGAACAACACCGGCTGCCCCAGCGCAGGAATGGAACAGGCCTTATTGGGAGCCCGCAGTGCGGGCGATGCATTTCTGCAGCGCCTAGCGGCGGTGATCGCCCCCAACGGGGACTGTTGCCGGCCATCCATGGCCCGCACCCTTCGGGCGCCTTTCGGACGACGCATTCCGCTCCCGACAACATGCGCCCACATGGGCGTCCTGGTGGCAGGCGGCTCGCGAAGCGCGTCTCCTCACGTTTTCGCGGGCGTGCTACTCGTCCTCGCAGCGCTGTTCGCACCCGCCGCCATGGCCAGCCAGTTCGAGCGCTTTGGTGACCTCGACGTGCACTACATCGTCTTCAACACGACGGATCTGTCACCGGAGATGGCCGAGCGCTACGGCTTGACCCGTTCCCCCGATCTCGGCCTGGTCAATATCTCCGGCCGTCGACTCGCCGAGGATGGCACGACGACCGCAGTCAGGCTGGAACTCGAGGGCAGCGTCACCAACCTGCTCGGCCAGAGCCAGCCACTGCGCTTTCGCGAAGTCGAGGACCCCGCCGCCATCTACTACCTCGAAACTGTCCGCTTCAGCGATCGCGAAACCCTGCGCTTCGACATCCGGGCGACCGACACCGAGACCGGCCGTCGTCACAACCTCCGCTTCCAAAAGTCCCTGTGGCGACAGTGAGCACTCACAACATCGTTCTTGCCTCGGGCAATAGGGGCAAGCAGGCCGAACTCGAACCCCTCCTCGCCCGCTTCGGTTTCACCCTCAGCACCCAAGCCGATCTGGGCATCGATCCGGCAGTGGAGGATGGCCTGACCTTCGTCGAGAACGCCCTCGCCAAGGCCCGACACGTCGCCCGGCACAGCGGGCGGCCAGCACTGGCAGATGACTCTGGCCTGATCGTGAACGCCTTGGGCGGCGCCCCGGGCGTGCACTCGGCGCGCTACGCAGGCCCGGAAGCCATTGATGCCGCCAACAATAACCTGCTGCTCAAGGCCCTTGCCGGCGAGACAGACCGCCGCGCGCGCTTCCTCTGCGTGCTGGTGCTTTTGCGCAGCGCCGAGGACCCGGCCCCGCTGATTGCAAGCGGCAGCTGGGAAGGTGAGATTCTCGAAGCACCCCGCGGCAGCCATGGCTTCGGTTACGACCCGCTGTTCTTCGACCCGAATCTCGGCAAGAGCGCGGCAGAGCTCGATCGCGAAGCCAAGGCTCAGGTGTCCCACCGCGGGCAGGCCGTAGCGTGCCTTCTGGATGCGCTGGGTCGCTGCGTATCATGACCGCACTGCCGCCGCTGGCAGTCTACCTCCACGTGCCCTGGTGCGTGCAGAAGTGCCCCTACTGCGACTTCAATTCCCACGCCCAGACCGGCGAACTGCCCGAGGCCCTGTGGCTGAAAGGCATCGGCGACGACCTGGACGAAGATCTCGCGCAAGACCGCTGGTCGGTGGCCGATCGCCCCGTCTCCAGCATCTTTTTTGGCGGCGGCACGCCGAGCCTGCTCGATCCGAAGACGGTCAGCGCTGCTCTGGAACTGCTGGCTCAGCGCCTGAAGCTGAACCGCGACGTTGAGATCACCCTCGAGGCCAATCCCGGCACCGTGGACGCCAGCCGCTTCCAGGAGCTTCGGATCGCCGGCGTCAATCGGCTGAGCCTGGGTGTCCAGAGTTTCTCTGACCGGGCCCTGGCCGCCCTCGGCCGCATCCACGGCAGCGCAGAGGCCGTGAAGGCCATCGCCGCGGCTCGTGGCGCGGGCTTCGAACGCATCAACCTGGATCTGATGCACGGTCTGCCAGGCCAGACCATCCCGGAGGCCCTGGCCGACATCGATCAGGGTATTGCCCTGGCGGGACATCACCTGTCCTGGTATCAGCTCACCATCGAGCCCAACACCGCCTTCCACTCACGGCCACCGCGGTTGCCCGGGGAAAACACTCTCGCGGACATCGAAGCCGAGGGCGTGGCAAGGCTTGCTGCCGCCGGCTACCGGCGCTACGAAGTGTCGGCCTATGCGCAGGCTGGCCAGGCCTGCCGCCACAATCTCAACTACTGGACCTTCGGTGACTACTTGGGGCTCGGCCCCGGTGCTCACGGCAAGCTGTCGGCACCCCCGGATCAAGCCGCAGACCAAGCTCTTATCGTCACCCGAACCAGGCGGACGCGCACGCCCAAGGACTGGTTGCAACAGCGCGTCACGCCACGCTCGATCACCACAGCCGTGACTCCCAAGTTGCTGCCGGAAGAGTTCATGCTCAATGCGCTGCGGCTGCTCGATGGCGTGGACGAGGCCCTGTTCGAAGAACGCACGGGACTGCCTCTGACCACGGTGAACCCGCCGCTGTCGGCACTGCGGAAGGAAGGTCTGCTGCACGAGGATCGACTGGCAACGACAGAGCTGGGGCTGCGTTTTCTGGACCGTGTCGTGGCGCGCTTCCTGGCGGACTGAGCAGAGCTGGCGTGGCTTCAGACCCGCCGGTAACAGAGGTCCCTCACCTCATGCCCATGGCGCAGACCGCGGGCCTCGAAACGGGTTTCGGGCCGTGCGTCCGGCCGCGGCACGATGCCGCCGGGGCCGGCAACGTTCTCCCAGGCCTGAGCTGCGTCGAGCACTTCGAGCATGTGCTGCGCGTAGGGCTGCCAGTCCGTGGCCAGCCAGAGCTCGCCACCGGGGCGGACCCGCTCGGCCAGCCGGTCAACGAATCCAGGCTGAATCAGACGCCGCTTCTGGTGGCGCTTCTTCGGCCAGGGATCGGGAAAGAAGATCTGCACCCGATCGAGCTCCCTCAACGCAAATACCCTTGGCAGGACCTCGGTGACATCGGCAGCGAGCACCCGGATGTTCAACACATCCGCAGCAGCCATTCCTGCAAGAAGCGCGCCGACGCCTGGCTCATGCACCTCGACACCGACGAAACGACGATCAGGGTCGGCCGCCGCCATGGCCAGCAGGGATTGCCCCATGCCGAACCCGATCTCCAGGGTCAAAGGACCCTGGTGGCCGAAACTTGCATCCCAGAAGCCCGGAGCTTCGGCGGCGGAGGGATCGATACCAAAGCGCGGCCACTGCTCGGCCATGGCCCGCTGCTGGGAGTAAGTCAGTCGCCCGCGGCGGACGAAGCTGCGAATGCGCCGCGGTGCTCCCGGTTCTGTGGCCTGCGAACTCAAGCGCCACCTCCACTGCGGGCACTGCGGGCACTGCGGGCACTGCGGGCACTGCGGGCACTGCGGGCACTGCGGGCGGCCACCCATGCCAGCCAGAGCCAGCCGGCCACCATGGCCACGCCACCCACCGGAGTGATGGGTCCGAACCATGGCGGTCCGCCCAAGGCCAGCACATAGAGACTGCCGGAGAACAGCAAGATGCCAACACAGAACAGCCAGCCGACAGTTCGCAAGCCGGGCAGCGGTGTCCCACTTCGGATCAGCACCGCCACCGCGACGACCGCCAGGGCATGGATGAGCTGATAGAAGACCGCCGTCTCCCAGGTGGCCAGCGACTCACCCAGTCGGCCTTTGAGACCATGGGCTCCGAACGCACCAAAGCACATCCCCAGCGCGGCGAACATTGCGCCGAGCATGAGGAAGGGTTCGCGCATGAAGGACTCTCCGGGCTGTGCTGCCGCCAGAATGGCACGCTCAGCCGTCAGGCCGCCATGGCGACCTTGAGCTTTTTCATGGCATTGACTTCGATCTGGCGGATCCGCTCAGCCGAAACCGCATAGCGATCCGCAAGATCGTGAAGCGTGAGTTTGTCATCCGTCAACCAGCGGCTGGCGATGATGTCGCGACTGCGTTCGTCCAACAATTCGAGGGACTCGCGCAGGCGGTAAGTGGCCGTATCGCTGTCGTCTTCGGCAGCTACCAGTTCCGCCGGATCCGAATGAACGTCCACCAGATACTGGGCCGGTGCGTGGCTGGCATCCTCATCATCGCTGGGATCGCCATCGAAGGAAGCATCAAAAGAGGCCAGCCTGCCCTCCATCCGGGTCACTTCCTCTGGCTCCACCCCGAGATCCGCCGCAATGGCACGAACCTCGTCGCCAGACATCCAGCCGAGGCGCTTCTTGGCACTGCGCAAATTGAAGAAGAGCTTGCGCTGAGCCTTGGTGGTCGCCACCTTGACGATGCGCCAGTTACGGAGGATGAACTCGTGGATTTCGGCCTTGATCCAATGCACGGCGAAGGACACCAGCCGTACGCCGTAGTCAGGATCAAAGCGCTTCACCGCCTTCATCAAACCAACGTTGCCTTCCTGTATGAGGTCGGCCTGAGCCAAGCCGTAGCCGGAGTAGGAACGGGCCAGATGGACCACGAAGCGCAGATGCGACAGCACCAGCTGGCGGGCCGCTTCCAGATCGCCTTCGTCGCGATACTGCCTGGCTAGGGTCTGCTCGGCCTCTGGCGTCAGAATCTCAAACGAGCTGATCGTTTGGATGTAATGGTCCAGATCCCGCCCCGGGGACAAGGAACCTTGGGCAATCATGGCCTTGGACATTGACGTTTCCTCCGAAAGGCCGGGGATTCGCTTCTCGCCCCGGCCAGCGGTGATTTTAGCAGTCACGCACTAAGACTGCTAATGGCCCTTGAAGTTCCCCCAAATGGCCCCAAAGCTGCGCCGCAGAAGTCGCGATCAGACCGCTTAGAAGCCTTTGGGGAAAAGTCGATAACCCATTTTTTTAAAGAACATTTAGGCCAAGATCCTGACTAGGCCAAGATCCTGACGGCCGGCAAGCTTGCAACGTGCCGCATGCGGACCACGACCGCTCGCCCACAAGGGGCCCTGACCCGGCACAGCTCTAAAGACGCAGCCGCGCCCACCCAGACACCGCAGCCCTCAGGGTTCGATGGCCGCCAGCTGCCGCCTGGCGGTCAGCATCGCAGCCAGCCAGCCCAGCACAGCGCCACCGCCGAGCAACACCAGCGCCACCGCCCATGGCATGCCACCAAGGCGGAAATCGGAGCCATAACTGCGCGCCAGATCAGCCACCGGGGCACCGACGAAAGTCAGCGCCAGCACCAGCAGCAACACCGCCGCCAAACCGCCGGTGAGGCCAAAAAACAGGCCAAGATAGAGAAAAGGCCGCAGCACAAAGCCGTCACTGCCGCCCACCAGCTTGAGGACGCGAATCTCGTCCTCGCGCTGAGCCACGGCCATGCGGGTCAGACTTCCCACCACCAGAACCACCGCAGCCCCCAGGAGAATGCCGAGCCCCCAGGTCAGGCGCTGCATCAGGGTGAGGGCCGCCTGCAGACGCTGCAGCCATTCCAAATCCACCTGCACGCCTTCCACGCCAGGCTCGCCCTGGAGCTGCGCTGCCAGAGCTCGAACCCGGGCCGGTGAGGCGGCCGCGGGCGTCGGCGTGACGATGGCCACCGCCGGCAAAGGGTTGCCCTCGAAACCAGCGAGGACACCATCCATGGCAGCACCGAAGCCCGTGGCAGTCAGCAGTTCATCGAGCGATGCCTGCGGGGACTGATAGACCACTTCCGCTACGTCCGCCATCGACTCCCAGCCCGCCGCCTGCTCAGCGCTGCCGTCACCCGCGAGGAAAACATTGATCCGAGGCGTCCCATCCCAGCGCTCGGAGACATCCGCCAAGCGTTCCACCGCGACGAACAGCAATCCAGGCAAGGCCAGAGCGATGCCAATGGTGAGCACCACCAGCAAAGTGCTGAGCCCCTCCGACCGCAGGCGGGCGACGGTCGCCCGGAAGGCCAGCTTGTGATGCAGAAGCCAGGTCGCTGCTGCCGACAGGCGCACCCGAGCATCAACGGCCAACTCAGGCCGCGGCGCCATCGCCTGCCTCCATTTGCCTGAGCCGACCATCCGCCAACTCCAGCACACGATCACCGAAGCTTCCCACCAGCTCCAGGTCGTGGGTGGCAATGAGTACCGTCACCCCCACCTGCTGAAACAGGTGGAACAGGCCCATAACCTCCCGCGACAGCTCCGGATCGAGATTACCCGTGGGTTCGTCCGCCAGCAGTACCGCCGGCCGGTTCACCACGGCCCGGGCGATCCCGACGCGCTGCTGCTCGCCGGCGGAGAGTTGCGTGGGCAACTGCCGCTCCTTCTCCAGCAAGCCCACTCGCGTCAGCGCTGCCCGGACTCGCCGGGCACGGTCCGCTTCACGATAGCCGCCGATAACCAGCGGAATCGCCACATTGTCGAACACGCTGCGATCAGGCAACAGCATGTGATCCTGGAAAACCACGCCGATGCGTTGACGGTAGCGGGGCACGGCCCGGCGCGGCATCCGGGCCAGATCCGCCCCACCCACCATCACCTGGCCTCGGGTAGGCAACTCCATGCGCAGGAGCAGCTTCAACAGCGTGCTCTTGCCGGCCCCGGAATGTCCCGTGAGGAAAGTCAGGCTACCCTTCGGCAGATTCAAGGACAGGTTGCTGAGGGCTTCCCGGCCATTATCGAAGCGTTTGCTGACGCCTATCAATTCGATCATGACGTTGTGCCAACGCCCTCCTGATCGAGCAGCGCAGCCACGAAGTCATCCGGTTCGAAGGGCCGCAGGTCCTCCACGGACTCGCCGACACCGATGAACTGGATGGGCAGGCCTGTCTGGCGAGTAATGGCGAACACAATGCCTCCTTTGGCGGTGCCATCGAGCTTGGTCAGCACGATTCCGGTGACATTGACCGCCTGGGCGAACTCCCGGGCCTGAGCCAAAGCATTCTGGCCGGTGCCGGCATCGAGGACGAGCAGCACTGCATGAGGGGCGTCAGCGTCAAAACGCTTCATCACCCGTCCGACCTTCGCGAGTTCATCCATCAGGTTCTGTTTGTTGTGCAGCCGACCAGCAGTATCTGCGAGCACCACGTCCGCGCCACGGCTGCGGGCCGCGGCCAGGGCATCAAAGATCACCGACGCGCTGTCTGCACCCTCACCCTGAGCGATCACCGGTACATCGTTGCGCTCACCCCAGACCTGCAGCTGTTCCACGGCAGCGGCCCGGAACGTATCACCGGCCGCCAGCATGGGCGACAGGCCTGCCGACTTGAAACGTCGCGCGAGCTTGCCGATGGTGGTGGTTTTGCCGACGCCGTTGACGCCCACGACCAGGATCACGAAGGGGCGCGGCGTGGCCGGAATCTCAAACGGTTTGGCGCGGGTCGTCAGCAGCCCGGTCAGCTCCTCCCGCAGCGCGTCGAGCAGCGCGTCAGGATCGTTGAGCTGCCTGCGCTGGACGCGCTCGGTCAGCGCCCCGACGATCTCGCTGGTGGCATCCACGCCCACATCCGCCAGCAGCAGCTGGGTCTCCAGATCCTCGAGCAGGGTTTCATCCACCACCTTGCGACCGAGCAGGAGATGGCCGAGGCCACTGGCCAGATTCCCGCGAGTGCGCGCGAGGCCAGCCTTCAGCCGACCGAACAGGCCGCGCTTCGCGCCGTCGTTAACACCATCTTCGGCCTCGGGGGAGGCTTCGGCTTCGCCTTCGGGGGAGGCATCAGCCTGCAAGACTGTTTCGTCTGCGGACCCAGGCCACAATGGGGTACTGTCATCGGCCCCGGCGCCCTTGGCGGAAGCCGGTACCTCGGGGGCGTCGCCACCCTCCTTCTTACGAAGGAACTTGAACATGGGATACTCCAACGCTGAATACCGGCCATGGGGCCGGGAGACCGGGGACGGCATGCGACGCACAGGATACCAGCGCAGGGACACGGGAGGCAGCGGCAGGGCGGTCTCCGGCAAGGTTGCAGCCCGCCCTCCGGGCCGAATCCGGATCATCGCCGGACGTTTTCGCGGCCGCCGTGTTCCCGTGGTCGACCTGCCGGGACTTCGACCGACCCCGGAAAGGACCCGCGAGACGCTGTTCAACTGGTTACAGGGACACTCCACCAGCGGACGGGTTCTCGATATGTTCGCCGGTTCCGGCGCACTGGGCTTCGAGGCCCTCTCGCGGGGCGCAAGTCAGGTGGTGCTGGTAGAGAAGGATCGGCGCGCCTGCCTGCAGCTGACCGAAATCGCCGCCAGCCTCGACCCAGAGCGCTGCCAAGTGGTCCAGGCAGACGCCCTGAGCTGGCCGCGATCAGAATGTCAGGCCTTCGACCTGATCCTGATCGACCCACCTTTCGCATCCGGTCTCGCAGTGGCAGCCTTGGCACATGTCCATGCTAGGCGGCTGCTGACTGCTGCAGGCAGGGTCTATTGCGAGGCTTCGGTACGGGATTCACCCGCGCCATGGCAGGATCCCGACAGCGGGCCCTGGCAGGTGCTCCGAGAGACCCGCGCCGGCGACAGCCATGGCGTCCTCCTGGCAGCAGTCTCGGGCGAAGAAGAGGAACTGCCAGGACACGAGTCGCGGCCGCAGGTCGTCGTTTGAGCCCCCTCGACCTTTCCGCTAGTATCCGCCGGCGCCAGAAAATTGCAGGGGCCGAAGAGGGGCCTGAGCAATCATTCCAGCGGCCTGTTCGAGGGGGCGAGGAGAGCCGTCCCGTGGCCACAGGGGCCGAGCCACGACGCCGTGCAGTGCAGCGAAGCAGTCGCGACGCGACCGCCGAGCGGCGTGGCGTATCCGAGCGCTGCTGCCAAGCAGCGCCTCCAAGTTACCGAGGGCGGACGTCAGCATGCGTACGGTGGTCTATCCAGGCACCTTCAATCCCATCACCATCGGGCACACCGATCTCGTCAAGCGGGCGCTGAAGCTCTTCGACCGGGTGATCGTCGCCATTGGCACCAGCCCGCAGAAGAATCCGACGGTGGATCTGGCGGACCGCATCGAACTGTGCCGCGAGGTGCTCGCAGATCTGCCGGGAGTCGAAGTCGAGGGCTTCAACGAACTGCTGGTTCAATACGTACGTCGCAAGCAGGCCAAGTTCATCCTGCGTGGACTACGCACCGTGGCCGACTTCGAGTACGAATTCCAGATGGTGGACATGAACCGCCGGCTGGCGCCGGAGATC
>SLTB01000308.1 GCA_007130155.1 Pseudomonadales bacterium
GGCTGCACCCGAGTGGTGGGCACCGACGTCAATGCGCTGCACGGGCAGATCGATCTGGACCGCCTGCCGGCCGCACCTGATCTCGCCGAGCGGCCCTGGCCGACCGGCGATGGTCCCACCGCTGCCTCCTTGCCCGAGTTCGATCCGACAGCCTTGGAAGCTTTGCTGGACCTTGCCTTCACCAGCGCGGTTGAAGTGGCCACCGGCACCCGGGCCCTGGCCATAGCCTGGCAGGGACAGATCATCGCCGAACGTTATGCGCCGGGCTTCGAACGTCATACGCCCGTGACCGGCTGGTCCATGACCAAAAGCGTCACCAATGCCCTGATCGGCCTGCGTGTAGGGGATGGCGTGCTCAGCCTGCACGACCCGGCACCGGTGCCTGAGTGGCAGGGCAGGGATGATCCCCGTCGCCACATCACCCTGGATCAACTGCTTCGGGCTTCCAGCGGGCTCGAGTTTGCAGAGGTCTACGGTTCCCTGAAGTCTGACGCGGTGCAAATGCTGTTCGGTCCCCATGGTGGTGACATGGGCGGCTTCGCTGCCAGCAAGCCCCTGATCGCTGAGCCGGACACACTGTGGAACTATTCCAGCGGCACCACCAACCTGCTGCAGCGCGTTCTGCGCGACAGTTTCGACAGCCTCGAGGACTACCACAGCTACGTACGCGAACGGCTGCTGTATCCCATCGGCATGACCCGGACGACCATTGCATCTGACGCCTCGGGCACCCTGGTGGGCTCGTCATTCGGCTATGCCACCGCTCGGGACTGGCTGCGTTTTGGTCTGCTGTTCTTGAACGATGGCGTCTGGGAGGGCGAGCGCCTGCTGCCGGAGGACTGGGTGGCCTACAGTGTGACGCCGACCCTGGCTGATCCCATGGGGCGTTATGGCGCCCAGTGGTGGCTGAACGCCGGCCCCAGCGACCGTCCCGAGGCGCGTCCCTGGCCCCGGTTACCGCGTGATGCCTATCGTGCCTCCGGTTTCGAGGGCCAGTACCTCACCGTGGTTCCCAGCCATGATCTGGTAGTGATCCGCCTCGGCTACACGCCGGACCGGTCGCGCTGGGCCATGGACGAATTCGTTGCCGATGTCATGGCTGCGATTGATGCAGGGACTTCAGGCGCGGAAATGAACTGATTGCCACTGGATAACATCCCGACGCCGCGTTCCCGTCATCGCTAGGCGGTCCTGACGCTCGCGGCGGGAGCAGCTACAATCCGCGCTGGCCTGAACGTCGTCGGAGAGTCCCTTGTCCAGTGCAGCCGAAGCCAGTCATTCATCCAGTCTGCTCCTTGAGCATTTCGCTGCCGCGGCGGCGGCCCTCGACGATCGTCTCAGTCGTGCCATCGCCCACGTTCGCAGTGAGGCGGAGGCGGCGGGCGGAGGCGCTTTGATCAATCAGGCGCTGGATCGCTTTCAGCTGCAGCTCTACGACCTCTCCTTCACCCGCGCTGAGTGTTCGGCGGCCCATGCCCTGCTCGACTACGCCCGGGACGCCCAGGGTGCCGGCCACGAGGGGCTGGCCATGGGCTACGTGGGCGCCTTCATTGCCGAGGCGGTGGCGAACCTGCGCCACAGGATCGGTGCACGGGCAGCGGACTATGGTTTCACGCGGGAATCACTTGATGCGCCGTTCAGCGGCGTCATCGACGCCGCGCTGCAGGAAGGGGGAAGCGCCGAGGCGCTGGAGCGTCTCGGAACCCTGCTGCTCGAGGGCGATGGCGACACCGGGCCGGTGGCGCTGGACGACGACAAGCGCATGATGCGGGCCACCTTCCGACGCTTTGCCGAGGAAGTGGTGATGCCCTTGGCCGGGGACATTCATCGCCAGGATCTGATGATCCCCGATGCCATCATCGATGGGGTGCGGGAACTCGGCTGCTTTGGGCTGTCGGTACCCGAGCGCTTCGGCGGTCTGCTGCCGGACGACCGGGAGGATTCCCTGGGCATGATCGTGGCCACTGAGGAACTCTCCCGCGGCTCGCTGGGAGCAGCCGGAAGCCTCATCACCCGACCGGAAATCATGGCCCGGGCCCTGCTCGAAGGCGGCACCGAAGATCAGAAGGCCGAGTGGCTGCCGCGCATCGCCGCCGGCGATCCCCTGGTGGCGATCTCCGTAACCGAACCGAACACCGGTTCCGATGTGGCTGCTGTCGCCCTGAAAGCGACCCCGGTGGACGGCGGCTGGCGTCTGAACGGTGCGAAGACCTGGTGTACTTTCGCCGGCAAAGCTGGCGTGATCCTGGTGCTGGCCCGCACCGATCCGGATCCCAAGGCCGGCCACAAGGGTCTGTCCCTGTTCATGGTCGAGAAACCTGTCTTCGATGGCCACGACTTCGAGTTCGAATCGAAAGGCGGCGGCAGGGTCAGTGCCCGGGCGATCTCCACCCTGGGCTATCGGGGCATGCATTCCTTCGAAATGTTCTACGACGACTTCTTCGTGCCGGCCACGCATGTGGTGGGCGGAGAGGCCGGCCTTGGCAAGGGCTTCTACTATCAGATGCGCGGCTTCTCCGGTGGCCGCATCCAGACCGCGGCGCGGGCCACGGGCCTGATGCAGGCGGCCTATGAAAAGGCCGTGGCCTATGCCGGTGATCGCAAGGTCTTCGGGCAGGCGGTGGCGGACTATCCGCTGACGAAGATCAAACTGGCGCGCATGGCCACCCAGCTCATGGCTGCACGTCTGTTCAGCTATGACGTGGGCCGCATGCTCGACGCCGGCGAAGGACAAATGGAAGCCAGTCTGGTGAAACTCTTCGGCTGTCGCGCAGCAGAGTGGGTGACTCGGGAGGCCCTGCAGATTCACGGCGGCATGGGCTACGCCGAAGAGACTGACGTCTCCCGCTACTGGGCCGACGCCCGGGTGCTGTCGATCTTCGAAGGCGCCGAGGAGACACTGGCTCTGAAAGTGGTGGGACGGGCGTTGCTGGCGTGACCAGGCCCAGCGGCCTGCCTATAATCTCGCGCTGGTTTTTTCAGGACTTGGATGGGGCATGAGCATGGCAGGATCGGATTACACCGGCGGCGCGGCAGCACTGATCTGGGCTGGAGTCGGACTGGTGATTGGTGCCGGAGTGGGCTGGTACTTCGGCCCGGCGCTGACATATGCCGGCGTGGGCGTGGTATTCGGTTGGCTGGGCGGACTCGCCCTGGGCGAACGCCACGAAGGCGGCGATCACCACTGATATGAGTGCTCCGGGTAGCTATGACGAAACCCCGGGCGCCAAGTCCTTCAGTGCCGCTAATGCGGCGCTCCTGACCCTTGAAACAAGCCTTTCGGCTCCCCGCGTGCCGGCGCGCTGGTCCGCCCCCTGCGGGCGCAGCCAACTCAGAGCCTCCCTGAAAGCATGATGCGCCGGTGGAAGCATAGCCTCTCGGTTCGCCCCGAATGCCCGAGCCCGGTAGTGTCTCAAGGGGTATAGTGACCCGGCGGGCAGGAGCAGAGCGTATCGACAAGGAGTTCAGATGAACCTTGCATTTTCAGAGCAGGACCTGACTTTTCAGCAGGAAGTGCGCAGCTGGATCGAAGCCAATCTCACCGCCGAAATGCGGGAGGTCCAGGAGCGCAGCCCCACGGGGCATCTGTCCAAGGAACTGCAGATCGAGTGGCAGCAGCGCCTGGCCGAGAAAGGCTGGTCGGTGCCGAACTGGCCCAAGGATCTCGGCGGCCCGAGCTGGAGTCCGAGTGAGAAATACATCTTCGATCTGGAGATGAGCCGGGCCGGTGCGCCACGCATGCTTCCCTTCGGCGTCACCATGGTGGCACCGGTGCTCATGAAGTTCGGCACTGAAGAGCAGAAACAGAAGTTTCTGCCGGACATCCGTGATTCCAAGGTCTGGTGGTGCCAGGGCTATTCAGAGCCGGGCTCTGGCTCTGATCTGGCGTCTCTGAACACCCAGGCCAAGCGTGACGGAGACCACTACATCGTCAACGGTACCAAGACCTGGACGACTCTGGCCCAGCATGCGGACTGGATCTTCTGCCTCGTGCGGACGTCGAAGGAGGACAAGCCCCAGAAGGGCATTTCCTTCCTGCTCATCGACATGAAGTCCGAAGGCATCACCGTTGATCCGATCGTCACCATCGATCGTCCTGCCAAGGGCTATCAGGAAATCAACACGGTCTTCTTCGAGAACGTAAAGGTGCCAGTGGAGAATCTGGTGGGCGAGGAGGGCAATGGCTGGACCTGCGCGAAGTATCTGCTGGAATTCGAGCGCGGCAACGCCTATGCGCCGGGCCTGCAGGCGAGTCTGAACAGAATCCGCGCCTACGCTGGCGAGAATGTCTGGGACGGAAAGCCGCTGCTGGACGATGCGGCCTTCCGCAGGCGTCTGGATGAGACAGAGATTGCAGTCCGGGCCATGGAGTTCACGGAACTGCGCATTCTGGGCGCCCTGGCTGCCGGCCAGAATGTGGGACCCGAGTCGTCCATGCTCAAGTGCCGCGGAACTGAACTGCAGCAGCAGGTGACGGAACTGGCCCTGGAGTCGGTGGGGCAGCAGGGCATGGCCTTCATGCACCCACCACCGGTACCGGGGTTTAACGAGGAGCCGGTGTTCGACTGGGAGTCCCACAAGGCTCCGCCGCGCTATTTCAACATGCGCAAGTCGTCGATCTACGCCGGTTCCAACGAGGTCCAACGCAACATCATGGCCAAACTCGTCCTGGGCCTTTGAGGTGCTGACGGCACCCGCCATCGACCCTCGTGCAGTGCCGTCAGTCGATGAAGGCGGTGCTGTCGGGCTCGGGTATGACCGGGTTTTCGATGGCACCGATGCCCTTGATTTCCACGCGCACCCGATCACCCGCACGTAGAAGACGTGGCGGGCTGTCGGCAGCGCCCACGCCGGCGGGCGTGCCGGTAAAGATCAGATCGCCCGGTTCCAGCGTAAAGGCCTGGGACAGATGGGTAACCAGATCGAAGCAGTCGAAGATCAGCTGGGAGGTATTCGAGGACTGCCGCAGCTCGCCGTTGACCCAGGTCGACAGAGCAAGGTCGTGGGGATCGGGTACTTCATCTGCAGTCACGAGCCAGGGTCCGAAGGGGGCGTGGGTGTCGAAGGATTTGCCCATGGTGAATTGCCCAGTCCGCATCTGCCAGTCGCGCACGCTGACATCGTTGCCAACACAGTAACCGCCGATGACATCTTTGGCCCGATCCCTCGGCACGTGCCGGCAACGACGACCGATCACGCAGACCAGTTCGCCTTCGAAGTCGAGTTGATCGGATACGCGCGGCAGATGCACCGGGGCAAACGGGCCCTGAATCGCCGTGACCTGTTTGGTGAAGACGATGGGGTGGCGGGGCGGTGGCGTGCCCATTTCCTCCGCGTGGTCACGGTAGTTGAGACCGATGGCCAGGCACTTGCTCGGGAGCAGGGGGGCCAGCAACCGAGCCTTGTCGATGGCTATGGTGGAGCGGCCGGATGCCTTGCTCAAGGCCACAGCTTCCAGGCGCTCCCTGGCAGGACCGCCGGCTTCCAGCAGGCTGGGCAGATCGCGAGGCAGGTCCGGCGCCAGCGCGCTCAGATCCAGCAGCGTGTCGTGTCGGACCAGGGCGAGCCGTGGTCCTGGATCACCTGGAACATCGAGATCGAAACGGGCAATGCGCATGTCTGGCACCTTCCGGGGTTGCGGGGGCGCGGCTGGTCAGGCCTCGGCGCACTTCGCGCAGCGGCCATGCACCTCCACGGTCTGGTAGTCGGACTCGAATCCCAGTGCTGCGGCCTGTTCAGCGAGGTTCTCGAACAGCGGCCGGGAATGCAGTTCCTCAACCAGGCCGCAGCCGTCACAGATCAGGAACTGGCAGACGCGATGTCGCAGGGGCGACTCGCAGCGCGTGAAACCATTGCTGGACTCGATCCGGTGCACGAGGCCAAGCTCCATGAGGAAGTCCAGCGCCCGATAGACCGTCGGTGGCTTGGCGGAAGGATCATCCTTCTGCATCTCTGCCAGGATATCGTAGGCACTGACCACACCGTGGCTGTCCCATATCAGTTCCAGTACGCGACGGCGATTGGGGGTCAGACGTGCCTTGCGTTCGGCACAGATGCGCTCGGCCGCCGCCAATGCATCGGCAATGCAGGCCTGGTGGTCATGATCATGTTGTGGGGCGACA
Organism: Pseudomonadales bacterium; assembly: GCA_007130155.1. GTDB lineage: Bacteria > Pseudomonadota > Gammaproteobacteria > Pseudomonadales > Azotimanducaceae > SLTB01. The sequence goes on from SLTB01000308.1 coordinate 6,123, forward strand.
TCAGGCTGCATACAGTCTCCTAACAGGTTGCGGAAAAAGTCCGTCCATGGACTTTTTCAAGCCGATCTGCGGCACATGTCCGCAGATCGGGCACGTCCAAGACGGGCACGTCCCCGGCGTTAACGTCCAAACAGTCTAATCTTCTGGGCCGCAATGGTGTACCCGGCGTCCGCCAGGGGGCTGCGGTGGGTCATGACGCGCATCTGGCCCTGGATCACCCAGGCCATGTGCACGCGCGCCGCGTCGAGACCATCTGCCGTCGTGACGTACACCACCTGGTTCGGTGGCGGTGGCGGCACATGAATGCAGGCGCCGAAGTAGGGCACCAGCAGGAACTCATCGATACGCTGCTCCGCGTCCATGCTCAATGGAACGATGTAGCCGGCGAGCCGGACGTCGCTGCCGTCCAGTTCATGCACCAAAAGGTCGTCCAGAGGCAGTTCTCCCCAGGGGGAGAACTGCTCGAGAGATGGCGGGCCGTCATGGTCGACGGCGGGAGGCCGGATCGGCTTGCTCGCAAGATGTCCAGGAATCAGGTCCGACCAACGCAGGGTTCGGGGTTCGCCCAGGGCATGCAGGGGCGCCAGGGTCACTCCGAGCAGCAGAGTGAGAAGCCAGATGCTGCGCATGCAGTGACCCTCCTTTCATCATGCACCGGCGGCCATTATGGCAGTATCGAAAGCCTGACCGCAGACAGCAGGAAAGATCCATGTCGTCCATGCAGAGCAGCCTGCAGTTGATCGAGAGCTTACAGCGCCCGGAGGTCTGGCCGGAGGGTGTGGCAGCCGTGACCCTCATCGAAACCCACATCTCCTGGGTGCTGCTGACCGGCGAGTCAGCATTCAAGATCCGCAAGCCGGTGGACCTCGGCTTTCTCGATTTCAGCACGCTGGCCCGACGTGATCACTGTGCCCACGAGGAAATACGTCTCAATCGTCGCTTTGCACCGGAGATCTATCAGGATGTCGTGCGGATTACGGGCTCGGCGGAGGAGCCGACATTCAACGGCCAAGGGACCTTGATCGAAGTGGCGGTGCGCATGCGCCAGTTCGATCCCAGCCGCCAGCTCGACGAAGAACTGTTGGCCGGCCGTCTGACTGCCGAGGACATGGTGGCCGTAGCCGACGAAGTGGCGCGTTTTCAGCTGCAGGCGCCTCGCAGCGAAGCAGCCGACGATTACGGTACGCCTGCCGCGGTACTGGCACCGGTGCGTGAGAATTTCATCCAGCTGCGGTCGGCCGGCGCCGATCTTGAGGCGCTCGAGCCCATGCTCGAGCCTCTAGAGGCCGTCTCGGAGCAATGGGCCGATGGTCTGGCTGAGCTGCTCGTGGAGCGTCGGGCTGCCGGATTCATCCGTGAGGGGCATGGTGATCTGCATCTGGCGAATTTGACTCGATTGCCTGAAGGGATCCGGGCTTTCGACTGCATCGAGTTCTCGCCTGAGCTGCGATGGATCGATGTGGTCTGTGATCTGGCCTTTCTGTTCATGGATCTGAGCATGAAAGGCCGCCCAGATCTGGCCTGGGTGCTGCTGAACGCATGGCTCGTTCGCAGTGGCGACTATCGTGGCGTGGCGCTACTGCGGTTCTATGTCCTGTATCGGGCACTGGTGCGCGCCAAAGTCGCCGCACTCAGGCGCAGCCAGCTCGCCGGCAAGGAACGCGAGCATTTCGAGCAGGAGCTGTTCGCCTATCTCGATCTGGCCCGGGCAACCGCTGAGGATATGCGGACACGCCTGATCCTGACCTGCGGCGTATCCGGCAGCGGCAAGAGCTGGCTGGGGGCCCGGCTGGCCGCGGCTGAGGGCTGGGTTCACATTCGCTCCGATGTGGAGCGCAAGCGGCTGTTCGGGCTGCGCCCGGAGGAACGTTCAGGCTCGGAGCACGACGCCGGGATCTATGGGCCAGGGACTTCAGAGCTGACCTATCGGCATCTGCTCGATACTACGGCGACGGTGCTGGCCGCCGGGCACAGTGTTCTGGTGGATGCCACGTTCCTGCGCCGATCCCAGCGCGAGCCGTTCATTGAGCTCGCGCAGCGACGCAATGTGCCGATGAGCGTGCTCTATTTCACCTGTGCGCGGGAAACCCTGCACGAACGCGTCCGCAAGCGTCGGCTGGAACGTCGCGACGCTTCCGAGGCAGACGAGACCGTGCTCGCTGAGCAGTTGCAGCACATCGAGATCCCGGCTGCAGAGGAAGGCGTGGCCGTGATCGAGGTGGACAGCGGAGCGAGTCAGGATCTCCGCGATATCGCGGCAAGACTGGATTGAGCCGAGCATCTGGTCAGCCCAGATAAGCGCATAATCTATATTATGTTAAATGGAGGATACGGACCCATTACAGATCCCGTTTCAACGATCCCCATGATTTACCGGAATCGCCTCCACCATGCCTGAAGCGAGCTGGGCATCGTCGAAGTGCCGCCGGCCGAGGAAGGCCGTGGCGTGATGGCCATTGCTGCGCATGGCACCTGGATCGGGGATCCCTGCTGGCCACAAGAAGAAGCGTTCCAGCCGGGAGGTCCCAGCGAGCAGACCATCGCTACCAAAGGGTGGCCGCTGCGAGCCGGGTTCTAGCAGTTCAGCATAAGCACGGAGCACATAGGAGCGGTTCTCGACACCCTGCTCCGCCCTGGATTCATCAGCACTTCGCGGCCAGCGCAGAAAATGCTCCCCCGTGCTGACGGAGAACCGGATCCGGTGGTCTGCCGATGGGCCGATGAGAACCAACGGGTCCTCGCGGGCCGCTGCGTCAGGATTGTGGAAGCGGAGTCTCGCATCCGCTGGCAGTACCAGGGTGTAGTAACAACCGCAGGCATGGATGCTCTCCCATAGCAGGGGCTGGCCGTCGTCATCCAGGGTCACCCTCCAGACCAGACCGTCGATGGCGCCGGCATAGGGGTCGAGGAAGTGGCTGGCCACACGTTCCGGGAACCAGAACGTATAGCTGAGTTGGAGCAGCACCCGCTCTCCGAACCGGGTGAAGCCGGCTTCGAAATAGGCGCTCGGTGTATCGGTGTCCACTTTAGGCCGGTTTCGATGCCCGAGCAGTCGTCCGATGCGATCAGCAGTCGCTGTGGACGATATTTCCAGAATGGGTGCGTGGAGAATCGCCATTTGTTCCAGGTGCTGCGCTTGCGGCAGTGGCCAGTTCAGGGCATGCATGGCTCTTGCCTGCGCCAGCCATGCGGCGACGTCACCTTGAGTCGGGGCCTGCGCCGTTGCTGGCCCTCGCCAGCGAATGACGGCTTTCGGCGGTTCCTGCTCTCGCTGTAGCCGGTGCTCACCAAGGCGCCAGCGCTGTGCGCCCATCCGCAGCCATGGGCGCGCCAGTGGGTAAGCCCCAAGTCTGCGTTGCCAGTCCCGGTAAGCGTCCGGGACCCCCACTTCTGTAAGGCGCTGGCTGGGATCAGGGCCCGATAACAGTTCCTCGATGGCGCGCCGGCGACAGTCGTTCAGAGCCTCCGTGACGTCATCAACTGCGGGCATGCCCAGGCGGCCGATTTCCCGCGCAAGCGCTGCTTCGTCATGGTTGGCCATGGCTTCCAGGATAGGCCGGGTTGGTCCCCCGCTGCTGACCTGCCGCGCCAGGGCATCGGCCAGGAAGCGATCGCTACGCAGCCAGGGCGAAAGCTGGATCCGCGCATGGCGAGGATCAGCGACCTGTTCGCGCTCGATGCGGGTATCGATTTCAGAGCGAAGTGCCGAGCAGCCTGGATCAGAACTGATGCGGGATGTGATGCCGGCATCGGCAGCGCGCGGCAAGCTGGAGCTGGCGGCCGCGCCGGCCGTCGTCAAGGCGGTGCTGATGATGAGTGCCAGTGACAGGACTGTGGTCGCCCACCTCCTCGTTATGTTATAACTTGCAGCGAGCGGAAAACGCCGACCATCCTGTTGCCAACAAGCGAGTCGCCCCACGTGCAAGGTTTCAACCGCATCGATTCCGGCGCCATTGTCGTTTCCACGATTTGTGTGCTGCACTGCGTTGGCCTTCCGCTGCTTTTGACCGTGGCCCCGCTGCTGAGCGTGCACTGGCTGCAGGAGCAGCACTTCCACTGGGCGCTTCTGCTGCTTGCACTGCCTTTGTCTATGATCGGCCTGTGGCAGGGGTTTCAGCGTCATGCTTCCTGGTTGGTCCCGTCGATCGGAGCCCTAGGCTTGGGACTGATGGCCTATGACCTGCTGCCGGCCCATGATGAGCATGCCCATGGCCTGACCCTGGTCGGCGTGATTTTGGTGGCCGTGGCCCACGCCCTGAACATCCGCGGCATCCGTCGCCATTACGCCTGCAGCCATTGAGCAGGCTCTCAGTAGGATCGAGGCTGGTCCAGCACCTGCTCGGCGATAAAGTTCTTGATCATCTCCTGACTAACCGGCGCGATGCGTGGGATCATGACCTCACGGAACAGTCGCTCCACATCGTATTCCCGGGCATAGCCCATGCCGCCGTGAGTCAGCACCGCCCGTTCGCAGGCCTTGAAGGCCGCCTCCGCAGCCAGATACTTCGCCGCATTGGCTTCAGCCCCGCAGGGCTGTGACCAATCGTAGAGGCTGGCCGCCTTAAGTGTCATGAGCCACGCGGCCTCGAGCTCCATCCAGCACTCTGCCAGAGGGTGGGCGATGGCCTGATTCTGGCCGATGGGCCGATTGAACACCACGCGCTCGCGGGCATAGTTCGCTGCCCGTTCCAAGGCCGCCTGCCCAAGTCCCACAGCTTCTGCGGCGATGAGAATCCGCTCAGGATTCAATCCGTGCAGAAGGCAGCGCCAGCCCTCACCTTCAGCACCGATGCGGTCCTCCTCGCCCACCTCGAGGCCGTCAATGAACAGTGCATTGGAGTCCACCGCGGCCCGCCCCATCTTGGCGATGGCGCGAATCTCGATGCGACTGCGATCGAGGTCGGTGTAGAACAGCGTCAGGCCATCCGTCGGCTTGGCGCAATCCGCCAGCGGAGTCGTCCTGGTCAGCAGCATGATTTTGTTCGCGCTCTGGGCCGTGGAAGTCCAGAGCTTGCGGCCGTCGATGCGGTAGCCATCGGCGCTGCCGTGCCCCCTATGACGCGCCCGGGTTTCAATGGCGGTGGTGTTGAGTCCGGAGTCCGCTTCAGTGACACCGAAGCAGGTGCGGTCGCGACCCGAGATCAGGGCGGGCAGGAAGCGCGCCTTCTGCGCTTCAGTGCCGAACACGACAATGGGATGGGGGCCGAAGAGATTGATGTGGATGGCGGAGGCGCCGCTCATGCCGGCTCCTGAGCGAGCCACTTGATGCGCGAGCAATGCCGCTTCGGTGATGCCGAGCCCCGCGCCGCCATGCTCGATGGGCATGGCGATCCCCAGCCAGCCATCGGCAGTGATGGCTTTGACAAAGGCTTCCGGGAAGCTGCCGTCGGCATCACAGCGGCGCCAGTAGTCGGCACCGAAGTCCGAGCACAGGCGGGCCACGCTGCGCACGATCTCCTCTTGGCCCTCATCGAGTTGGAAGTTCATGCCCTTGGCGGCCTCCATTGAGTTCGATCCAGACCAGCATGGTGCAGGCAGTTCTGGGTTCTTGGAAGAACGGACTTGTCACTTCAGTGACACGATGTATTGCATGGTCAGTCGTGGCTCCGGCAAACTCGACGTTCAGGCGCGGGCCGGAAGCCCGAGGGGAAAGGTTCACGCAGCGTGGAAGCGGCCCGCTGCAACTCTGGCGCCATGGCGAAGGGAGATTCCAAGCCGGTTCCGCTGCTCTGCGCATGGGTGTCGTTCGCAAGAACGATCTGCTCGGACAGTCTGCAGATGCACCCTGTTGTCGGTGGTCTGAGCTTGCCGAGTGTCACCCTGCCCGTCCAGCCAATTACCGAGCCTGACCAAGTCATGCGCATCAGCTTCTACGGCGTACGTGGCTCGCTGCCCAGCCCAGGGCCTGCCACCGCCCATTTCGGTGGCAATACTTCCTGCGTCCTCGTAGAGCTGGCGGATGGTACGTTGTTGATCTTCGATGCCGGCACCGGCCTGCGTCCGCTGGGTGGGCGTCTCATGGCCAGCGACAAGCCACTGCACCTGCTGTTGACCCACAGTCACTGGGACCACATTCAGGGCTTCCCTTTCTTCGGACCCATCTACCAACCGGATCGGGAGATCCATATCTGCCGCAGTCTGCCTGAGGGCGACGCTCGCTTTGCAGGTGTTCTTGAGCAGATGAACGGTCACAACCACCCTCTTGCTCACGATACCCTGCCCTCAGTCCTACGCTACATGCAGAATCCCGATCAGTTCTTTGGTCTTTACGATTTCGGTTTTCGGCGCAAGGAGCTCAACCATCCTGGCGGTGGTTATGCCTACCGCATCGATGTCGATGGGGCTTCCTTCGCCTATGTGACAGACAACGAGCTGGACCCGCCACAGAAACCGGCCACTTCCTTCGGTGAATGGGTGGATTTCTGCCAGGGTGTGGATGTGCTGGTTCACGATGCCCAGTATCTTCAATCCGACATGCCGATGAAGCATGGCTGGGGCCACTCACTGGTGTCCCAGGTTCGCGAGTTGGCTCATGAAGCCAACGTGGGTTGCCTGGCGCTCTACCACCACGACCCCGAGCGGACGGATCATCAGGTGTTGAAGATCCTTGACGAAAGTCGCGGGTGGATCGCGGGCAAGGGTGGACGCACGGAGGTGTTGTGCGCCTTTGAAGGCTTAGTGATCGATGTGGCGCGCGGACCCGGTGAGCGCACCCGGCTTGAGATCAACGCGCTGCGCCCCGCTGCCATGATGGCCCCCGACCAGGCATGAGCACTCGGCAGTGTCTGCTCCGGGTGGGCTGCTCCAGCGCGAAAAGCCCGTTCCGGGCCAATAGGACTCAATGCAGCAGAATGCGTGCGCGCACCCGCCCAGGCGCGTTCTGGGCATCGATCGTGGCGCTGCGGACGCTGATGCCTTCCTGGCGCTGCAGTTGCTCGAGCCACACCACGAGTTCACCGAAGGCGATATCCTCAAGCGATACTGCCAATGCATCACTCCCTTCCGGCTGGAAGCGATTCAAGGTGACACCAGCGCTGCGCGCCGATGTTGCCACGGTGCTCAGCAGGGCTTGACCGCTGCGGGCGCCGCCACCGGGTTGCCGGGAGGCAAGTTGCTGCAGCGTTTCCCGCTGCTCGAGAATCCAGCGCTGATCGGTGAGGGCCCTTGAATGGCGGACCTCGGCGATGGTCAAGCGATCCTGGATGGGCAGCCAGATCAGTACCCAGAAAAGCACGGCGGTCAGAAAGACAGCGAGAAGTACCAGCAGGTGCTGATCCCGCTGGCTCTGATCGAGGTACCAGCGTGCTGCGGCACTGTCTCGAATGCGTGTGAGCAAGGCCTGCATCAGACGCCTCCTGAACGGATGCGTAGCCGCGCGCGTACGGTCTGCGCTTCCTGGACCGCAGAGTCAATGACCACCGGGTAGCCCTGTTCTTCCATCCCATCCTTGAATCGATCAACGCTGTTGATGCCGGAGGCGTTGAGGTCGAGTGCCAAGTCGCCCCGCTGAGCGTTGAAGGTGAGGCTGCGCAACTGCAGCGGACCATCGTCCAGGGTGGACATCCGCGTGGCAGCGGCCCCTAACAGATCCAGGAAGGCGGCGCCGGGTGCCCCGCCGCCATCGAACAGTGCTTCGAGCTCCCGCCGCGGGTCGGGAACCCGGGTACGATCGGGGTAGATCTCCTGAAACATCGCTACCGAGTCCTGCCGCAAGGCCACGGCCCGCTGCTCCAGCCATGACACCCGGGCGAGATCGAGCCCCATCTGCAGCAGCAGCAGGCCAGCGGCCAATCCGGCAACCAAGCGCCAGCGGTACCAGGGCTGGGCGGTATCTTGGGCTATGGCGAAGGAGCCCTGTAGCAGGTCGACACCGGGAAGTTCTTCCAGAGCCAGGGCCAGCTGTCGCGTGCTCGATCCCTGATAGGGGCTCCGTTCGATGGTCACCGGCTTGAGTTGCCCCAGCACACTGTCGAGCTGTGCCACGTCCAGGGCGCTGTCACCCTCAGGAATACTCAGATCGATGGTTACCGCATCCGTGTTCCCCTCATCCGCGTTACGGCCTACCCATTGACTCAGGACATGCAGCAGCAGGCTGCGATCGATGGCTACACCTTCGCCGTTGCAGTGACTCATCCAGGCGCGATCGGTATCAATGAGGACCCGCATGTCGCAGCGGCCACCGAACAGCCCCTCGATGGACGAGTGAGCTTTGGACACCTCGATGCCGGCAGCTGTCAGTTCATCGAGCCAGATCTGGAGACGCTCCGGATCCATGACCGCCACCGGAATTCGGCCATCGTCTTGCCGGGCGCCCAAGGCCAGGTGCAGTCCTTCCACGTCCTCGGCTAAATGCTCCTCCACCAGGTAGGGGACAGCCATGCCAATTTGGCGACGACCACGGGCGGGCACCGCCACGGACGTACGCAGCAGGCATTCCGCCGGAGCCACGAGAATCGATCGCAGGCCAGATTCGCTCTGCTCTCCCCGCGACGCCATGGCGGCAACAGCGGCGTCGAGGCCGCTGTCTTCCTGCAGTTCTCCGCCAGCGGTGATCAGGCAAAAACTCCACGTGGCGTCGTCGCTGGGCGGGGCGAACAGATAGAGCCGATCAGTCATCGTCGTTCCTCTCGTGGCCAGCTGGCGTCCAGGTCTTCAAGCGGGTCAGATCCGAAGCGACCGCCGAAGGAGCGCCGCACTACCTGCGTGAATCCGGTTTCCGGGTCCCGATGGATCAGCGAGCGCAGCAGCAGGCGCTGGGTTCCGTGGCGAACCAGGATGCTGGCCTCGAACAGGCGACTCTGGGTGGTCATGACCCCCACCTCGGGTGCGAAACCCGCCTCCTGACCGGTGAGATCACCCGGCAACAACCACGGCGTCTGCGGGCGAGCATAGCCGCCGGCCTGAACAGGATCCATGCCGGGAGCAAGGGCAGCCAGAACCGGACCCGGTGCAGTGTTGATATTGATCAATCCTGCTGCCGCAGGCAGCGCTGTGACGAAAGGTGCCAGCCGATCGTACTGCTCGGCGTCCATGTTGGCGAGAAGGCGCAGCTCAGTGACGCTCGCCATGGGGCCGTTTGCCGTCCGGTACGGTGGATCCTCGAGCAGATAGACACCATCCCCGGCCCTCTGGCCCTGGGTTTCTCCGTCAGCGTCGATCCAGTCCAGGAGCACGTCAGCCAGCGCGGGCTCCAGTTCCAGTGCGCTCAGCAGGCGTCTGAAGCGTTCCTGGGCGGCGGGATCGCCATCGATGCTGTTGAGATTGAACAGCCCTTCCAGATCGCGGACGCGGATTTCGACGCTGCCATCGCTGAGCTCGAACGGCGCCTGGGGCTCTGCCCATTCGTCCTCCAGACTGTCCACCGGCGGGTTGCGGTCATCCTGCATCCGATCCCGGTACAGCAGATGCCTGACCCAGGACTCCGCTCCCAGGGCATAACCTAGGGCCTGCTGGCTGTGCAGCGCTTGACGGGTATAGGCCACCGACAGGTGATGGCGACTGAGAAGCTGAACCAGAATGACACTGGCCAAGGCAGCCACCAGAAGTACGGTGAGCAGCGCAACTCCGCGCTGCGGTGATCTGGAAGACGTTGCAGTGCCTGACAGGCGGACCGGTTTGCCGCAGACGTATCCGCGCTGCCATCGCCGATCGGATCGCTGCCCTGTCAGAGCGCGCTCATTGGCCATCGCCACCGCCCTCCTCATCGGCGGCCGGAGGTACATTTTGTGTCTCA
>SLTB01000248.1 GCA_007130155.1 Pseudomonadales bacterium
ATCAGAATGCAAGCAGAGCCCATCGTCAGCGAACGCTTCGTCAGCCTTCTGACCCGGGATACGCTTGCGCTCATCCTGGCAGGCGGCAAAGGCACGCGCCTGGGATCCCTCACTTCCGATAGAGTCAAGCCCGCTGTACCGTTTGGCGGTCACTTTCGAATCATCGACTTCGCCCTGTCCAACTGCGTCAACTCCGGCATACGCCGTATCGGCGTCCTCACCCAGTACAAGGCCCACTCGCTGATTCAGCACATCCAGCAAGGCTGGGGCTTCCTGCGCGCCGAACTCGGCGAGTTCATTGAACTCCTGCCCGCGCAACAGCGTACCGGCGGCGGCTGGTATCAGGGGACAGCTGATGCCGTCTACCAGAACACGGACATCATCCGCCTGCACGACCCGGCCTACCTCCTCATTCTCGGTGGCGACCACGTTTACAAGATGGATTACGGCCCGATGCTCGCCGCCCATGCCAGCAGCCATGCGGACGTCACCGTGGGCTGCATGCGCGTCCCGATCGAGCAGGCTTCCGCCTTCGGCATCATGGAGGTGGACGACAGTCTCCGGATCCAACGTTTTGAGGAAAAGCCGGAGATCTGCGAATCCATTCCCGGCGACCCCGGACACGCACTGGCATCCATGGGCATCTACGTGTTCCGGACAGAATTCCTGCTCTCGCGCCTGCTGGTGGACGGGGTCAGACCCGAATCCGACCATGATTTCGGCCGCGACATCCTGCCGCAGGCCGTCACGGACAGCTCGGTGTTCGCGTTCCCCTTCCGCGACATGGAGACGGGCGGCGATGCCTACTGGCGTGACGTGGGCGACATCGACTCCTATTGGCAGGCAAACATGGAGCTCATCGGGCTCGACCCAGAACTCAACGTCTACGATCAACGCTGGCCGATCCTCACTTGGCAGCCCCAGGCACCACCCGCGAAATTCGTTCTCGACGAGCCGTCCCGCTCCGGCCATGCGATCAACTCCATGGTCGCGGGGGGATGTATCGTCTCCGGCGCCCGGATCCTGCGCTCCCTGCTGTCCTCGTATGTCATGGTCGCCGAAGGCTCCAGCATCGAGGACGCTGTCATTCTCACCCATGTCCGGATCGGCCGTGACGTTCACATCCGTCGCGCCGTCATCGAAACTGGCTGCACCCTACCCGATGGCATGAGGATCGGCTACGACGCTGAAGCCGACCGAGCACGCTTCGAGGTCAGCGCCGGCGGCATCGTGTTGGTCACCCCGGAGATGCTCGGCCAGAGGATCCATCATGTCCGCTGACCCCCTGCGAGTGGTGCTGTGCTGGCACATGCATCAGCCCGAGTATCGCGACCCGAAGGACGGCGAGTTCCTCGCGCCATGGACCTACCTGCATGTATTGAAGGATTACGTCGACATGGCCGCCCACCTGGAGTCCGCTCCCGAAGGCGTCCGCGCCGTGGTCAATTTTCCACCCATCCTTATCGAACAGATCGTCGACTACGCCGAACGCGTCCGCGCGGCGCTCGATACCGGCGCCGACGTTGGCGATCGTTTGCTGTCATCGCTGTTGACACCTGACCTGCCCACGGAGCGTGAGCGGCGTCGAGCGCTGCTCGAACGTAGCCTGCAAGCCCAGCAACATCAGATGATCGACCGCTTTCCGGCCTATGCCCGGCTTGCGGCGATGACCCGCGCGGCGCTCGAGATCGAATCCGGTCCCGACTACCTTGGCGACCCCCACTTGGCAGATCTTCTGACCTGGTATCACCTCGCATGGCTTGGAGAGACCGTCCGACGCAGCGATCAGCGGGTGCAAACACTCCTGAACAAGGAGCACGGCTTTACGCCGGAGGACCGCCGTGAGCTCGTCGAGGTGATCGCCGAACTGCTCGCGAGCGTGATGCCGCGCTACGACGACTTGGCTGCCCGCGGGCGCGTGGAGCTGTCCACCAGTCCCTATGCACATGGCATGCTGCCCCTGCTGATCGACTTCGCCGCAGCACGCGAGGCGCGCCCGGACACCACGCTGCCCGACGCCGAGAACTATCCCGGAGGTTCAGAGCGTGCAGCCTGGCAGTTGGAGCGAGCCGCAGCTTACGGCGTTGAGCACTTCGCCACACGGCCTGTCGGCTGCTGGCCCTCCGAAGGCGGCCTGTCGGCACAGAGCATTGAACTCATCGAACAGCACGGCTTTATCTGGACCGCCAGCGGCGAGGCGGTCCTCCGCCACAGCCTCGGTTCGGATGATCCCGGCAGTGAGGAAGTGCATCGCCCGTATCGCCTCGATCAATCGGACACCGTGTGCTTCTTCCGTGACGACGAGCTGTCGGACCTCATCGGATTCGAATACAAGGACTGGCACGGTGACGATGCCGTCGCCGATCTCGTTCAACGTCTGGAGCGGATTGCCAGCGAAGGCGAGCCCGGACGGGTCGTGGCGATCATTCTCGACGGTGAAAATCCCTGGGAACACTATCCCCATAACGGCATCCATTTCATCCCCGCGCTCTACCGGGCGCTACTCACCAACGAAGCACTGAAGCTGACGACCTTCTCGGATTGTGTGAACGACGCCTCCATACCCGTCAGGACCCTGCCGAAGCTGGTTGCGGGAAGCTGGGTCTATGGCGACTTCGGCACCTGGATCGGAGATCCGGACAAGAACCGCGCCTGGGATCTCTTGTGCGAAGCAAAGCGCGTCTGCGATCGCAAGATGGCGCAGATCGACGATGCCACGCAGCGCAGTGCCATCGAACGCCAGCTCGGGATCTGCGAGGGCTCGGACTGGTTCTGGTGGTTCGGCGACTACAATCCGGAGGGCACCGTCGCCGAGTTCGATGCGCTCTATCGCCGCCAGCTCGCTGCACTCTATCGCCTGCTCGACGAGCCGGAACCTAAGTCCCTCGCCGAGGCCGTGAGCCATGGCCACGGCCGGCCGGAACTCGGCGGCGCCATGCGCCGCGGCCGCGAATGAACGCGGACGAAAAATGCTGGATGCAAGGCCGTCGCGCAGGCGTACTGCTGCATCCCACCTCCCTGCCCCATCCCGCGGGGCAGGGCGACCTCGGGCCTGAAGCCTTTCGCTTCGTCGACTGGCTCGCCGCTGCGGGCTTCAGCGTCTGGCAGATGCTGCCGGTAGGACCGGTGCATCACGACCGCTCCCCCTACCTGCCACGCTCCTGCTTCGCCGGCCATACCGGCCTGATCAGCGCGGACATACTGCGCGAGGAAGGGTTGCTCGACGCCATCGAGGCCCAGGTGCCCAACGACGACCTCCCGGATAGGCGCCGTCTGCTGCAGCGAGCCTGGACGGCGTTCCAGCGCGATGCCGACGGCCAGGCTCACGCGGACTTCCATCGCTTTCGCGAGGCCAATAATGTCTGGCTGCCGGATTACGCCCTGTTTCGCACCCTGGGTCGGCACCACGGTGACCGAGCCTGGTTCCACTGGCCGCCCTCAGCGCGCGCGGCCGACCCGGCCACCCTGTCAGAGCTGCGGGCAGAGCATGTGGCAGAGATTGAGCAGGAATGCTTCGGTCAGTATCTGTTCTACCGCCAATGGGCCGGACTGCACACCCACGCCCGGAACCGCGGCATCGCCCTGTTTGGTGACCTGCCGATCTACGTCGCCCACGACAGTGCCGACGTCTGGCGCCAGCGGAAACACTTCCGCCTCGACGCCTCCGGACAGCCCCTGGAGGTTGCAGGCGTACCTCCGGATGCCTTCTCGGCCAGCGGCCAGCGCTGGGGCAATCCACTGTATGACTGGGACCGCCTTGCAGCGAGCGGGTATGGCTGGTGGATTGACCGGATCGCTCAGCAGTGCGCCCTGTTCGACATGTTGCGTGTCGATCACTTTCGCGGTTTCGAGTCCTACTGGGCCATCCCGGGAGACTCACCCACGGCGGAACAGGGCTGCTGGCGCCCCGGCCCAGGCAGTGACTTGTTCGAGCGAGTTGCCGACGCACTCGGCCCGCTGCCCCTCGTCGCAGAGGACCTCGGCGACATTACCCCGCAAGTGGACGCCCTGCGCCGCCGCCATGGTTTCCCGGGGATGCGGGTCCTGCAGTTCGCCTTCGAGGGCGATGAGGACAACCCCCACCGTTCCAGGAACCACACGCCCGACACGGTCGTCTACACCGGCACCCACGACAACGACACCACGCTCGGCTGGTGGCAAGCACTTACGCAGGGCCAGCGCGATCGCATCCTGGCTACGGTCGGGCAGCCGGCAGAGCCCATGCCCCGTGCGCTCGTCCTGGAAGCCATGGCCTCGGTGGGCCGGCTTGCGGTGATTCCCATGCAGGATCTGCTTGGACTCGGCAGAGAAGCTCGCATGAATACTCCCGGAAAGGCCGAAGGCAACTGGCGCTGGCAGCTTCCCGAGACCGCGCTGGATGCAGCGCCCGACGCCTGGATCCGGCCCATGATCGAGGATGCCGGCCGCATCAACGTCGCCGGAGAAGACTGAGCGATCACCGCAGCGCAGACGTCTGGCCTGGATCGGTCACCGGAAAGGGTCGTCTTCGCAGAGCAGCGCTACCGGCAGCGTCCGGAACAGGTCCGCCGCGAGAACGCCAAGGGCGTGACCCTTCCGATCCCAGGCCACGGTCGCCGCGCTCATGACGTCGAAGCCGCCGTCGCCCTGCACCGCCTCAGGCAACTCCACACGGGTATCGGCCCAGGACGGCCCGGCGCCTGACAGCGTGCCGGCGGCACCGAGCAGCCTTGCCGGCCAGCGCATCATGGCGGTCACCGTCCAGGACTCACCCAGCGTTCGGGCGAAGGCACAGACGTGTTCCCGTGCCGGGCCAGTGACAGTCAATGGACGATAGGCACCGTCCCGATACAGCGCCTGGCGGAGACGACGCAGCCCGAGGGCGCGCCAGATCACCAGCAGTTTGACCCGATCATCGGTGAGGTCCCGCGCCAGACTTTCGATCCCTGCCGCGGCATCGGGAGCCGAGACCAGCTCCTGGAGTTCCCGCAGGAGTTCCCGACGGCGGTCGAAATCCACCGCGCGCCGATTGTCCGGATCCATCAGGTCGAAGCGCCAGAGTTCGTTGCCCTGATAGAGGTCGGGCACGCCCGGCGCCGTCAGACGGACCACGGTCTGGGCCAGACTGTTGCAGGCGCCAAGCCTGGCGACCTGTCGCTGGAAGGTCCGGAAATCAGACAGAAAGGCATTGTGCCGCCGCAGGCCCAGAGTGCGGCGGACGAAGTGTTCGAGACCCGCTTCATAGTCCGGATCGGGGTGACTCCAGGACGTGTGAACCTTCGCTTCGCGTACCGCCTTGCGCATGCACGTCACCATGCGTTCGATGAAGGCCTCCCGGCCCGGGGGCTCTTCGGCTTCCGTCACCCAGGTGCCCAGCAGGTTCTGATAGAACAGATACTCGTCGTTGCGCGAAGGAACACGCTGCCCATCCACCTCGCGTCGAAAGCGCCGGGTCAGCCGGCTCCAGCGAAACACCCGCCGCTGCCAGGTAGCGGGCCATTCGGTCAGCACTGCCAGCCGGGCCCGGACGTCCTCGCTGCGCTTGCTGTCATGCGTCGACGCCGCCAGCAGACCATGGGGCCGGAATCGTGCCCGGTCCCCGTTCAGCTTGTGGAAGCCGGACAGGGACAGGCCGGAACGCGCCGGATCACCACCCACTTCATTACGGCAGACCAGACGGTTGTAGCGGTAGCCGGCAGTGTCCTCGAGGCCCTTCGCCATGACCGGCACCGTGTACTGCTGAAATCGCTGTACGAAGTCTCCGACTCGTCTCTGAAGGGTCGGGTCACGGCGGCGGCCCGGACCTTCGTTCAGCAGCAGCCCTCGCAGGAATCCGTAGACCGGGGCATCCTCGCCGGGCGCCCGGGAACGCGCCTGCGTCACCGCCATGTCGATGCTCTGGCGATCCTCCGCTGAAGCACCATGGGAAGCGACGTAGGTGCGATAGACCGGGAAACTCGCGGCGATCTCCGCCAGTGCGTCACGCAGGCCGTTGAGCGTGAAGTCCCGCGTGTGACGGTCACTCTGGGCGATGGCATCCGCCAGATTGGCCAGCGTGGTCAAATCGCTGGACAGATGGCTGCGGATTACGAGCCGCTTGCTCCGCAGCAGCACTTCCCCGAATGCCTCCTCGGTGCCGACGAAGCGACGATAGAGGCGGGTCAGACCCTGCTCCCCTGCCGGATCAAGCAGCAGGGCGTCGAGCTGCTCGGCGAACTCGTATCCGGTGGTGCCCTCAACGGGCCAGTCCGCCCGCAGGTTTTCGTGGCTGGCGAGAATCTTCTCGACCACCAGGTAGCCGGGAAAGAAGGCCCGCAGCCGCCGGACGTACTCGGCGGGATCAAAGACACCGTCCACGTGGTCGATGCGCAGTCCCTGCACTTCGCCGGAAGCCGCCAGCCTGCGGACGAGGCCGTGGACAGCGTCGAACACCTGCGGTTCCTCCAGGCGCAGGCAGGCGAGGTCGTTGATGTCGAAGAAGCGCCGATAGTTGATCTCGTCAGCCGCCACCCGCCAGTGGGCAAGGCGATAGGCCTGGGCTTCGACCAGCTCGTGAAGGCGGTCGAAGCTTCGCGCCACGAACGCCTCACCATTGCAGGCCTCCGCGACACTGCGGATGGCCACCGCCACGGCCGGCGCCGCCGCACAGAGCGCGACAAGTTCCTGCTGCGACGCCCCCGCTTGGTGAACACGCCTCTCCCGCGCCGTCGCATCGTTGGTTTCTCGTGCAGGCAATGCGGCAAGCGTCAGGCTGATCCGCTCCAGAACCGCCCGGTTCGCGGCGCTGTCAACGAGCTCAGCAGCCTCGTTCAGCACCAGCGGATACGTCGCAGGATCCAGTGGCAGATGATGGTGGTGAAAACCGAGATGGAGTCTGCCGCGGACGGCATCGAAAACGAGGCGCAGGTCACCACGCTCGAGGACCGAACCATAGTGATCATCGAGTATGGGGAGCAGCACCTTGCCCCGCAGCCGGCGCAGGACCGGCTGCCAGTCGATGTCGAAATAGCGCGCGCGGGGTGACGCCGGTCCATGCTCGAGGATGTCCAGCCACCAGGCATTGTCGTCGGCCCCCACTCCCATGTGATTGCTGACCAGATCCATGATGTGGCCCATGCCGCGGTTCTGCAGCGCCGCGACAAGGCGCTCGAAACCCGCGGCGTCGCCGATTTCCGGCTGGAATGCATTGTGATCGGTGACATCATAGCCGTGAGGACTGCCCTGGCGGGCCCTGAGATAGGGCGAGCAGTAGAGGTGGCTGATCCCCAGTTCATTGAGCCAGGGTATGAGGGCAGCGGCGTCTGCAAAGGTGAAGCGCTGGCCAAGCTGCAACCGATAGGTCGCCACCGGGATCCGATGCAGGCCGCTCATGGGGAAGCGAACCAGGCGACGCTCCAGGGTGCGAGCGTCAGCTCCCCGGCCTCGGCAATGGGCCCAGGCGCAGCGAAAAAGCAGGTGCCCGACGGCCGGACGACGTCGCAAAGCGGCTGCGGACCGAGGTTCGCAAGCAGCGTCAGCCGGGCTGCGCCATGACACCAGGTGGCGACCAGTCCCCGATTCCCGAGTCGCCAGAAACCGCCCGGCGCCGGCCGCAGACACCCGAGCATGGGCGACACATGCTCACGCCGCAGGCGCAGCAGTTCCCGATGCAGGGCGAACCACTCACGCGCGGCGGCGGACGCTGGCCATGACCAGTCCAGTACGGCCGCGCGAAAGGTCTCCCCAGCACAGGGATCCGCTACCTGCTCGGAGCGTTGATCGGGAAACTCGCGCCGGCGCCCCTCACGGACGGCGGTAGCCAGCGGTTCCTCGCAATCACAGAAGAACGGAAAGGGTTGTCGCGCGCCCCACTCCTGGCCCATGAACAGCAGCGGCGGGAAGGGTGCAAGCAGCAGCAGAGCCGTAGCGGCCCGCAGCGCCGGGTCCGGCGCCAGTACGCTGATCCGCTCGCCCGCGGCACGGTTGCCGATCTGATCGTGGTTCTGGAGAAAACCGACGAATGCAGCAGGAGGCAGATCCGCGCTCGGCTCGCCCCGGAGTTGCCCACCGCGGAACGGCGAGGGCTCCCCCTGCCAGGCAAAGCCCTGCTCCAGGCAACGGAGCAGGCAGCACAGCGGATCACTCGCGTAATCTTCGTAGTAACCCGTGGCTTCTTCCGCGAGCAAGACGTGCAGCGCATGGTGCAGGTCGTCATTCCACTGGGCACTGTAGCGACGCACGCAGCCGCCCGGTTCGCGTCGCAGGAAGCGGGCCTCATTGGCGTCGTTCTCCAGGATAAGGTGCACCGCGCGATCGCGGCCCGGTCCCTGGTGCACGGCCTCGGCAATCTCCAGCAGGATGTGCCGCTCGGAATCATCGAAGACTGCGTGAACCGCATCGAGCCGCAGGCCGTCGAGGTGGTACTCCTCCAGCCAATAGAGCGCGTTGTGCACGAAGAATTGCCGGACCGGTGCACTGTCGGCGTCATCAAAGTTGATGGCCGCGCCCCATGGCGTCCGATGACGGCGAGAGAGAAAGGCCGGCGCGTAGCGCGGCAGGAAGTTGCCTTCGGGGCCGAAGTGGTTGTAGACAACGTCCAACAGCACCATGATGCCGCGCCCATGTGCGGCATCAACGAGCTGCCTGAGTGCCTGCGGGCCACCGTAGTCGCGACGGGGTGCGAACGGCAGCACGCCATCATAGCCCCAGCTCCAGCGACCCGGGCCTTCAGCCACCGGCATCAGCTCCACTGCAGTGACGCCAAGATCCACCAGGTGATCGAGCCGCCGCCGGATGCCATCGAAGTCACCCTCGCGCGTGAAGCTGCCGACATGGACTTCATGGATCACCGCGTCTTCCCAGGGCCGGCCGCGCCATTCCTGGTCCGTCCAGGCGAAAGCACTGGCATCGATCACTTCACTCGCGCCCGCATGACCCGAGGGCTGATGGCGCGAGGCCGGGTCCGGCACCGCCAGAGAACCTTCGATCAGGAAGTGGTAACGGGAACCGGGACCGGCAGCCAGCGCATCGCAGGCGTACCAGCCCTCCCCCGTATCGTCCATATGAAACTCTCCAACCCCATCCAGCGCCAGCTTGACGGCTTGCGCCGCCGGGGCGAAGAGCTGGAAACGAACGCCGCCTTCGCCAAGGATTCGGGTACCGAAGGGCATGTCGTGGCAGCGTTCCATGCCAAGGCCTCTCAACCCAGACTGATCCGTTCTCCCGCACCACTGCGCAGGGCCACCATCAGGGTCAGGTACTCTCGCAACTGGCGGGTGAGAAGGAAGCTTCTACGGGTGAATTCGCGCGCCTTGGCACCCATCTCCAGGCGCTGATCGCGGTTGTGCATCAAATAGCGAATCCGCAGCGCCGCACCTTCCGGCGAGTTCACCAGGAAACCAGTGTGGTAGTTCGTTAACTGCAAGCGAATCCCGCCAGTGTCCCCACCGATGACGGGACGGCCTTTCCACAGGCCCTCGGCCACGGTCAGGCCGAACCCTTCGCGGACGGACTTCTGCACAACGATGTCCGCGCTCCGCTGTAATGCATTCACCGTGACATCGTCCCGTGGTGGCAACTCCGCCACATGGATGTCCGGGTCGTCTCCCGCAGCCCCCCGCACCTCATGGAGGACCTCCGCACCCTCCGGGTCGTCTGCGGCTCCGCCACCGGCCAGAACAAGCTGCAGACCAGGCACGAAACCCTTGGCGAGCCGATACGCTTTGATCACGCCGACAGGGTCCTTGAAACGATCAAAGCGGGAAATCTGCACGACCAGGGGCCGATTTGGATCGAGACCCATCCCCGAGCAGACGCCCCGGATCTCCTCATCGGCCAATGCCCGGTTCTTGTCGCTCAAGGGATCGATGGCCGGCGGAATCACGTAACTCGGATGCGGCAGCGGCCGGACAAAGGTCGGCAAGGAGAACACGCTGGCGTCGTAGGTCGCCACGTGTTCGTGCAGATAACGCCAGACCCGCGGATCCGGATGACTGGCGTCGATATGGCAGCGCCAGATCCAACTGCCGCGCCGACGCGGCAGATGGCTGATCAGGGCTGCCGGCTGCGGGTCGTGGATGAACACGAAGTCCGCATCCTCGAGTACCGACCGCAGGCGCTCCGCATTGCGGGCGTTGTAATCCTCATAGACGTGCAGTCCCCGCTCGTCCGGCGCCACCCGCATGCCCTGAACGGCGTTGTGCATGAGCTTGGTACAGGCGAAGAAATCGGCTGCGCCTTCGAAGACCTCCCATGAGGCATCGAGTCCCAACTCCCGGCTCAGCGGAATCAACGGCGTCAGGATCTCGGCGACCCCCCCACCCCAGGCTGTGGTGTTGACGTGCACCACCCTGGCACCCTGCAGCAACCCAGCCAGTTGCCGCAGGTGCTCGACCGCGTCACTGCCGGCAACCTCTGCGTATTGCTGCAGCAGGGTCATGGTCCGGAAACCGCCGCCAAGCGGTGGGCGAAGGCCTCGATCAGCCTGCGGCGTAGCTCGACCAGGCTGCCGAAGTAGTAGTCGACCCCCACGAGCTCCTCCACCAGGGGTGTCAAGGCAGGGCCGAAGTCCGACAACCAGTGGCTGAAGTCGTCGACACCCGGCGGTTCGCGCCGCCGCGCGTCAATGAAATGATAGAAAATCGATTCCACCGGCAGAAACGGCAGAAGCTCGGCCAGTTCGGCGGGATCGCCCGCCCGCCAACCCGTGTCGAAGATGACGATCTGAGAGCGCACGAAATCGAAGGGACGTTCGGAGCGCAGCCATGCCAGCCTTTCCGACTCTTCCAGGGCAGCTTCGATCGTCTCCACCAGCACCACCCTCAACCCTTCGAGCCCGGGGAAGGCCGTCGGGTCGATCACGGCAAGCTGTTCAGCCAGCCGGTGCTCGTGCAGCTGATGCGCCACCCAGCTTGCGAAATCATTGTTGTATTCCCGTTCCTCGAAGCGTGCCTGCAGGAGATCCGCCCAGAAGTGGTAGTAGAGGCTTTCGGCCGGCGAGACCCTGATGCCGTCGAGCAGCTCTTGCAGGGTGGTCGCACGCCTCGCACTCGCAATAGCAATCACCGCGCAATCCTTCAACGCGAACGGAGGCGGCGGTGACCCGCGCCGATCTGCTGCGAGAAGCTGCGTGGGTGTGGAGGAGTCGCTCATCATATTCAGCATGCAGCCCATTAACCGGGATTCGCAGAGCCTACGAAGCCTGACGGTAGACGGCATTGATGGCCGTCAACGAGACTGCATGGCGCAACATCATTCCCAGGCTGCCAGGACAAGCCCACGATCGGCAGCGCGCCGATGAAACGACGGATCCCCAGGCGGCGCCCAAGGCATCTGCGCGTCATCTGTCCCCACTCAGGACATCCGCCAGGAAACGCACCCGCATTGACGCCCATCAAGGCGTTGCGCCCCCCCGGCGTACAGAGTCGCTGGCATGACTGCTGGAACAGGCTGCGTGATGACCCCTGAATCAACAACGGCAGTGGCATCCATACTCACCGTCAACGCGGGATCTTCGAGTTTGCGCTTCGCCCTTTATGAAGGAGCCACCCGGCCGGCCCCAGTGCTCCAGGGCAGAATCGAAGGCCTAGGCGGCAGCGTTCCACGCGCGCATCTCACGCCCGAGCGCGACTTCGACGCTCCCTCTCTGGAAGGGGTGCGCGACCATGCGGGCGCCATAAGCGCACTGTGTGACTGGCTCACGAAGAACGGCCTGCAGCATAGGATCAGGGCCATTGCCCACCGGGTCGTCCATGGTGGCGAGCGCAGCGGTCCGGCCGTGATCGACGAGGCCCTGCTCACCGAACTCGAAGAGCTGAAGCCGTTCGCACCCCTGCACCAGCCTCACGGGCTCCACGCGATCCGTGCCCTGCGGGAAAAACTCCCGCAGAGCATGCAGGTCGCCTGTTTCGACACTTCGTTCCACCGCACCCTGCCGGCGGTCGCCCGGCGACTCGCCCTGCCCGATTCCCTGACGGAACGACCGCTGCGTCGCTACGGATTCCACGGCCTGTCCTTCGAATACATCGCAGGCAGGCTGCCTGCGTTCGCCCCCGACGCCCAGCGCGTGATCGTGGCCCACCTCGGCAGCGGCGCCAGCATGTGCGCAATGCACCATGGCCGCAGCGTGGAGACATCAATGGGCATGACGCCCCTGGACGGACTGCCGATGGGTACCCGTTCGGGTGCCGTCGACCCGGGCCTGCTGCTGTGGCTGCTCGAGACCCAAGGCTTCGATGCCGAACGGCTCGGCAACGTCCTCTACCGCGAGTCTGGGCTGCTCGGGCTCTCAGGGATCAGCGGCGACATGCAGACCCTGCTGCAAAGTCAGGATCCCGGGGCAAAGGAGGCGATTGATGTGTTCACCTACCACTGCGCACGAACGCTCAGCTCCCTGGTCGTGGCCCTCGGAGGGCTGGACGCGGTGGTGTTTACCGGCGGGATCGGCGAACGCGCGGCGAGCGTGCGGGCGGACATCGTCAGCCGCTGTGACTGGCTCGGCCTTAGGCTGGACCCAGCCGCAAACGAGGACCACCGGACTTGCATCTCGGCAGCCAGACAGCCGCCGTCCATCTGGGTGATCCCCACGGACGAGGAAGAGATCCTCGCTCTGCACGCGATGCGGCTCATCACTTCCTGAACGACTCAGCCAGAGACGGCGCTTCGCTTCTCGTCGAGGGTGGCAAGGACCTCGTGCCAGGACTCGGCGAATGCCGCCACACCTTCGGTCTCGAGTTCGTCCGTGACGGCGTCCAGATCGACCCCGAGTTCCGCCAGCGCCGCGAGGTCCGCCTCGGCCCGCTTTGCGCCGTCACGCAGCGTGGCGCTCACCCGGCCATGATCGACAAAGGCTTCCAGCGTATCCGGAGGGACGGTATTGACCGTGTGCGGCCCGATCAGACCCTCCACGTACTTCACGTCCGAATAGTCGGGGTTCTTGGTACCGGTGCTGCCCCAAAGCAGGCGCTGAACGCGCGCACCGCGCTCGGTCACCGCCTCGAACGCCGGTGATTCGAGCTCCGCCAGCAGATGCCCATGAGCGCGCGTAGCACAGGCGATCGCGATCCTGCCGCGCAAGAAGAGCGCTGCATCCGTCCCGATCTCGGCAAGGACCGGATCCACCCTGCTGTCGATGCGACTGACGAAGAATGACGCCACCGAAGTGACGCCGGAAGGCGTTCCCGGACTGGACGCCGCGCGGCGGTAGGCCTCGAGGACGTCCGCATAACGTGAGGCAGCAAACAGCAGCGTAACATTGACGTTATAGCCTTGAGTCAGCGCCTCCTCGATGGCTGGCAGACCGGCCTTCGTGGCCGGAATCTTGACCATCACGTTCGGCCGGCCCACTGAGGAGAACAACCGACCCACCGCCTGCATCGTGGCCTCCTCATCATGGGCGAGCAGCGGTGAGACTTCGATGCTGACATATCCGGTCTCGCCGGCGCTGCGGTCATGGACCGTCCGCAGGACGTCTGCCGCGGCACGCACATCCTCCACCATCAGATACTCGAGCAGAGCCTCCGTATCGCCATTGGGGTGAGCCGCCAGCCAGGCGCGGACGCTGGCATCGTAGCGCTCCCCCTTGCTGATCGCCTTGTGGAAAATCGTCGGATTCGTGGTGACCCCGGTCACACCGCGGGCCACCAGCCGCTCGAGCCCGCCGGTCTCCAGCAGCTCGCGGTCGATATAATCCAGCCATAAGAACTGTCCGTGCTCCGAGAGCGCGGCGAGTCGAGCGTCCATTACCATCTCCTAAAAGGGCCATCTCCTAAAAGGGCCATTTCCAATCGCGAATTTCGGGCATGTCCTCGCCGTACTCGCGGATGTAGTGGTGATGATCGATGAGTCGGTCACGCATGGCCTGTCGAATATAGGCGCCAAGGTGGCCGAGGGCCGGAACCCGGTCGACGACATCCTGGACCAGGTGAAAGCGGTCCAGATCGTTCAGCACCACCATGTCAAAGGGCGTGGTGGTGGTGCCTTCTTCCTTGTAGCCGCGAACATGGAGATTGGGATGATTGGTGCGGCGGTAGGTCAGGCGGTGGATCAGCCAGGGGTAGCCGTGGTAGGCAAAGATGATGGGCCGGTCCCGCGTGAACAATGTATCGAAGTCGCGCCCTGAGAGACCGTGGGGATGCTCCTCTCTCGGCTGCAGGGTCATGAGGTCCACGACGTTGACGACGCGTATCTTCAGTTCCGGCGCTAACTGCCGCAGCAGATCCACCGCCGCCAGGGTCTCCAGGGTGGGAACGTCGCCGGCACAGGCCATCACCACGTCCGGCTCCGAGCCGCGGTCGTTGCTCGCCCACTCCCAGATGCCAATTCCGGCCGTGCAGTGCCTGACGGCCGCATCCATGGAAAGCCACTGGGGCTGCGGCTGTTTACCGGCAACGATGACGTTGATGAAGTTCCGGCTCGCAAGGACTTTCGAGGCCACATAAAGCAGGCAGTTGGCGTCCGGCGGCAGATAGACGCGGATGACATCCGCCTTCTTGTTCACCACGTGATCAATGAAGCCCGGATCCTGATGGCTGAAGCCGTTGTGATCCTGGCGCCAGACATGGGAGGTGAGCAGGTAGTTCAGCGACGGGATCGGTCGCCGCCAGGGCACTTCGTGGGAGGCCACCTTCAGCCACTTGGCGTGCTGGTTGAACATGGAGTCGACGATGTGAATGAACGCCTCGTAGCAGGAGAACAATCCATGCCTACCGGTCAACAGATAGCCTTCGAGCCAGCCCTGGCAGGTGTGCTCCGAGAGAATCTCCATGACACGGCCATCAGGAGAGAGTTGCTCGTCGTCGACGCCGGTCGCTGCCATCCAGGTCCTATCCGTGGCTTCGAACACCGCACCGAGGCGATTCGATTCAGTCTCGTCCGGGCCGAAGAGGCGGAAGTTGGCGTGCGTGGCGTTGCGCTTGATGACGTCCCTGAGATAACCACCGAGGATGCGGGTCGACTCTCCGAATTCGTGCCCCGGCTGCGCCACGGTCACCGCGTGGGCGCGGTAGTCCGGCAGCAGCAGGTCCCGGCACAGCAGCCCACCGTTGGCGTGGGGATTCGACCCCATGCGCCGGCCGCCTTCGGGAATGAAGCGGCAGAGATGCGGCCGCGGCACGCCGTCGTCATCGAAGAGGCGCTCAGGCGCGTAGCTCGCGAGCCAGCCTTCCAGTACCGCCTGGTGCTCCGGCCGTGTCGCCGCGTCGCCGAAGGGCACCTGGTGGGCGCGCCAGGTCCCTTCCATCCTGCGACCGTCGACGGTCGCAGGTCCAGTCCAACCCTTGGGGGACTTCAGTACCAGCATGGGCCAGCGCGGTCGCCGGGGCGGGGTGCCTGAGCGGGCGGCGTGCTGGATCTCGCGGATCTCCTCCACGGCTTCGTCGAGCGCGGCGGCCATGGACTGATGGACATTACTGGTTGCATCACTGTCCACCAGGATCATGCGGTGGCCATAGCCGGTCATGAGCGCGTCGAGTTCATCGAATCCGATACGCGCCAGCACCGTGGGACTGGCGATCTTGTAGCCGTTCAGATGCAGGATCGGCAGCACCGCGCCATCGCGGGCGGGATTCAGGAACTTGTTCGAGTGCCAGGCGGTGGCCAACGGACCCGTTTCCGCCTCGCCGTCCCCGATCACGCAGGCCACGACCAGGTCCGGATTGTCGAAGGCAGCACCGTAGGCATGGGACAGGCAATAACCGAGCTCGCCGCCTTCATGAATGGAACCCGGAATCTCCGGCGCCACATGGCTCGGCAGGCCGCCTGGAAAGGAAAACTGGCGGAACAACCGTTCCATGCCCTCGAGGTTTCTCGGAACCTCGGGGTAGACCTCGGAGAACGAGCCCTCGAGCCAGGTATTGGCCGCAAGCGCTGGTCCCCCATGCCCCGGACCGGTGACG
>SLTB01000146.1 GCA_007130155.1 Pseudomonadales bacterium
ACCGAAACTCTGCTTCATCAGATCCAGGGTCGGCATGTTGTCCCTCAGCAGGTCGAAGCCCTCGGGTGTCAGCAGCCCTTCCGGATTCAGCCAGGGGTAGGGCTCCGCCTCCTGAAAGTCGCTGGCCGCAATGGCGGCCAGCCGTGACGGGTCGAGCAGGGTGGCAGTGGTCAAGTCGACCTCCTTGGCCTAACAGGTTGCTGAAAAGTCCGTTCAGGGACTTTTCAGGCCGATCTGCCGAATATGTCCGCAGATCGGGGACGACAGATCAATCACCTACGCGATTGATCTCCGCGCGGTCCATCCATGGCCCGCTCGCGAATCAATGGCGTAAGCCATTGATTCGACGGGAGCCGAGTACGGACATGTGCCGCACTCGGCGTGCGCTGAACAATTCAGGACGAATTGTTCAGCGCTTCCCTAAGGGGTCGGTGACTGGCGGCTGCAGGGATGCCATCCCGAGCCCCAGACGACCGATGATGGTTCCGGCAATATCGTCGAGCTCCGCAAAGCTTTGCTCCGGCAGCGGGGCGGGCATTCCGAAGGGTGCGGCCAGCCCACGTTGATAGAGCGCCTGGTGCAGCGCTTCGAGATTGCGTGGTGGCAGGATCACGTCACGCTCCAGCAGGCGGGCACAGAAATAGCGCAACCCCTGCTGGGGACGGAGGCTGCCGCGCGCATTATAGCGATGGCGAGTGGCCATGGCGTCCACCCAGCCGGCAAAACGCTGCCAGGGATGGTCTTGCTTTGCCGGCAAGGGCCAGATGTTCAGGGGCAGACGGGCACGGACTGCATCCGCCAGCATGGATTCGCTTTCGCCAGTCACCACCACTGCCTCGGCATGCTTGAGAGCCAGCCCATAAGGATTACTGCCATCTTCCGACCTCCACAAGTACAGCAGATCGTCACTGGCCAGCCCTCGGCGCAGGCCGGGGATGCGCGGCAGCGTGCGGCGCCCCGTCACCACCAGCAGTTTGGCACCCTGGGACCGGGCCCAGGCCGAGACTTGCCGTGCCAGCTCCTGGGGATCCGCCAGCCGGTGCGCATGGGTGTCGCCTCCAACCAGCAAGGCCACCCGCCGTGGGGCATCCAACCAGTCCTGCCAGGGACTGCTGTCGCGAGTCTCGGTGGTCAACCCCGCGTTCATGGGCAAAAGGGTCAGGATACGATTGGGATGGGGTGGCATAGCGAAGTGTCCACATTGCACCACCAAGCCCCCATGCTCCGGCGGTCGTCCGGCCTTACGTCCGAGCAGCACCAACCGCAGATCGCGCCCCATGCCCTCTGCGGCTCGACGGGCCACCCGGGTCGGCAACCAGCCTGAGGCCACGATGACGGCAGCATCGGTGGGCAGCTCCGTCATCAGGCCGCGACCCAGCAGGCGCTCGACGACGAATCCGTCAGGACTGAAGGGAACCGGCACTTCGAACAGCGGACGCCCACTTCTCGACGCCAGCACGCTCGCCAGTGCCAGGGCGTTGTTGTTGTGGCCGGGCTTGCCGTGGGTGAGGACCACGATGGAGCCGGACTGCGCTGGCCCCCCGACCAGCCATTGTCGTTCATGGCCGCAGCGTCGATGGAAATCCCAACGGGTGTGCGGATGTCGGCGTGACGCCCACTCGAGCTGCTGCTGCCAGAACCAGGCGCTTCGTCGCGAGCAACCCGGCCGGGCGACTCGAGGTTCCCGCAACCGCAGGTGCAGCTCAGATGAGCAGGCGAACAGCCGTTCCAGAACCCAGGGCAGATCAGGGTCCGGAACCCGATGGAGCAGACCATCGATGGTCAGCTTGTCGCGTCCGGTCGCTGGCTCCTCAGTCAGCAGCTCTCGCAGCAACGATCCATTCGGATGGCGATCGAGGCTGTCATAGCAGGTGGGCCACAGTCGGGAAGGGCGCTCAGCCGTGAAGGCCAGAAAGCCCGCGGTCCTGCACTCGTCCTCGAGCTCCGGCCAAAGTCTTCCGGTGGGATTGTCCAGGTATACGAACTGGTCCGGAAACGGTCGCCAAGGCTGGGTCTGCAGGGTGGTGAAGTGCACGACCTTCGAGCGGACTGCATCATACTCGCTGTCACGGGCGTTCCAACCTCCGTCCAGGTGCCCCCAGAGTCGGCCGTCCCTTGCGGCAGCTTCCAGGGCTTTGCGACTGGCGCGGCGTACAGGTTCCGACCCCCACACCTCGGCCATGCGCTCGCAGTCGATGAGCATCACCGAGGTGTCGCGATCATTGATGGAAAGAAACCCGGCATCACCCATGTCCAGATCGAACAGCTCGGCCGGATCCCTCAGGTAGATCTGATCGGTGTCGTTGTAGATGGCCCGGCCGCTGAAACCCGTGAGTTCCGGCACCAGGAAGCGGTAATTGGTGAAACCTGTGAGCCAGGCTCCACGCTGAAAGCCCGCCAGCTCCCGCAGCAGATGGATCTCGTAGCGCCGGGCCGGGTCGCGGTGCTTCATCACGGACCACAGGAACACCCGCTCTGCCCGGAACTGGCCACGCTCTGTTCCCAGATAAATGCGCACGGTGGGCAGCGGCGACGGCGCCGTCTGAGGTTCCAGGACGATGCATTCCGGCATGATCTCGAGTGCTGGCGGTCGGTGGGGATCCCAGGCCGGCGGCAGCATTGATCGGAGGAGTCGATGCAGGTAGAAGGCCATGTCTCAGCTCGCTGATTCGGCAGCGGTGATGGGAAAGCGGCGCCACTTGCGATGATGCCAGGACCACAGTTCAGGGTGGTTCATGATGTGGTGTTCCATGCTTCTGGCGAGAGTGGCCGCACTGGCTTCAGTACTGCTGTCGTCCAGCTCCAGCGGCGCAGCGATCACGAAGCGCCAGCTCGTGGTTCCGCCCAAGGCCAAGGCTGGCAACACCGGGACACCGGAGCGTCGCGCAAGTTCCGCCGGGCCGGCGGGCATGTCCAGCGTCTTACCGAGGAAGTCCACGCTGACGCCACCATGCTTGGTGCCCTGATCCATCAGCACATACACGATGCGACCGGCACGCAAGGCTCGCAGCATCTGTCGATAGGCGCTGCTGCGCTGGCCGGCATCGATACCCTCAAGCCCATGAGCGCTGAGCAGGTGATCGAAGAAGCCGGGCTTCATCTTGTGTGACTCGCGATACACCACGGTCACCGGCAGGCCCTCGGTGGCCAGCCTGGCGGCCATGAGGATGCCATTGGTCATGTGCATGCCGAGCAGGATGGCGCCCGTACCCGTATCCACCACCGCTTGCAGTCGATCGAGGCGCTCCACGGTGCAGGCGCGACGAACGGTGTCGGCCGAAAGCGGGTAGGCACCCATGGCGACGATCTCGAAAGCACTGCGATCGGAGACTCGATAGGCATGACGCAGCAGCCGGCGGACCTTCGCCGGATCCGAGTCTGCTCCGAGAATTTCGGACACATGCATCTCAATCCGGCGACGTTCGCGCAGATTCATCCGAAACCTCAGTTCACCGACCCATTCACCCACGCGGCAAACGCCTGCGAACCCGAAGGGTCGGCAGAGATGAGCCAGAACGCCGAGCAGATGAAATCCGAGCCGGCGCAGGCGGCGTCGGGTCGGACTGGCCATGAAGATGACTTCTCCCGGGGCATACGGTGGACGTCTGGCAAGGGTACCGCAAGTCACTGCCCGCAGCAGGGCCGGGATGCGGCGGCGCGAAGCATGCTGCAGTCACACCGGGCGTTGCAATGGTCCACCCAGGACCGATTTGCTATTCTCCGCGGCCGTTTCCGCAGGCAGCAGGATCCATGCTCGATCGCCAACGCCTCTACCGTGCTGGCATTTGGGCGCTGACGGCGCCCTTGCCCAAGCAACGCCGAGCGGCGCTGCGACGGTCGCTGCGCGCCGGACTGGACAGCCGGCTGGTGCTGGGGGCGGACTACGTGCTGCTGTCCCGGGCCAAGAGCGGACGCACCTGGCTGCGGGCCATGCTATCGCGGCTTTACCAGCGTCGGCACGGGCTGCCGCCACAGCAGCTGCTGGAGTACGACAACTTCCATCGTCAGCAGCGTGCCATTCCCACCGTGGCTATGACTCACGGCCATGAACTCGACAAGCTCGCCCGTGATCCCCGCCACGGCCCCACCTTGCGTGCCAAACCGACGGTGTTTCTCGCCCGCGATCCGCGTGACGTCGCGGTATCCGAGTATTTTCAGGCCACCCGCAGGGCATCCGGCTACAAACGGGAAATGTATGCCGTGGAAGGGGAGATGAGCCTGTTCGATTTCGTCATGCAGGCGCGCCCAGGGCTGCCGGCGATCTGCGACTACCTTAATCTTTGGCAGCGGGAACTCGAAGGCTGGGATGCGGTCCACCGCCTGAACTACGAAGCGCTCAGGGCGGAGCCCGAAGCGGAGATGTCCCGGCTGTGCAGATTCCTCGGTGCGGACTTCGGAGCTGAAGAGATCGCCGAGGCCGTCGCATTCGCATCCTTCGAAGCCCTGAAGGCGAAAGAGAAGGACGACTTTTTCAACAACAGCCGCTTGCGGGCCCGAAACAGCGAGGATCCGGATTCCTTCAAGGTTCGTCGGGGCAAGGTCGGTGGCTACCGGGACTACTTCGACGCCGAACAGATCGCCAAGATCGATGCCTTCGTCGCAGAACGCCTGGATCCGGGGCTGGGCTACAGCTGAGGTGGACGGTGGGAGCGGCTTCAGAGGGTGTTGCAAAAGGCTGGCAAATCTCCCACAGGGGCCCACGCTGAGTTTTGCGACACCCTCTTCAGCCGCGAATCGATGTTCCATGGAATCTTCCTGACGCCCGTGTTGGGCCAAGAAACCGATTCACTGGGCCGATGCGACCTCGGACAGCATCGAGACGCCAGCAAGGAGAAATGCACTCGTCATGACTGACACCCGCGTGAAGATCATCGGTGCCGGTTCCATCGGCAATCATCTCGCTCATGGCTGCCGCAGTCGCGACTGGTCCGTGACCATGACCGACATCGATCCCGCAGCCTTGGCGCGCACTCGAGAGGAGATCTACCCGAGCCGTTATGGCGCCTGGGATGCCGACATCCGCCTGGCTGCGCGGGATGCCCTGGCTACCGAGAGCTTCGATCTAGTGGTGATCGGCACTCCGCCGGATACCCATATGCGCATTGCGGCTGCGGAACTGACCCGTCGCGCTCCCAAGATCCTGCTCATCGAGAAGCCCTTGTGTACGCCCGACCTCGATGGCTGCGCCGAACTGCAGCAACTTGCCGCAAAGCAGGGCACACGGGTCCTGGTGGCCTACAACCACCGCCTCACTGAGCACACCCGGCTGGCCGCAGCCTGGCTCGAGGAACTCGGTGTGGGCGAGATCACCACGCTGCGCGCGCTGTTCCGGGAGCATTGGGGCGGTATATTCGGCGCCCATCCCTGGCTGTCTGGACCCGCGGACACCTATCTGGGTTTCACCTCCCGCGGCGGTGGAGCCATCGGCGAGCACAGCCATGGCATCAACATCTGGCAGTACTTCGCGCAACTGACCGGGCAGGGGCGGATTACTGAGGTCAGTGCCGAACTCGACGAGGTGGAGTGGAATGGCGCGGCCTACGATCGCATCGCCCAGCTTTCCGTGCGCAGCGAATCCGGCCTGCTCGGCACCATCGTTCAGGACGTGGTGACCCGGCCGGCCGAGAAGTGGCTACGACTCGAGGGCCAGGACGGGTATTTAGAGTGGCAGGTCAATGCAGGTTCGGGGCAGGACCTGCTGCGCCTGGTTCGGGATGACGGCAAGGGCCGTGAGCAGTGGGTCGCCAAGACCCGTCCTGATGACTTTCGCGGCGAGATCGACCACATCGCTCAACTGCTGGCAGAGCCGGCCATGCCATCACCGCTGGATCTCCAGTCCGGTCTAGCTACCATGTGCGTGATCGCAGCCACACTGGAATCCGCACGCACCGGGCGCCGCGTCGCGGTGGACTATCGCTCCATTGTCGAGCCGTCAGCCTGATGGCGCTCGAAGGTCGGCGCATCCTGGTGGTGGTCCCCGCGAGAGGTGGCAGCAAGGGCATTGCCCTGAAGAACCTGCAGCCCGTCGCCGGTCGAGCACTCGTGGCCCACGTCGGTGATCTGGTGGCCACCTTGCCCTGGGTCGATCGGGCAGTGGTGTCGACGGACCACCTGCTGATCCGGGAGACCGCCATCGAGTCCGGTCTTCAAGCGCCGTTCATGCGGCCGCAGGAGCTGTCCGGCGACCGTGTCGGCGACGTGGATGTGCTGCGCCACGCCCTGTCGGCCACCGAGGCAGATGACGGCAGCCGCTATGACATCGTCGTGATGCTGCAGCCCACCTCGCCGCTGCGTCGGGCCGAACACGTCACCGCGACGGTGGAGAAGCTGATCCGCGAAGGTGTGGATGCGGTCTGGACCGTCAGCCCCACGGAGAGTAAGTCCCACCCGCTCAAGCAACTGCGCTTGGATGCTCATGGCCGCCTGGATTACTACGATCCCCGCGGTGCCGACATCATTGCCCGTCAGCAGCTCGAGACGGTCTACCATCGCAATGGTGTGGCCTACGCCCTGACCCGTTCCTGCCTGCTCGACGCAGGATCACTCAAAGGTGCTGCGGCGTCAGCTGTGGTGATCGACGAACCCATGGTCAGCATTGATACCATGGCGGATATGGCCGAGGTGGAAGCTTTGCTCGCCATTCGCGGCGACAAGCCGGCGGCAAAGGAGGTACCCCGTCCCAAGCGCCTCGTGGTGGACATAGATGGCGTCATCGCCGAGGCGGTTGCGGACCTGGACTACGATGCGGCGGGGCCCATGGGCGACAACATTGCCCGTGTGAATGCCCTGCACGCGGCCGGTTGCACCATCGTGTTGTTCACCGCCCGGGGATCCGCCACAGGCAGGGACTGGTCGGACGTGACGCGCAAGCAACTGGAAAGCTGGGGCGTACGCTACGATGAGCTGCTGTTCGGGAAGCCGCCCGCGGACTACTACATCGACGACAGACTCACCACATTGACGCAGGCTCTGGCCCTGTGCGGACTGGGAGACCCGGTAACTCACTCATGATGAAATCAGAAGCGAAGGCCATGTTCGACGGACTGCACATCTTCGAAATGGCGAATAACCATCAGGGCGATGTCGATCACGGCATCGCCATCATCGATGCGGCGGCGGAACTCAAGCAACGCCATGGCGTCGCCACAGCAGTGAAGCTGCAATTCCGGGAACTGGACAGTTTTATCCATCCCGCAGCCAAGGGCCGCGCGGACATCAAACACATCGGACGCTTCGAATCTACCCGGCTCGACGCGGAGGACTTCCGGACGCTGCTGAAGGCCATCCAGGCCCGCGGTCTGGTCAGTGTGGTCACGCCCTTCGACGAACCCTCGGTGGAACTTTGCAAGGCACTGGGCGTGGACATCATCAAGGTGGCGAGCTGTTCGGCCACGGACTGGCCGCTTCTGGAGGCCATTGCTCGTGCCGGCAAACCAGTGATCGCGTCCACCGGCGGGCTTTCGATCTATCAGATCGACAACCTGGTGACCTTCCTGAGTAAGCGGGTTAAAGCCCTGGCGGTCATGCATTGCGTCTCACTGTATCCGACGCCGCCGGAGCAGCACCACATGGACTTCATGACCCGGATGGCCAAGCGCTATCCCTATGTCGCGGTCGGGTACTCCGGGCACGAGCCCCCGGACAACACGGACGTGGCGACCATTGCGATCGCCAAGGGCGCGCGTCTGCTGGAACGTCACTTCGGCGTGCCCACCGAGACCATCACGCTCAACGGTTACTCCATGAATCCGCTGCAGGCCGATGCCTGGCTGGCGGCCGTGACGCGGGCCCGAGCCATCTGTGGCGTGGGCGCGGAAAAGCCGGTATCGGAGGCCGAAGCCCAGTCCCTGCTGGAACTGCAGCGTGGCGTCTTCGCCAGGCGCCCAATCCGGCAGGGTGAAGCCATCAGCCGCAACGACATCTACTACGCCATGCCCTGCGAGCCGGGCCAGCTCACCTCCGGTCAATTCGGCCAATATCGGACCCACTACGTGGCGAGCCGCGACTATGGCGTCGACGAAGCCGTCTTCGAGGTGCATCAGAATGACAGCCTGAGCCGGCTTCGCGGCATCCTCCATGATGCCAAGGGCCAGCTCTACGAGGCGGGGATCGCCCTCGGTGACGACATCGGCATCGAAGTCTCACACCACTATGGCCTCGAACGCTGCCGCGAAGTGGGTTGTGTGCTGGTGAACTCCATCAATCGCGACGAGTACTGCAACAAGTTTCTGATCGTGCTGCCGGGACAGCGTCACCCCCATCACAAGCACGAGAAGAAAGAAGAAACCTTTCACGTGCTCTGGGGCGACCTCGAAGTGGATCTCGATGGCGACATCATCCATCTCGAAGCCGGCGACAAGCTGCTGGTGGAGCGGGGTCAGTTGCACGCCTTCAAGAGCATCACTGGCTGCATCTTCGCCGAGGTCTCCACCAAGTCCATTCGCAGCGATTCCTACTACGCGGACCCGGCCATCGCGGCCATGGATCCGCTGGAGCGCAAGACCATCGTCGAGGGCTGGTAACGGATGGTCATCAGTCCGCTGCGGGCCCGGCACTGGGCCATCATCAAGTCCACGGCTGTGCTGCCGAAAGGCTTGAGGGTCCGTGCCCGGGAGGCCATGCTGGGCCGCCTCCAGCGACAGATGCTCGAACGCTGCGACGTGCTGTTCATCCGCCACCCGAAGACCGGTGGCACCTGGCTTCGGGCCTTGCTGACTCATCTCTATGCCAGCCGCAACGGCATCTCGCTGCAGCGGGTCTTCAAGGCCGACGAGCTCAAGCGCCAGGATGCAAGCCTGCCGCAGTTCCTCGTCACCAATGGCCGCGCGAGCTGGGAGCGGGTGATTGCGGATGCTTTTGAGGCTTCAGATCCGCTGCTCGACGGCAAGAAGGTTCTGTTTATGGCCCGGGATCCCGGCGACATCGTCGTGTCCTGGCAAAGGCAGTACCGCAAGCGCACCAAGGCCTTCAAGCGGGAACTGCTGGAGGCCGAACTCGGTCTCGACTTCGACCCGAGAACCCTTTCGCGCTGGGCGTTCATTCAGCAACCCGGGCTTGGCCTGCCGGCGCTGATCGATTACCACAACTTCTGGACCCGGCAGCTTGCCGGACGCGACAACGCCCTCATCGTCCGCTATGAGGATCTGCGCGGCGACACGCCCCGGGCCTTGCGTGAAGTGGTGGGATTTCTCGGCGAGGAGTTCAGCGATGAGCAGATCGAGGCCGCGGTGGCCTTCGGCTCCGTGGAGAACATGAGTCGGCTCGAACACTCGGGCTACTTCCAGAACTCCTCCCTGCGCCTGCGCGACGCCAACGACCCGGACACCTTCAAGGTCCGCCGCGCCAAGGTCGGCGGCTTCAAGGACGACCTGACGCCGGAACAGGCCGAATGGGTGGCCAGCCAAGTACTGAAACACTGCGATCCACGGCTGGGATATTCGGGTTGAGCGCCGACACGTGAGACGCCTGCAGGCCCGAAGGTTGCCCGGTTATTCGGCACCTGGTCTCGCCTACAGGGGTGGGCCTGTGGGCCCGACCGTGCAC
This sequence comes from Pseudomonadales bacterium, assembly GCA_007130155.1. Lineage (GTDB taxonomy): Bacteria > Pseudomonadota > Gammaproteobacteria > Pseudomonadales > Azotimanducaceae > SLTB01. Next base: position 9,544 of record SLTB01000146.1, read on the forward strand.
AGTCGGCAGGCTTGCGGCGCGTACACGCGTCATTCGCATGCGGCTCGCCTACAGCGGAGCTACAGGCCTGCCGCCAACCCCATCAGTGAACCTTTACAGCGCCGCGTAACGCTCCTCGATCCGTGTCAGCTCCGCATCCAGGAACGCCCGATCCAGCCAGCGTCCGCGCACCATGACACCATCGATACTGCGGGTATTGCCGATATCCTCCAGGGGATCATCGCGTAACAGAATCAGATCCGCCTCCGCTCCCGGCACGATGCTGCCGTATTGCCCTTCGGCGCCGAAGAATCGTGCCGGTGCCGTGGTGCCCGACTCCAGTGCCGCAAAGGGACTGAGACCTGCAGCCACCATGGCCTCGAGCTCCCGATGGCTGGCGAACCCAGGCACGTTCATGATCTGGGGTGAATCCGAGCCCAGCAGGATCGGGACGCCCGCCCGGTGCAGGGCAGCGAGCAGTTGCTTGCGCAGGTCGAGAAACCCCACCAACAGATCAGCCATGGCGCCCGCGTCCTGCAGCCGCGCCAGATAGGCTGTTTTCAGCTCCGGTGGCAGGTAGACATTCTCCGGGCGCTGTTCCAGGCCTTCCATGTCGTCGACAGCCGCCAGAAAATTCTCGAACAGGGTTTCGGTGGGAACCATGGCGGCGCCGCTTGCGCGGGTTTCGGCGGCCACGGAGGCGATGGCGTCCGGTCGCGCATGAGGGATGAGGCCGATGCCGAAGAAAGATCGGGCCGCATCCGGGTGGGCATCCGGGTCCGCCACCAGGGCGTGGATGTAACCGTCTAGATGGTCCACGGTCTCCTGACCAGCTTCCAGCGCCCGGGCCAAACCCACGTCGACGGGAACGTGACCCGCAAGCCGGATGTGCGTCTCAGCCGCAGCTTCGACGATGGCGTCGTACTGCTCCCGAGTCAGCCCGGGGTGGATCTTAAGAAAGTCATAGCCGGCCTCCGCCTGGGCGGCCACCCGCCGGCGAGCTGCATCCACAGCGGTTACCGACTGACCACTGAAGGATGGGCCGGACGTGATCAGACGCGGCCCAAGGACTTCGTGGCGCTCGAGGCGCTCGCGCAGTTCGAGATGCAGTGGATGGCCGAGCATGCCGCGCGCCAAGGTGACACCGTTGGCCACCCAGAGCATGAGAACGTCCTCGGTGTAGCCCGGCGGTTGATTCGGCCCCTGCGGCACCGGGACGTGGGCATGCATTTCCGCCAGGCCGGGCATCAGGGTGCGCCCAGCGGCGTCGATGACCGCGTCATCTGCGTTCGGTGCCAGCTGGGTGCTCGGCCCGATGGCATGGATGCGGCCATCGCGGACGATCACCGTGTGGCCTTCCAGGGCCCCGGGCCCGGTCATGGTCAAGACCCGGGCATTGACGAAGGCCAGATCCCGGGGTGGCGGTGGCTCGACGGCCAGTGTGACTGTGGACGCGAGCAGCAGTAGAACCAACAGGGCAACAGAGGGAAGCATCGTGGGCATGGCAGGACACTCCATGGGTGTGGCTTCAGGCGGCCCGCCGATCAGGTCAGTTGGCTGTCTCCTGGAACGATGGTATCGGCCAGATGAGCACAATCATTGAAACTACGTACCATGATCCTGTCTTCGAGCAGAACAATGTGGCTGATGGAACCGTTGGCTGCGCCGGTGAAGGCGAACGGCCGCGATCCGGTCGCCATATGCAGGATATTGGCAATGACGCCGCCGTGTACAAAGGCGGCGATGCGGCTGTCGGGGTGAGCCTGTCGCATCCGTTGGAGCGCGGCCTCGAGTCGCGCCGACAGCACCTCGTTGGGCTCGGCGTTGGGAATGATGTCCCAACGTTCCTCGGCCTGCATGCGCAGGTACACCGGATCCTGCTCGTGGGCCTTGACGCGAAACAGGCCACCCTCCCAGTCCCCGAGACAGACTTCCCGCAGAGCCGCATCGACTTTGGGTTGCAGGCCGAGGTGGTGCGCCAGAGGTTCAGCGGTTTCTGCCGTACGACGCAGATTGGATACGTAGATGGCGGCCAGCGGTTCAAGGCGGAGCCGTTCTGCAACGAGTCGCGCCTGCACGCGACCATTGGGGTGCAGCTCCGGGTCACCATGACCATCCACCAGGGGAAAGGGGTTGTCCGCCGTGGCAGCTCGGGACTCTCCGTGCCGAACCAGCAGGACCTCGGTGGATCCGGGCGGCGGCGCGAAGCGGGGCTGACGATACTCCTGCTGGGCCATGTCGCTGGTCAACTGCCGGTGCCGGGGTGGATCATGCTACTGCCGATCCGCTTGGCGGAGCATGCTTCGGGCCGAGGCAGTAGCTGGTCCTGACCATTACGGAAAGCGTTCCGCATGAATCGATCCTTGCGGTGACCTGGGAAGCGCAGAACATACCGGCAGCGGGCCTGGGCGGCAAACGAGCCGCATCACCCTCGCGTGCAAGGCCCGGTTGGGATGGCGTCAGAGGCGACGGGGCAGAGGTGGTGACGACTGGTGCCAAGCGTATGTTAGCCTCGTCGGATCATTGTTCATTAGTCCCCGCGGACCCAGGTTTCGGATCAAGGGGATACTCAGGAGCCCCCGTCCATGATTGTACGCCTGTTGACCCTCACGCTGATCGCGGCATTGACAGCGGCTTGCGGCCCATCCGACCCGCCGCAGCCAGCTGCGCCACAGACGCCGCCCACGCCCGAGACGGCAGCACGCAGCGAAGCCTCGCGACCTGGCGATGACATTCGCAGTGCCCTTGCCGAAGCCCTTGCCGGCGAGCATCGCTCGGACGCCCATCGTGCCCGTGACCGCTACCGCAACCCGGTTGAGACTCTGGCCTTTTTTGGCCTTGAGCCCCAGCACAGGGTGGTCGAACTGTGGCCCGGAGCCGGTTGGTACACCGAAGTGCTCGCTCCGGTGCTAAGCGATAGCGGCCAGCTCGTCGTCGCCAACTTCACCACTGATCCCGAAGCAGGAATGGTGGGGCGCATCGGCCAGGGCCTGCGGGACAAACTGGAGGCCGAGCCGAGTGTCTACGGCGAGGTGCAGGAGATCACCTTCTCGCCACCGGATCAGATGAGCATGGGCGAAGCGGGAAGCGCCGATTTGGTGCTCATATCCCGTCACTTCCACAATCTGCTGGCACGGGGCATCCACGAGGATGTCCTGGCTTCTGCATTCGAGGTGCTGAAACCCGGAGGCGTCCTGGGCGTTATTCAGCATCGACTGCCACCGGATCGTGACTTCGACGGGGAAGCTCGCATCGGCTACATGCCGGAAGCCTTCGTTATCGAGGCGGCCGAGGAGGTCGGCTTTGAACTTGACGCGCGCAGCGATATCAATGCCAATCCCATGGATACCGCCGACCATGAACTCGGGGTTTGGGCTCTGCCGCCAAGCCTGCGGGCCTGCGCAGACATCGAGGATGATGCGGAACTCAGCGCCTGCCGACAGCGCTACCAGGCCATCGGCGAATCCGACCGCATGACGCTGAAGTTTGTGAAGCCCGAGGAGTCTGCGCGGTAGCGCTCGGAGCAAGCGAGACCTTCCCATTCGAGGCCGATTCTACGCGCGATCGAGGAGCCGCCGCGATCAAGGAGCCGCGATCAAGGAGCGTAGTGGGGCTCTATGTGACCCAATAGGGTGATCGCGGCGCGGCGCTAAGGGTGAGGTCCCGGCGCCTTCACGTTCTTCCGCGCAGACTCCTGGACCCTCAACTCGTCGACACCGGCGTTTCCGGGACCCGGACGATCATGGATTGACTTGCGGTGGCCATCAGCACGCCGGCATCGCTCCAGAGATGGACGGTGCCGTGCCCGAAACCGTTGCCGAGGTACTCGACGTAGTTGTCGCACAGCACCCACTCGGTGGGCTGCAGTTGTCCGAAGCGAATGGTGTTGTCGAGGCTGGTGGAGAAGGCTAGGGTGCCCAGCGCATTGCCCAGCGCTGCCGGCATGTAATCAGCGATGATGGCCAGGGCTCCGGCGTCATGCTCCACCCGGGGCATGCGTGCCCAGAGCAAGGAGCGACCATCTTTCGTGGGCGTGCCAAAGCCGGTGAAGCCGAAACTGCCGCGGGCCAGGCGCAGATCGACTTCGTCGTGGATGGTGATGCCCTCGTGGGGGCGGACGATCTCCGGACAATCCTCCGGAGGCGGTGCTTTCGGACACTGGACCCAGCAGCCTTCCGCATCCGAGGAGCGCTCCCCGGCGGCACCTAAGACAGTGATGATTTCCTGCTCACCGACGTGGCCCACGACCCGCCCCTGAGTAACGCTGCGACCTACCGCGGGCAGCAGCACCTCCAGATCAATGGTCACCGGTTGCTGGGTCAGGGCCAGATACTGTCCTGTAGCCCAGACTACCGGCTTACCGGTGGCCTGCTCCATCGCCACGATTCCCGCCGCCAGGCCAACACCGCCGAACAGAGAGCCTCGGCCGCCAGTCTGGGCAGCCGTCACCGGCAACTGCCAGCGCAGGGTGCCTACCGGGTGGGCGAGAGACAGGAACTCGCTGGAGGATTGCTTCATGCTGATTCCTCGATGATGGCGCTTCGATGCAGAGGGCGCATTGTAGCGGGCCAGCCCCATCGCCATCACTGGGTTACGAGGTACTCCAGAATGGGGATCGCGATGGGGGAAAGGAGGTGCCTGAAAGCTCTGTGCCAACGACTCCCCTTGCACTGCGCTCTCCCGTATTCTTGGTTCAGCCTGCGGGAGACTGCTTAAGCATCTGCCGTACAGCCGAGACCATACCGCGAGCACACAGTAAAGCGAGGGGGCATGAGCGCAATGGAACGCTACGACGCAGTGGTGGTGGGCGCCGGCTTCGCCGGACTCTACATGCTGCACCGCTTACGCGAGCTTGGGCTCAAAGTGCTGGTAATCGAGGCCGGTACCGACGTCGGCGGCACCTGGTACTGGAATCGCTACCCGGGCGCGCGCTGCGATGTGGAAAGCCTCGAATACGGCTATCAGTTCGATCCTGAACTGCAAAAGACCTGGTCCTGGAGCGAGCGCTATGCCGCCCAGCCCGAAATTCTAGACTATATCCGTCATGTGGCTGATCGCTTCGACCTGCGCCGCGACATCGTCTTCGGCACCCGGGTCGCCAGCGCCCACTTCGATGAGGACGGCAACGACTGGCTGGTGACGACAGACAGTGGAACGAGCTGCCGGGCACGCTTCTGCATCATGGCCACCGGTTGCCTGTCCGTGCCGACCTGGCCGGATATCACCGGCGTCGACACCTTTGCCGGTGCGGGCTACCACACGGGACGCTGGCCCCACGAAGGCGTGGATTTCAGCGGGCAGCGGGTCGGCGTCATCGGCACCGGGTCGTCGGCCATTCAATCGATCCCGATCATTGCCGATCAGGCGGCCGAACTGTTCGTTTTTCAGCGCACGCCGCATTTCTCCGTGCCGGCCCAGAACGAGCCCATGGACCGGGAGCTCGAAGCGCGAGTGAAATCCCACTACGCCGACTTCCGCGCCCTCAACGCCCAGATGCAGAGCGCGTTCGGAGCGCGGCATCCCCGCAGTGAGGCGTCGGCACTCGAAGCCACCGAGGCGGAACGGCAACGGCAGTTCGAACATTACTGGCAGCTCGGTGGCTTGCTGTTTCTGCGGGCCTACGGCGACCTTCTGGTGAATCCCGAGGCCAACGAGCTGGCCTGCGAATTCATTCGCGACAAGATCCGCGGCATCGTCCGTGATCAAAAGGTGGCCGAAAAACTGCTCCCAGACTCAGTGGTAGGCTGCAAGCGCCTGTGCGCCGACAGCGGCTATTTCGAGACCTTCAATCGTCCCCACGTGCATCTGGTGGATCTGCGGGAATCACCCATCGAGTGCATCACGCCCGAGGGGATCCGTCAGGGAGGCAGGGACTATACCCTCGACGCTCTGGTGTTCGCGACAGGCTTTGATGCCATGACCGGCGCCCTGGCGCGCATCGACATAAGAGGCCGGAAGGGTGTGCCCTTAAGCGAACGCTGGCAGGACGGGCCGCGAACCTACCTCGGTCTGCAGATCGCCGGCTTTCCCAACCTTTTCACCATCACCGGCCCCGGCAGCCCCTCGGTGCTCACCAACATGCTCTACTCCATCGAGCAGCACGTGGATTGGATCAGCGACTGCCTGGACGATCTGCGGCGAGAGGGGTTTGCTACCATCGAGCCTGAAGCGGACGCCGAGACGGCCTGGGTCGAGCATGTCAACGAGATGGCGGGGATGACGCTGTTCACCCACTGCAACTCCTGGTATCTCGGTGCCAACGTGCCAGGCAAGCCGCGGGTATTCATGCCCTATCTCGGAT
>SLTB01000309.1 GCA_007130155.1 Pseudomonadales bacterium
GTCGACATCATGATGCCGCGTCTCGACGGCTATCAGACCTGTGCACTCATCAAGAATAACAAAGACTTCAAATCGACGCCGGTGGTGATGCTGTCGTCAAAGGACGGCCTGTTCGACAAGGCCAAAGGTCGCATCGTCGGTTCCGATCAGTACCTCACTAAACCCTTCAGTCGCGATGAACTGCTCGGCGCGATCCGCGAGCTCGTTCCCGAGGCGACTTGAGGTTGCAGTATCGCTGCCGGCCGGCAGTCGACGTATAGCGCGGACCTGGGGGTTCGTCGCGGGTTCACCAACGGAGCCTGTTTGTAGATGGCCAGAATACTGATCGTCGATGACTCAGCCACGGAGCTGCGGCAGCTCGCCATGATGCTGGAGCGCCATGGCCACGAAGTCCTGGCCGCGTCCACCGGCAAGGAGGGGGTGAGCCTCGCGGGGGCCGAGCAGCCTGATCTGGTGCTGATGGATGTGGTCATGCCAGAGGTGAACGGTTTCCAGGCCACGCGGCAGATGACCCGGGAGACTTCGACTTCACATATTCCGGTGATCATCGTCAGCGCCAAGGACCAGGACGCGGATCGCATCTGGGGCGAGCGTCAGGGTGCCAAGGGTTATCTCACCAAGCCGGTGAAGGAGGCGGATCTCATAAACGCCGTGAAGCAGGTTCTGGGGAGCTGAGGCTTGCCTGAGGAGCCGTTCATCTTGGCGCCGGACGACGGCAGTCGCCCTGAAGGTATGGCACTTCTGCGAGAATTGGCTCGCAGTGCCGCCGCGTTCGCGCTGCCGCTGCCGGCCCGGCAGGCCACAGTGGAGCCCTGGCGCGGGCTCGGCTTCAACGTCGGCGGCTATCGCCTGGTGTCCGAGCTGGGACAGGTCCTGGAGGTCCTGGCACCACCGCGGGTGACCGTGATCCCAGGCGTCGAACCCTGGGTGATGGGAGTGGCCAACGTGCGTGGCAGACTGTTGCCGGTGATCGACCTGTGCGCGTATCTGGGCCTGGAGAAAACGACCCAACGCCCCGAGTGGCGGGCCCTCGTGGTGGAGGACGGTGATTTGTACTGCGGACTGCTGGTGGAGCAGTCCTTCGGGATGTTGCAGTTCGAGCCTCAGGAGGCCGAAGTCGGCGACGACAACACGGTGGATCCTGGGTTGGCCCGATTCATTCGCAGCAGCTTCCGCCAGAGCGCCCGCGAGTGGCGGGTCATGGACGTGCGGGCTCTGGTTCGGGAGCCCGAATTTTTCGACGTCGGCGCGTCCTTCGGGAAGAGCGTCTGATGGCAGCCCAGATGGCAATACGGGAGCGGCACAAATGAAAGAGCACAAAGGTCTCGGGCGGCAGCGTGGAAACGTGGTTTTGCCGACCTTGCTTGTGGTGTTCATCACCGCAACCGCTGCGGCCCTGGGTTGGGCGTTCGTCGTCCAGGGCTCGCTGCTCTCCAACCCCGGGCTGCTGATCGCCATGATCGGCATGATTCTGGTGGTCCTGATGGCCTGGATGATCATTCGCGATGCCCAGAACAGGCTCAATGTCCAGGCGCGACAGAATGCGCAGAATCAGGAGGCCATTCTCACGCTGCTCGACGAGTTGGCGGACCTGGCCGATGGCGATTTGCGCGTGCATGCGTCGGTCACTGAGAACTTTACGGGTGCCATTGCCGATTCCATCAACTTCGCCATCGACCAGATGCGCGGCTTGGTGGCTAACATCAACCGCATCTCCGTGCAGGTGGCGTCGGCGGCCGACGAGACCCGGTCCACCGCCCGCAGCCTTGCCCAGGCGGCGGACAATCAGGCTCGCGAGATCGATGCCGCCACTGATGCGGTCAATCAGATGGCCAGCTCCATCGACGAGGTTTCCACCAACGCCGCTGAATCCGCCACCGTCGCCGAGCGGGCGGTCGAGATTGCCGGCAAGGGCGGCGTCGTGGTGCGCAATACCATCGGCGGCATGGATCGCATCCGCGGTCAGATCCAGGAAACCTCCAAGCGCATCAAGCGTCTCGGTGAGAGTTCCCAGGAGATTGGCGACATCGTCTCGCTGATCAATGATATTGCCGACCAGACCAATATTCTGTCTCTGAACGCGGCCATCCAGGCCTCCATGGCCGGTGACGCTGGTCGTGGTTTCGCGGTGGTGGCCGATGAAGTCCAGAGGCTTGCCGAGCGTGCTTCCGCTGCCACCAAGCAGATCGGCGCCTTGGTGAAGGCCATTCAGACCGATACCAATGAAGCTGTCATCTCCATGGAGCAGACCACCACGGAAGTGGTGGAGGGGGCTCGGCTGGCCCAGGACGCGGGTGTGGCGCTGGAGGAGATCGAGGGCGTCTCCCAGAGTCTTGCCGAGCTGATTCAGAACATCTCGGATACGGCGCGGCAGCAAGCTGCCACCGCCGGTCAGATCTCCAACACGATGAGCGTCATTCAGGAAATCACCTCCACCACCTCCACCAGTTCGGAGGCCACCGCCCGGTCCATTGGTGAACTGGCCAACATGGCCTCCCAGATGCGCCGCTCCGTGGAAGGCTTCAAGCTGCCGGAGCGGCAGCCGGACACGAGTGCAGCGCTGCCTATCACGCCGCGGGCGGTGCACGACTCCACAGGTGGTGGAGCCCGGGCCGTCGGCGCGGCGTCGGGCGGCTGAAACGGCATGGAACGGCACGGACCAGGGCTGGCATGAGCCATGAGTGATACCCGCAGTTTCATGGCCCTGAACTGGGTCAGGGATGAAATCGAAGGCACCCTGAAGCAGGCTCAAGTAGCCCTTGAGGCTTATGCCGAATCCGGTAGGGATGCCACTCAGGCACGCCAGTGTCTGAGCAGGTTGCATCAGGTTCATGGCACCCTGCAGATGGTCGAGCTAACGGGCGCGGTCGCCTTCGCCGCCGAGCTCGAAGCCGTGGCCCAGGCGCTGATGGACGGCACCCTTGGGGACGAAACCCGTGCCCAGGAAGCTCTCATGGAGGGCATCCTCCAGCTGGCTGCCCATCTCGATCGGGTCCAGCGGGGTGCTGCCGACGAACTCGGCCCCTACCGTTCCCTGCTCAACCGCTTGCGCGTCGCCCGCGGTGAGGCGGCCGTAGAGGTGATGCCCAGTACCGTCGATGCGGAGCTGGTCGCGGCCTTCATGACTGCTTCCGGTCCAGCAAAGGTGCGGCAGCTTCGCTTCAGTTTCCAGAAAGCCATGGTATCGCTGCTGCGCAAGAATCAGCCGAGCGAGAAGATGTGGCCGTTCTTCGATCGGCTGTTTACGCAGCTCGGTTCCATGACACCTGCCTCGCCGCTGTCCCGGCTCTGGGTCCTGGCCGCTGCCGGCATGGAGCGTCAGGGCGCTGACACGGAGACGCTAAGGTTGCTGCCTCTCCTGCGGGGCCTGGATGCCGAGCTTCGCAGATTGGCCGAGACGCCGGAGCAGGCTCTGGAGGCTCCATTGCCGGCAGAGCTTTCAGAGTCGCTGCGGGAACTGCTCGAGCCTGCCTCCGGCGCTGATTCCGCAAGGGCGATTGCCTTGCGTAGCCAATGGTCCGCCGCCATGGCTGCCGGTGACGAGGATTTTCCCGCCGGCGCTGATGATGCGACCATTGCCACCGTGGCCGCTGCGCTGCACGAAGAGCTGGCGGAGATCCGCGATCAGCTGGATCTGTTTGCTCGTGGCAGCGTCAAGGACACTGCCGAGCTTTCGGGGCTGTCCGAGGTGCTTCAGCGGGTGGCTGGGACGCTGACGGTGGTCGGGCTCGATGAGCTCGCGGCGCGGATCAGCAGCCAGATCGATACCGTGGCGACCCTGGTGAGCGAAGGCAACGCCAGCGACGACGCGGTCATGGAGGTTGCCAGTGCAGTGTTGGAGGTCGATGGCCGCTTGATGGCGTTGGCTGGTATCTCCAGCGAGGACGGCGACCTCATCCCCGGTTCTCTTTCCGACGCTCATGCCGCCGTCCTGCGCGAGCTGCGCAGTTCGTTGGAAGGCGTCAAGCAATCCATTGTCGATTTCATCAGCTCCGATTGGGAGCACGAGCACTTGAGCCCCATTGCCGGCGCTCTGGCCGCGGTGCGCAGCGTGCTCGGGCTCATCCCCCTCGAGCGGGCTGGTGATCTTGTGGAGTGCTGCCGGTTGTATCTGCAGAACGAGATCCTGGCCGAGCAGAGCGTGCCGGATTGGCAGCGGCTCGACACCCTCGCTGATGCCCTGACCAGTATCGACTATTACCTGGAGCGGATGCTGGCTGATCGCTCCGTTCCGGAGCCCAAGTTACTCGACATTGCCGAGGAGAGCGTCGCGGCACTGGGCTATCCGCTGTCGACCCTGGCCTCCGGTGAGCCCTCGCTGCCTGTAATGCGCGTCGACCATGAGGGCGAGGGCGAGGGCGA
>SLTB01000093.1 GCA_007130155.1 Pseudomonadales bacterium
CGACCTGATCCTCGTCACAGAATATGGCCAACACCGGCAGCGCCAATCGTTCCGGACGCACGCGCCGCTTAAGGCGCCGCACCAGCGCGTACATGGACACCAGTGTGTGGGTGGCATAGCGCAAGGTCCAGTAACGGGCATGGTCGTCGTTTTCAGCCTGGACGATGCGCTCCCGTCCCACCAGCCAATGCAGCCAGCGCCGGGCTCCCGGCCAAGTCAGCAAGGTCCTGCGCCGATCCGCGATGCCGAAATTCGGCGAAATCAGGATCAGTGCCGCGATGCTGTCATCCCTGGCCTCGGCCGCCACCAGCGTGGCCAGGGTGCCTCCGGTCGAAGTCCCCACCAGGAGGACCCGCTCTCCCAGTCTCAGGCCCACCGCGAGGGCTTCCCTGGCATCGCTCAACCAGTCGTGATCATCAGCGCCCGCCATGGCTTGTGGAGAGCGTCCGTGACCCCGCAAACGCGGCAGGTAGAGGTGAGCACCGATCTCCTCGGCGAGGCGATTGCACAGAGGGGCAGTCTCCAGGGGGCTGGCAGAGAAACCATGCAGATAGACGACGGCAAGCGATCGCCGCCGACGTTCACCGTCGGCCCAGATGATTCGGGCATGATTGTCGGAGCGCAGATCCCCATGACGCGCTTCGCGCTCGGCCAGCCAGTCATCGAAGGCCTTAAGGTGAGCAGGGATACCACTCACGATTTCGACGCAGCGCCGGTAGCAGGCTCGGCCAGCACTTCGGCCACCTGTACCCGAAGGGTCTCGCGCCGAAAGGGCTTCTGCAAAAGACGCACGCGGGCACGATCAGGAAAGCCCTCGAAAACCTCGGCATCCGTGTAGCCGGACATGAACATCACCCGCAGCTCCGGTGTGCGCCGCAACACATCGGCCGCGATCTCAGGCCCCCGCTCACCCGGCAACACCACATCCGACAGCATCAGATCCACCTGCTGTTGGGCCAGGATGTCGCGCGCTCCGACACCATCGGCAGCGGCAAAAACCTCATAGCCGAAGCTGCGCAACATGGCCACGGTCACCTCTCGCACCGAGGGCTCATCCTCCACCACCAGAATGCGGCCCTGCCCCTGTTCGGTTGACCTGGCCTCTGCGGGCATCAGCGTGTCACTGGGCTCGGAGGGCGCCACCGGCAGGTAGATTCGGATCGAGGTTCCTTCACCCTCCCGGCTCTCGAGCTCGATGTGACCGCGGGACTGGCGCACGAAGCCCTGTACCATGGACAGTCCCAGCCCAGAACCTTGAACGGCCTGTTTGGTGCTGAAGAAGGGCTCGAAGGCTCGATCTCGCACCTCAGCCGGCATACCCATACCGGTATCAGCGACCTCGATACAGACATGGTCGACTGCCCCCAGCTCCCGAAACCGGCCGCGCAACGCTACAGGGGTACATACGGACGTGCGGATGGTGATGCGTCCGGATCCCTCAATGGCATCCTGGGCATTGATCGCCAGATTCAGCAGGGCCATCTGCAACTGAGTCGGATCAGCCAGGACCGGAACCGAGGCTTGCTGCTCGAAGCGCAATTCCAACTCCGGCCTCAACGTCAGCGCGAGCATGCTTCGGGTTTCCGCCAGCAGTTCTTCGAGCACCACCGCAACCGGCTTCAATGGCTGGCGCCGGGCAAAGGACAGCAGCCTGCGCGTCAACTCCGCCCCGCGCTCAGCGGCCTGACTGGCCTGGCGCAGGAATTTACGGGTTTTGGGCTCGGTGATCCGCGCATCGATCAGTTCGAGGTTACCGAGCACCACAGCCAGCAGATTGTTGAAGTCGTGGGCAATGCCTCCGGTGAGCTTGCCAATGGCCTCCAGCCGCTTGGCCTGGGCAGCACGCTCATCGGCCTCGACCCGCTCGCTGGCGTCGGTAACGATCACCTGCCAAGCCGTCTCGCCATCCCACTCCACCTGCGACACCAGGGCTCTGAGTGTGATCTGCCTGCCATCCCGATGCAGCACCTCCATGTCATAGTCCCGCTCCACGTGCTCGGCACGATGCCGCGCCGCCAGACGTTCATGGGCGAGGGCCCGTTCTTCCGGTGGCAGCAGCGCCAGAGCCGACCCAACGGCCATGAGTTCCTCGGCCGACCCATAGCCCACTAGGCTGGCCGCGGCGGGATTGACATAGAGCAGATCGAAGTCCCGATGCACCAGCACGCCATCCTGGGACGTCTCCACCAGGGCACGGTAGCGCTGCTCACTCTGGGCGAGACGCTGCTCATAGCGCAGTCGCTCGAGCTCCATGGTGACTCGCGGCGCCGAGCGTTCGAGGATGTCCGCGATACTCTCGGCATCAAGGATGGGACGTTCGAACAGCAGCACCAGGATCCCCTTGGCAACACTGCCCTCCCCAATAAGGCGGATGCCGGCATAGCCCTCGATCCCAGCCTCCACCAGCATCTCATCTTCCGGGAAGCTTGCGGCGACGCCTTCGGGATACACCCTGAGTTCAGATTGGTAGACGTTCTCACAAGGTGTGCCCGCCAACAAATATTCGGTCATGACCACGGGCTCGCCGGCCACCAGCAGGCGTTGGACGTCGACCCGACGGCCATCGTCGGCAAGGTTGCCCACCAGCACCTGATCCGCACCCGTACTCGCCAGCAGCTGCCTCAGCAGATCATCGAGGAAGCGTGAGCTTGCCCCGGAATTGTCGACCATCGGCGTTTGTCCCTCATTGTTCATCAGCCGATTCACAACCATCAGGCCACTATGCAGTCTAGCCGAGCGCCTTGTCCTTTGCCCGGGACCCGACGCGCTCGCAAGCCACAGCGCGATCAGCTGGCGTCGTCGGCCTCCATCCCACCGCAGGCCGCCAGAATGAAGGCGTACTCTTCCGCCAGCTCCCGCAGGGAATCCCAGCGCCCGGATACGCCACCGTGGCCGGCATTCATGTTGGTCTTCAACAGCATGACGTTATCGTCACAGCGCAGCTCCCTGAGCTTGGCCACCCACTTGGCCGGCTCCCAGTACGTCACCCTCGGATCGTTGATCCCGGCTGTGACCAGCAACGGCGGGTAATGGCCCTCGACCACATTGTCGTAGGGCGAGTAGCTATTGATGAGGTCGAAGTCCGCCACGCTTTCGATGGGATTGCCCCACTCAGGCCACTCGATGGGCGTCAATGGCAGGCTTCCATCAAGCATGGTCTGCAGCACATCGACGAAGGGCACATGGGCTACCACAGCGCCCCAGAGTTCGGGGGCCTGATTCATGACCACGCCCATCAGTTCCCCGCCGGCACTGCCGCCGGAGATAGCGATCCGGCCCGGACTGCTGTATCCGGCCGCGATCAGGCCCCGGGCCACATCCTCGAAATCATTGAAGGTGTTCCAGCGGGATGCAAGTTTGCCCGCTTCGTACCAGGCATAGCCGAGGTCGTCACCGCCGCGAATGTGGGCAATGGCACAACTGTAGCCCCGCTCGAGCAGGCTGAGACGGGCAGCGGAGAAGGTCGGCGAAAGGGCGCTGCCATAGGCACCATAGCCCGTGAGGTAGAGTCTGCCGCTACCGTCCTGGGGCAGATCCCGACGCCGAACCAGGGAAACCGGAACGGACGCGCCATCCCGGGCTGGCAGCCAAAGGCGCTCGGTCTTATACAGTTCGGGATCGTAGCCACTTGGCACCTTGCGCACCTTGCGGGTTCGCAACTCACGTGCCTGAATGTTGTAGTCGAAGACCGTATCCGGCGTCACCATGGAGGCATAGACCAGACGCAGGACCGGAGCGGCGAACTCCGCATTGCTGCCGAGGCCGACACTGTAGGCCGGCTCCGGAAAGGTCACGAAATGCTCAGCGCCCCGCCAGTCGCGGATGCGGATGGCGTCCAGGCCATCACGGCGCTCGTGGATCACCAGATGGTCCCGAAAACAGGTGTGGTCGAGCAGGTAGTCATGCTCATTGGGCGCGATCTCTTCCCGCCAATGGGCCTCACCCGGCTCATGGTCCGCAGCGCTGACGATGCGGAAGTTGTGGTGAGTGTCGTTGCTGCGGATCCAGAACCGACCGTGGGCGTGATCGACATCGTACTCGTGGCCGGCACGTCGAGCACTGATCAACAGCGCTTCGCCTTCGGGCTCAGCCGCCGGCAGCACCCGAACTTCACTGGTGACGTGGTCGCCACTGGCAATCACCAGGAAGGCACGGTCCTGCGTCTCGCCCACACCGACGAAGAAGCTTTCATCCGGCTCGGTATAGAGCACGACATCTGAATCCGGATCGCTACCGAGGCGATGCAGACGGACCTGGAACGGCCGCCAGTTGTCGTTCAGCTCCAGATAGAGGAAAGCATCCCCACTGGCGCACCACACCGGCTCACCAAGCGTGTTGTCAATGCGA
>SLTB01000066.1 GCA_007130155.1 Pseudomonadales bacterium
CCGATCTTCACCGGCTCGAACAAACGATCGTAGTGTCCCACCTTAACGCTCTCCCTCAAGATCTGTGCCTGGCACGGCCTGTCCTGGCACGGCCTGTCCTGGCACGGAACGGCCTGCCGCTCGCCTCGCCCAGCATAGCCAACCCCAGGCGCCGGGGCCATGCACGCGTGCATGTTCGAGCAGGCACAGGATGACGCTGCGCCCGCCGTTGCCGGCCGCGGCGCCAGACACCGGCATCCCCAGCCAGCAAACCTGCACGCCAGGGCGTCAGCTCAAGCTGAAATCCGCCGCGCTGTGCCGCTCCGGCATGCGTTCTTCTTCGGGACCCCAGACCTTGTTCACACGCTTGCCGCGCACGACCGCGGGACGTTCATCAATGGCCTTGGCCCAGCGCTGAACATGGGTGTAGCTGGCCACGTCGAGGAACTCTGAAGCGCTATAGAGATCATGCAGCACCAGGGCGCCATACCAGGCGTAGGTCGCCATGTCGGCAATGGTGTAGTCACTGCCGATGAGAAACTCGCGTTCGGCCAAATCGCGGTCGAGCACATCGAGCTGCCGCTTCACTTCCATGGTGTAGCGATCGATGCAGTATTCCATCCTGGTCGGCGCATAGGCGTAGAAATGGCCGAAGCCGCCGCCAAGGTAAGGCGCGCTGCCCATCTGCCAGAACAGCCAGGACAGGCACTCTGCCCGCGCCGAGGGCTGAGTGGGCAGGAAACGACCGAACTTCTCGGCCAGATACACGAGGATCGCCCCCGACTCGAACACGCGAGTGGGCGGTGTCGTGCCGCGATCGAGCAGTGCGGGAATCTTCGAGTTCGGATTGGCAGCGACGAAGCCGCTACCAAACTGTTCGCCATCGCCGATGTTGATCAGCCAGGCATCGTACTCGGCCTCGGCAATGCCGAGCTCCAGAAGTTCCTCGAGCAGCACCGTGACCTTCACGCCGTTGGGTGTGGCCAGGGAATAGAGCTGCAGGTCGTGGTCACCCACGGGCAGCTCCTTGTCGTGGGTCGGACCCGCGATGGGGCGATTGATATTGGCGAAGCGGCCACCGCTTCCGCGCTGCCAGGTCCAGACCTTCGGCGGGACGTATTCTTCTGCTGGCGGGCTGTCATTCACGCTGTGAACTCCTGTCGATGGTGGTTGAAGGCGCGGGTCGCCATGCCGCGGACGTTGTCCGGAAACCCTTCGGCCGTCAATCACAGCGAAAGCATCCGCAGTGATTCTCAGTCGCGGAAGATCACCTCGGCCACCACTGGGAAGTGATCCGATCCCGTAAAGCGTCCACGACGAATGTTGATCACCTCGGCGCCACCGCCGGCCAGAATGTGGTCGATGGGCGTGAGCAGGATGGGAACGAAACTCGGCCATGACGCCACCGCGCAGCGCCAGGGCGAAGGGCAATGCAGACCGCTGACTTCGATGAGTTCCCGGAACCGCGGCGCAAAGGCCGAGGTATTGAGATCACCTAGGACCAGCGCATGGCCCTGGTGGCCCGACAATTCCTGCTGCAGCCAATCGAGCGTGGCGTTGCGAGCCTCGAGGCTCCAGGGCGAGGTGGGGGGGTGCGTATGCAGGGCAAAGACGGTGAGCAGACGCCCTTCCACCTCCAGCGTCAGCTTGAGCGCCGGGCGACCGGTGGTGTGCGGTGGCTGGAACATCTCGCGCGCACGCAGGGGATATCGGCTGAGGAAGCGCAGGTCACGGCCGTCGGCAGCGGGGATCTCGAAGCCGAAGGGGTAGCGCGCATCGAGGGCGCCGACGATGCCCCGGGTTTCGGGATCGAGCTCGCGGGGGAATTCACTCCACCAGATCAGGTCCGCATCGAGGGCCTCGGCCTGGGCGACAGCGGAGCGCACCGCACGGGGACTCTCGAAGAGGTTGGCGCTGACAACGGTGATGGCGGGCTCGCCAACCAGCGAAGCACTACGACCCTGGAACAAGCTGAACACTTCCGGCACCAACAGCAGCAGGAAGGCTGCGCTGCGCAACCAGCGACGGTGCCAGAGCAACCAGAACGCCACCAGCAGAGCCAACACTGCGTACTGGGCAGCAAAACTGGTCAGGACGTCCACCAGCAGGGAATCTGTGGGCAGAAATCTCCGCCCAGGCAGCAGCACGGTCAGCAGCAGCAGCAACGCCAGGCTTCCCGCCGTGGTCACCCGATTCATCCATGCTGAAGCGACTGCTGTGACGATGACCGGGTCCTCGGCTGGTTCGAGCGCCGAAGTCCGAAGGCTCCGGCTTCTGGCGCTCGGGGAACGCCCAGCGATCAGTGTTGCCTTGTGAGCGTTCGCCACGAACATTCGTTCACGCTGTCGCGGAAGGAACGTGTCATGCAATAGGCGTGACGAGCCCTCGTGGGAGCCCGCAGTACGGGCGATGAATGGCGGTGCAGCGCCTGACGGCACTGATCGCCCCCAATGGGGGCTGTTGCGGGCCATCCTTGGCCCGCATCCTTCGGGCGCCCGGGGCGACGCATTCCGCTCCAGGCGGAATGCTCCCACAGGGGCATCCCACGAGCCGGTCCTGCGCGCCTCTTCAATCGCTGAGCTGAATCTTGCTCCCTACGAGGGCCACGTTAACTGGCGCCGGGGTTTCAGACAATGCTCACGCCAACGGCCGCGGCACCAGCCCCAGCTGCCGAGACTGAGCCACCAGACGCCCCTGGCTGTCCCACAATTCCCCGTCCTCCTCGAGGAAACCACCGCTGACGAAACGGGTGGTGAAACGGGCCCGCAGCCACCCCGGAGCCGGCCGACCGCGGATGTGGCAGGTGAGTTCCACGGTCGGGGCCCAACCCATGGGCAGGCGCGCATTGAAAATGGTGGGCGGGAAGGCATCGAGTCCGAGCAGCATGGCCCAGGGGCTGACCTCTTCGGTCTCCTGCAGCCGGAACCAGCCACGAATGCAGGCCTCGCCACTGGGTTCGCCGCGGCGGAATCCCGCGTCGTCGGGGTGCAGGCGGAGGTCCACCTTGCCCAGGAAGGGCGGCGCGATGCCCTCCTCGCTGTCGGACGGCCGGCAGGCTTGCGGTTCCGGCAGTTGCGGCGGTTCACCATCGATCATCTCCGGCGAATCGGGAACCTCGCTGAGATCGCCGCTGGTGGCCAACACCTGCAGCAGGGGGCGATCCCCGGCACGCAGCTGGGCCTGCACAGTGGCGAAGCGCTTACCGCTTTTCACCGTCTCACACCGCACTTGCGCCGGGCCGACCTTGCCCGGATTGAGGTAGTGGGCCGTGATGGTGATGGGATCGGGCCGCTCGCAGTGCAGCGCGATGGCGCGGGCCACGATGGCCAGCATGTAGCCGCCATTAGCATTGCCGCCGATATCCCAACCGGGACGCAGGTGGGTGTCAAAGCAACCGAAGCCGGCCGCAACCACGGTGGTGTCTGCCAGAAAACTCATGGATCAACGCTCAGCAGGAGAAAGGATCAGAACAAGGCGTCCAGGGCTTCCTTCAGGGTGCGGACCGCCAGTACGTCGAGGCCGGCAATGGGCTCCCGCGGCTTGTTAGCCATCGGGCACACCGCACGGGTGAAACCATGTTTCGCGGCTTCCCGAAGACGCTCCTGGCCATTGGGAACCGGCCTCACCTCGCCGGAAAGTCCGACTTCACCGAAGGCGAACAGCTCCCGGGGCAGCGCAACGTTGCGCATGCTTGAAATGACGGCCAGCAGCAGCGGCAGGTCACTGGCCGTCTCCGCCACCCGGATACCGCCTACGACGTTGACGAAGACGTCGCTGTTGCCGACGACGACCTTGCCATGGCGGTGCAACACAGCCAGCAGCAGCGCCAGCCGATTGGAATCCACGCCCAGGGTCACCCGCCGAGGATGCGCGCCCTGGCTCTCATCCACCAGAGCCTGGATCTCAACCAACAAGGGCCGGGTACCTTCCCAGACCACCACCACCAGACTGCCCGCCGCCGGCTCAGCGTCACGGGAGAGGAATATCGCGGAGGGATTAGCCACCTCCTTCAGGCCGCGGTCGGTCATGGCGAAGACGCCGAGCTCGTTGACAGCACCGAAGCGGTTCTTGTGTCCGCGCAGCGTGCGGAAGCGGGAATCAGAGGCATCTTCGAGCATCATGAACGTGTCGATCATATGCTCGAGGACCTTGGGCCCGGCCAGGCCGCCCTCCTTGTTGACATGTCCTACCAGCACCACGATGGCACCGGATTCCTTGGCAAAACGAACCAATCGAGCGGTGGCTTCGCGGACCTGGGTGACTCCGCCTGGCGCGCCTTCCACGGCCTCGGTCTGCAAGGTTTGTACGGAGTCCACCACCACCAGGCCAGGCTTTTCCCGCGCGGCATGGGCCAGGATGGCCTCGACCCGCGTTTCAGCCGCCAATTTGAGATGCTCCTGAGGCAGCTCCAGGCGCCTTGCGCGCAGAGCGATCTGCTGCAGCGACTCTTCGCCGGTGACATAGAGCACACCGAGGCGGGCAGCCAGATCACAGCTGACCTGCAGCAGCAGCGTCGACTTGCCGGCACCCGGATTGCCACCCATGAGCAGCACGGACCCCGGCACCAAGCCGCCTCCTAGCACACGGTCCAGCTCGCGCATGCCGGTCGCGATCCGCGGTTGGGCATCGAGACCCACTTCCGCCAGCCGGGTGACCGTCGACACCTGTCCGGACCAGCCACTGCCGGAGCGACCGCTGGCGGCGGGAGCCCCGAGGGCCTGCTCCAGGGTGTTCCACTCACCACAGCCCGTACATTGCCCCTGCCACTTGGGATGCTCCGTGGCACAGTCGCGGCACACCCAGACTTCTTTCTGGCGACTGCGTGCCATGTCAGGTGGCCTCCGCGACCCGATACTCCCGCGGCACCCGGGACGAAACGCCGGTGAGCAGCTCGTAGCCGATGGTGCCAGCTGCCGTCGCCACCTCATCCACCGCCAAGCCCTGCCCCCAGAGCACCACCTCATCGCCCACGCGTACCTGAGCCGCCCGACGCAGATCGACGGTCAGGGAATCCATGGAAACGCGGCCGAGGGTATGAACCTCACAGCCATCCACGCGAACCGGCGTACCGGAGGGCGCATGGCGTGGATAACCATCCCCATAGCCCACCGCGACAATGCCAATGCGGGTGTCCTCCGACGCCGTCCAGCTGGCGCCATAGCCGACGCTGCAACCGGCAGGGACCTCCTTCACCGCCAGGATGCGGCTGTGCAGGGTCATCACCGGCGCGAGCTCCAGGCCCGCAGCGCTCCGTCCGAGCAGCGGTGAGGCACCGTAGAGCATGATCCCAGGCCGGACCACGGTATCGTTCCGATAGCATCCCGTGAGCAACGCGGCCGAATTGCAGGCGCTGGTCGGCCCCTTGGCACTCAGCGCGACCCTGCCAAACGCTGTGGCCTGGGCCTCGGTCAGCGGGTGATCCGCGCTGTCAGCGCAGGCGAAGTGCGTCATCAGGCCGAGCTCCGCCACCGCAGCGAGCCCGCTGAGACGATCCTGGGCCTCGAGGGTCTTCTCGGCTTCCAGACCGAGACGATGCATGCCGGTTTCGATCTTCAGCCACAGCCGCAGGCTGCCGGACGCCAGTTTCGAGGCGTCCTTCTCTATGAGTTCGAGCTGCTCGGTGCCATGCACACCAAGCGTCAGGCCCGCCTCGGCCGCGGCGGCCAGTCCTGCACCGGAGTGGACACCCTGAATCACCAGGATCGGCTGCGTGATGCCCGCCACTCGCAGCTGCAGACCCTCATCGAGATCGGCGACGCAGAACCCGTCCGCGTCCGCCAGCGCACGCGCCACTTCGAACATGCCATGGCCATAGGCATCGGCCTTCACCACCGGCCAGACCTGTCGCCCATCGGCGCGGCAACGCGCCAGGGCGTAGTTGCGACGCAGGGCAGGCAGATCGATGGTCGCCTTGACCAGACGCTGCATCAATACTGCTCGTAGCGTTCGGGGGCCAGCGACTCGAAGCGGGTCAGATGGCCGATGAAGGCCAACCGGATCATGCCGATGGGGCCGTTGCGCTGTTTGCCGATGATGATCTCTGCGGTGCCTTTGTCCGACGACTCCGAGTTGTAGACCTCGTCCCGGTAGACGAAAAGGATGACGTCTGCATCCTGCTCGATGGCTCCGGAGTTGTGACTGACGATGCCGTCCGCCAGCCAGCAGGCATCACCGGGCACCGTGAGATCGAAGACCGGCGCCTCCCCATCCTCTTCCACGCGTACCACCCGGTCCCAGAACAGATCGCTGTCCGCCATGGTCCGCAGCCTGTCGTCATCGAGCAGTTCAGCGTAGTCCGCCAGGGTTTCCCGGGACGGCGCGAACTTGAAATGGGAAGCTCCACCGTATGCAGTTCCGCGCATCGCGGCCATGGCCCGCGTCGTGGCGCCCGACTTCGCCATGGCTGCGCGGACGTAGTCGAAGACCTCTGCAGGCAGGGTATCCACGTTGGTGTTCTGCGCTGTCGCCTCGAGCCGGGCCCGGACTGTTTCAGCCATGACCGCCTGATGGCCGAAGGCGCCGATTCTGTCCAGAAAACGTTTCTGGTCGGCCAGTCCGGAAACGTCGACGGTGTACCACACAGCCGAGGTGCCATGCTGCACATGGCGTATCCGACCCACGATGCCGAAGCGCAGCAGGAGGCTCGCGACATCATCGACGAGCCGCCGACTCGCCGTCGCAAAATAGATGCGTATGCGCCCGCTGGCTGCCACCGTAATGCTGCCGTCGGTGGCCCACAAATGACGGAGAAAAAGCGCCAGCTGCGACGTCCCGAGGCGGAAGATGCCCTCGGGCAGCCGCTTCTCACGCGACCGCTGGCCAAAAATACCGAGATCCTTCAGCCATTTGCCCACGCCTGCCGGATGCCAGCGATTGCCGTTGCCGCTGATCAGGAGTTGGTGCCACTGGCCTTTGCCGGGATAGCGCTTGACGGTCGAGCCCATGCCCAGGGCCGCTTCGGTGACCACGGCGCTGTTGTCTTCGCTGGCGGTGGTATAGCGCAGGGGCTGGCCTTTGACAAAACTGCCGCCACCGATGAGGTGCGCCAGCAGCACAAGTTCCGCCTCCGGCCAGGACTCGGGGCATGCGGGCTCCGGCAGCCTATGAGCCAGTGCCAGCCGGTCCCCCGGCTGCAGGTCGCCCGCCGTCTTCCAGTCCCACAGTGCCCGCAGACGATGCTCTGCTGTACAGCGGATGCTGCGGCCACTCGCCAGGCTGATCCGCAGCACAGGACGCGTGCCCACTTCCCAGATCAGGTCGGCGGTGGAGCAGCGCAGCTTGCCGGCCGGGTCCACTGAGTAGACCTCCGGAGTCTGGCCTAGCAGTTCCTCGATGGGCACCCGCCGTCCATCCGCCAGCAGCACCCGGGTCTCAGCGGTTACGCATTCACGAAGATCCGCCATCTGCGGACGCTTGTTGGGACGCTGCTCGAGGCTGCGGTTGAGCTGCGAGAGCGCCACCACCGGGCAATTCATTTCCTTGGCCAGCGCCTTCAGCGAGCGGGAGATCTCCGAGATCTCGCCGGTCCGGTTCTCGCCAGTCCCAGGCACGCGCATGAGCTGCAGGTAATCGACCATGATCAGGCCGATGCCGCCATGTTCCCGGGCGATGCGTCGGGCCCGCGCGCGGAGATCGTTGGGGGACAGCGCCGCGGTATCGTCGATGAACAGGGGACGGTCGCGCAGCAGGGTCATGGTGGAGGCCAGCCTCGGCCAGTCGTCATTGGTGAGCTGGCCACTGCGGATATGGCTCTGGTTGATGCGTCCGAGGGAGGACAACATCCGCATGATCAGCGATTCCGCCGGCATTTCCATGGAGAACACCAGCACGGGCTTGGGCTCGTCCACCATCAGCGCGTTTTCCACCAGATTCATGGCGAACGCGGTCTTGCCCATGGAAGGACGACCGGCGACGATCACGAGATCCGATTCCTGAAAGCCCGAGGTGTAGCCATCGAGGTCGGCGAAGCCGGTGGACAGACCGGTCAGCGCGCCCTTGGTGGCCACCAGCCGATCAATGCGCTCGACCGCCTTCTTCAGCAGTTCCCGGGCACCAGCCGGCCCCCCCACCTTGGGCCGGTCCTCGGCGATCTGGAATACGGCGCGCTCGGCTTCGTCGAGCAGCTCCGAGCTCTTGCGCCCTTCCGGCGCGAAGGCGCTGTCCGCAATGCGCCCGGCCACGTCGATGAGCTGACGCAGCAGTGCCCGCTCGCGAACGATTTCGGCGTAGGCCCTGAGATTGCTGACGCCCGGCGTGCTCTCCGCCAGCTCCGCCAGGTACACCGCGTCCATGCCCCGACTGGCCTGGCCCATGTTCTCCAGCGCCCGGCCTACGGTGAGCACGTCGACGGCACCCCCTTCCTCCATCAGTTCGACGATGGCGCGCCAGATCAGGCGGTGATCGTTGCGATAGAAATCCTTTTCGTTGACGGCGTCAGAGATTTCCCAGTAGCTGTTCGAGTGCAGCAACAGCCCACCGAGCACGGCCTGCTCGGCCTCGATGGAGTGAGGCGGGATCTTGACGCCGGCGACCCGCGCGTCGCCACGTGGGTCGGGCAGTCCCGGTGGCGCGGAGTAGCCGGGGTCCGACATGGTTGACAGCCTCTGGTGAACTCGTCCGGTGAAGATGCCGGGGGCCGACAAGGTTGGGACAGGGCCGGGGAAGCGTCAAGCACGGAGCGGTATTCGGGCGGGAATTGGGCGGGGTTCGGCCTTGGCCTCCAGTTGCAGGAGGACCTGCAAACGGAGGCCAGGCCAGCATGCTTACTCGGCGATCACGACCACCCTCACGGTGGTGACGACGTCGAAGTGGGTCTGAACCTCCACTTCGAACTCACCGGTGTTGCGGATCGGGCCCACCGGCATGCGCACCTCGGCCTTAGTGACCTCGGCGCCGGTGTGCTCGAGCGCCTCCGCCACTTCGCGCGGCCCCACCGAACCGTAGAGCCGGCCTTCGTCACCAGCGCGAGCGGCGATGGTGACGCTGACGCCTTCGAGCTGTGCGGCGCGAGCATTGGCCTGGGTCAGCACTTCCTGAGAGTGACGCTCGAGATCCGCACGCCGGGATTCGAACTCCTCACGGTTCTTCGGGGTGGCTCGCACCGCCTTGCCCTGGGGCAGGAGGAAATTGCGGCCGTAGCCGGATTTCACCGTGACCTCGTCGCCGAGGTCACCGAGATTGCGCATGCGTTCAAGCAGAATCAGTTGCATGTTGATGACTCCCGTCAAGCTTGCCCGTCGGTATAGGGCAGCAGGGCCAGAAAGCGCGCCCGCTTGATCGCCCGGGAGAGCTGGCGCTGATAGCGTGCCTTGGTGCCGGTGATCCGGCTCGGCACGATCTTGCCGGTCTCTGTGACGTACTGCTTGAGCGTCTCGATGTCTTTGTAGTCGATCTGCTTCACGCCATCGGCAGTGAAGCGGCAGAATTTACGACGCCGGAAGAAACGGGCCATGGTGCTTACTCCTCGTCCTCGTCATCATCATCGCGGCCACGGCGGCTGTCGCCACGGTCATCGTCTGAACGGCGGTCACCGCGATCATCGTCTCCACGGCGTTCACCACGGTCCCGACTCTCACGCTCGGGCTTGACCATGGGCGATGGCTCGATAACGGCCTCGTCCATGTTCAGGATCATGTTGCGGATGATGGCGTCATTGAAGCGGAAGACGTTCTCGATTTCTTCGATCGCTTCCTTGTTGCACTCCACGTTCATGAGAACGTAGTGCGCCTTGTGGATCTTGTTGATCGGGTAGGCGAGCTGACGGCGACCCCAGTCTTCGAGACGATGGATCTGGCCCTGGCCCTCCTCGATGATCGCCTTGTAGCGCTCGACCATCGAAGGCACCTGTTCACTCTGGTCCGGATGGACCAGGAACACGATTTCGTAATGTCGCATGTGTACCCCTTATGGATTGAAGCCACCGCCGCGACAGGCGTGCAGCAAGGAGTGACACGGCCGGCAGGCGCCAGCCGAAGGGAGGCGGATTCTACGGGAGCGCTGGGGGCGAGGCAAGCGCAGCGGGGCATGCAGCACCCCTGACGGATGCATTCTGCCTGGAGCAGCCAGTATCGTCCGTAGGGCGCTCCGCAGACGTATGCATGCAGCGCCTGTCGGCGCTGATCACCCCCAATGGGGGCTCCCACCAAGTCTTGCGGCGACTGACGCAGCCTCCGGCTGCTGCAAGACAGGGCAAACGAAGCCAAGTTTGTGGGAGCGCGCGATCGCCCGCAGCGCGGGCTGCCGAGACATCTTCCGCACGCCCGGCACAGAAGGCGCTCAATCGGACGTGGTCTGGCGCTGCCTCACCGCTTCGAACAGCGCGACACCCGCCGCCACCGAGACATTGAGACTTTCAGCCTCGCCGCTCATGGGCAGCCTGGCCACCGCATCACAGTGATCGAGCGTCAGGTGTCGCAGCCCAGTGTCCTCGGCACCGAGAATCAGAGCGCAACCCTGGCGCAGATCCAGTGACCACAGCATCGCCTCGCCCTGCCCGGCCAGGCCCACGCGCTGGATGCCCCGCTGCTCGAGCCAGCGCAGGGTGCGCGCCAGATTCGCCACCACAATCAGCGGCAGCCGTTCAGCCGCACCGCTGGCCACTTTGCGCGCCGCGGGCGTCAACGGCGCGGTTCGACTGCGGGGAACCAAAACCGCATGCGCCCCGGCAGCTTCCGCGCTGCGCATGCAGGCGCCGAGATTGCGGGGGTCGGTGAGACCTTCGAGGATCAGCAGCAGCGCCGGCTCCCGGAGATCATCCAGCAAGGTTTCGAGGCTGCCTTCGTCGCCCACGTCCCGGCCGGCAACCAGGCGCGCAGCAACACCCTGGTGCACACCGAGATCAAGGCCCTCGAGCTCCCCCTTGGACACCCGTCTTACGGCGACATCCATGCTTCGGCAGCGCGACTCGAGTTCGCGGCTGCGCGCATCGCGGCGCTCACCGAGCAGACAAACCTCACTGACCCTGCCTGAATCGAGGGCAGCCCGAACTGCGTGAAAGCCCCCGACCCAGTCACTCATGATCAGCGCCGCCGGCGAGGGCCGCGCGCACGGCCACCGCGCTCGCTGCCACTTTTGCCTTGGCCTTGGCCTTGGCCTTTGCTTACCCCACCACGACCGCGTCCTCCCCGGTCTGCGCGGCCGCTGCCGCGAGGCGGTTTGCGCTTGGTGAGTTGCTCGAGCACCGTGAAGTCGATCTTGCGTTCATCCACATCCACCCGGGCCACGGACACCCGCAGGCGATCACCGAGACCGAACACGGTGCGTGTGGACTCACCCTGCAGCAGGCGGTTCGCGGAGTCGAAGTGGTAATAATCGCCGGGCAGCATGGTGACGTGGGCCAAACCCTGGACGTAGAGATCATCGATCTCCACGAACAAGCCGAAGTTGGTGACGCCCGTGACGCTGCCCTCGAATTCAGCACCTAGGTGCTGCTGCATGTATTCGCACTTCAACCAGTCGATCATGTCGCGGGACGCCGCATCCGCGCGCCGCTCGGTCATGGAGATATGCTCGCCGATGTTGGTCAGGCGCGGCATTTCGTAGGGGTAGATATGCTCTTTGCGCAACATGCCCGCGCCGCGCACCCGCTGTACGTACTCACTTTCGATGCGCGAGCGGATCACATGGCGGATGCCTCGATGCACCAGCAGATCCGCATAGCGCCGTATAGGCGAGGTGAAGTGAGTGTAGGCCGATAGCGCAAGACCGAAGTGGCCATCGTTGGCCGGCTGATACACCGCCTGGTTCATGGAACGCAGCACCGACACCTCGATGACGTGCCGATCCGGCCGGTGAGCCACGCTCTCCACCAAAGCCTTCAGATCACGCGGCTCGGGAATGTCGCGCCCGGGAAGCTGAATACCCAGCCCCGCCAGAAAGGAGCGCAGGTCCTCGATGCGACCGGCCTCAGGTTCCGCATGCACCCGGTACAGGGCCGGCAGCTTGTGCTTTTCGAAGAAGCGGGCGGCCGCCACATTGGCGGTGATCATGCACTCTTCGATGAGCTTGTGGGCATCGTTGCGGCGGACCGGGACGATCTCGGCCACCTTGCCGTCGTCGCCAATCACAATGCGTGATTCCGTGCTCTCGAAATCCACCGCACCACGGGCCTCCCGGCCCGAGCGCAAGGCCTGATAGAGCCGATGCAGCTCCTGAAGGCGCTCGGCCAACGGCACGATCTCCGGGTCGCCATCCTTCACCGCTGCCACACCCTTTTCGAGCAGCGCACCCACCCGGGTATAGGTCAGACGCGCGGATGAACGCATCACGCCTTCGAAGAAGCTGAATTTACCTAGCCGCCCCTTGGCGGAGATGGCCATCTCGCAGACGAGACAGAGCCGATCCACCTTGGGCTTCAAGGAGCAGAGCTCGTTGGACAGGGCTTCCGGAAGCATGGGCACCACGGTGCTCGGCAGGTAGACCGAGTTGCCCCGATTCTCGGCCTCTTCATCCAGGCCAGAACCCGGCTGGACGTAATGGGACACGTCGGCAATGGCCACCAGCAGGCGCCATCCGCCCCCGCGTCGGCGTTCGCAGAACACTGCGTCGTCGAAGTCGCGGGCGTCCTCGCCGTCGATGGTCACCAGGTCGAGGTCACGCAGATCCACACGCTTGCGGGTATCTTCAGCCATCACCTCGGTGGGCAGCTGGCGGACGGCTTGATCCACCGCTTCCGGCCACTTGCGGGGAATGCCCTGAGCGCCGAGCACGACATCGACCCGGGTGCGGTGGAAGTCACCGGAACTGAGCACTTCCACCACCCGGCCCCAGGCAGGCTGGTGGCGCTCGGGATAGCGGGTCAGCTCCACCTCGACCCAGTCGCCGGGGCGGGCGCCGCCACGGTCAGCCTGATTGATGAGGATTTCCTGGCTGATGCGCGGGTTGGCCGGCACGAGGATGCAGACCCCGCCCATTTCGTCGAGCTGGCCGGTCATGCGTGCGTGGGCCCGCTCGGCAATCTCGGCCACCACGCCTTCGCGTTTGCCGTCGCGGCGCTCGCCGGAGATCCTCACCAGGACCCGGTCACCGTCCATGGCGCTGTGCAACTGGCGCTCATGGAGGTAGACGTCGGCGGAGCCATCCTCCGGCCGCAGCCAGCCGAAGCCATCGCGATGGGCCTGCACCCGGCCCGTGACCAGATCGAGTTTTTCCACCAGCGCATAACGGCCGCGCCTGTCCATGAGCAGCTGGCTGTCCCGGCACATGGCTCTCAGGCGGCGGCGAAGGGCCTCCATGTCCTGATCGTTGGCGATGTCCAGATCGTCTGCGATGGCGCCCATGTCACGGGGAGCGCCGGCAGCTCGAAGGCGTTCGAGGATCAGTTCTCGGCTGGCGATGGGGTTGTCGTAGTTGGCGGACTCGCGCTTGGCCTGCGGGTCCTTGGGTTGGCGTCTAGCCATGAATCAGTCTCATCAAAAATAGGGCGATCGCTTAAGCGTTATGCGCTGCGGCCCACCAAATATGGACTCGCATACGGCATACGTTAGGGCGCGGGGCGCCCGGTGGGCGCCATCAGCCATCGCAGAGGTTCGGCCCATTGCGCGAAATTTGCAATTCTTCGAAGCCTGCGCGGTGGAACTGGGAGCCTGCGAGACGCTCCCAGCCCCAGACCGACTCGACGCCCGATCGAGAAGCGTCGTGGGGCTTCGTGACGAAGTCGGGCCATCGGAGCGGGCAGGATCGAGGGCGCCGAAGCGCTGCCCCATTCTGCCGCGCAGACCCCCGGGTCCGGAAATGAAAACGCCGGAAGGCCGTAAAGCCTTCCGGCGTCAGGATGGTGCCGAGGAGAGGACTTGAACCTCCACGGGGTTTCCCCCACCAGCACCTGAAGCTGGCGCGTCTACCAATTTCGCCACCTCGGCTCGCGTGGCTTAAGGGGGCCACAGCGGCGGCGCAATGTACAAACGGGTCACCCGCTTGTCAACAAAGCTTTATCGCGACCTTCTATGGAGACCTTCCAAACGGTCGCCCTGCTTTCAAAAGATCGCCTCCCGGGATCGGCGCCAGGGATGCGGTCAAGGAATCGGCCGGTAACCGTCCTGGACGCCCTTGGTGACGATGGCCACCGCGTCATGCCCATGCAGACTCTCGTAGTGGTTTACCCGCACCCAGTAATCCAGAATGCGTGCGTCGCCGTTCAAGGCCGCCTTGATACGACGCCCGGCGTCCTCACAGAACATGAGATTCTGGCCGTTGAGGAGTGCGAACTCCTGTTCGTCTTCACGCTTCACCGCAGCCTGCACCGGAGTCTTCAGCGCCCCTTCGACGACATCCACCAATGCCGCGACGGGCAACTCATCGCAACCAGGCGCCAGACGCACCAGCACCTCAGCCACGCTGCGCTGACTGTGAGGGGTGGCGAGAATGCCCTGCTCCGTACCCAGCCACGCCAGGACCTCCTGGGCATCCACCGCGCCGCCGTGGGCGAAGTCACGCTGGAACTGCTCCTGGATCAATTGCCGGGCCAGGGCTGCGGAACAGGGACAGGTGGAGGAGTACGTCACATCCAGACCCAGTTCAACATGCGCGACGCCTTCGAGCTGCTGGGCTCGAAGGCGGACCGGATAGTGGCTCCATCCCGAATGGTCACTCTTCAGAGCCTTGCGACGCAGGAAGTGATCGAAACGGATCTCGAGCAGCGCCTTGGTGGAGAGGTCCGCATGGGAAGCCGTCAGGACGCCGAGTACCTCCTCAAGCGCTGACGCACTCAAGGGATGCTTGGCCGCGAACTCCTGCAGCAACAAGTAAAGCCGAGACATGTGAATGCCCTTGGCATGGCTGTCGGCGAGATCGACATAGATCTGCGAGACGCCATGAACCGTATGCGGCTGACCGTCCTCGAGTATCAGGAAAGGCTGGTGCACGTTGGCCATGCCCACCCAGTCCAGGGTGCCCTGGGGCTTGGAGAGGGGCGCATTGGCGATATCGGGCATGGCGTTGGCTAACGACGGAAGCTTGAGACTGTTCATGGCGGGTGCTGGCCCTCTATGGGAGATGGGGGGGTGGACTCAGCCGTTCGACACCAGCGTCCGAACCACTTTGTCCTGGTTTTGTCAGGGAATCGGCCTTAGATGCACCGCATCCACCCCCAACAAGCCCCAAGATACGGCAAGGGGTAGCACAAAACAACCTTTAAGCAATATTTTGTACTGGACAAATTATCTTCAATTTCGCCGCGCAAGCGCTGATCTCAAACTTCAGCAACGCAGCTCTGCGGGTAACGGCACCTCAAGGGGTGACCGACTTCAGCACCCGGCTCAGCGGGCCGTATCGCGCAAGGCCTCGATTTCCTCGGCGCTCAGCGCTCTGGCTTCATCCGCCAGCAGGACAGGAATACCGTCCCGAACCGGATAGGCCAGGCCGCTGGCGATACACCTCAACTCACTGCCGTCGGCATTCGGAACCAGCGCGGTCTTGCTCACCGGACAGACCAGGATGGCCAACAATTCTCGATCGATCATGACGCGCCCTTAGATGTGAGTGAAGACAACAACGGGATTCAAGGCCAGGGGCTGACCTCGTTCAGGTAGACTCAGGAAGGCGAATCGCACCGCAGGAATGGTACCGACCGCCGCCTTTCAACGCACGCCAGCAAAACGACTCCCGACGGCCCGCGCAGAGTCGGGCAGGCCGTTGTGAACACAGCGCCAACCAGAGGATGAGCATCATGCATGGCCCCGAGCGCC
>SLTB01000160.1 GCA_007130155.1 Pseudomonadales bacterium
CAGAGCGCTGAGGTGACCATGCTGGTGATCTTCGGCATCGTGCAGTCCTCCATGCTCGCCGACATCGTCGAGGAGAACGAACTGCGCTATGGAAGGCGAGAGGAGGGCCTGTTCTTCGCCGCTCGGACGTTCGCGCTGAAGGCGACCTCGGGCATCGGGACGCTGCTCGCAGGCATCATCCTGCAGGTGATCCAGTTCCCCCGCGGCGTCGCTCCGGGCGAGGTGCCGGCCGAGGCGCTGTTCAAGCTCGGCGTCATTTACGGTCCGGTGCTGGCAGTACTGTTCCTCACCGCACTCATCGGTATCTCGTTCTACCGCATCACGCGTCGTGATCACGCCGACAATCTCGACATCATTGCCCGTCGCGAATCCGAACTCGACGTGCGGGAGGCCTTGGCCCATGCGGACAGCATCCCCGGCTTGCTGGAGGTTCACCCGCCTGAGCTGCCGGATCTGGGGCGTTAGATCCCGCCGAGCAGGGTTTCCAGCTGGGCCAGGGCGGCTTCCATACTGCGGCGGATGAAGGGTTCCACCGCCTCCGGGAGCACCTCGGTCTCCCAGATCAGTAGACATCCTTCGGCTTGCTCGATGACTTCGATGGCCGCGCGGTGGGCCTTAAGCGGTGGCGTCGATTGGATGACGCTGTACTCCAGGCGTCTGCGCTCGGGGTCCCGCGAGAGAATGCGCTCGGCCAGTTCGCCGGCACCGGCCATGGAGAAACGCCGGACGTCATCGTCCATAGTACAACTGGCCACGCCGGGGACCCAGTCGATGCGCACCGGGTCGCCCACAACGGCCCAGATCGCGTCTGCGTCCTGACGCAGCGGATGCTCGATACGTAGCGCCATGGCTCGCCTCCTCAGTCGGCCACGAAACCGGGCCAGTGGCTCATGTATTGGATGAACACTTCGCTGAGTCCCTCAGCGGCCAAATGCTCCCGGGTCACCGGCAGTTGGACCGGCTCGAAGGCTGCATCGGCAGCCATCCGCTTGGGGAAATCGTGGTGCAGGATGGCCGCACGCCCGAGCAGGACGAAGTCGACGCCGGCTTCGAGGCAGGCCTGCACATCTTCCGGGCGAGCCACTTTTCCGGCCACGCCGAGACGCACGCCATGGCGGTCGATGTCGGTGAAGTGGTCGATGAGGTGCTTGCCCTTGTAGGCCTCCTCCTTCGGTTCCTTGAAGACATCCCACAGCGACATGTCCAGGTAGTCGAGGTCGCCTGCACGCATCAGCTGCGCGGCGAAGTCACGCATCTCGCCAAGGTCGATGCCGAAGCGTTCCGGTGACAGCCGCAGGCCGAGCTGGAAGTCGTTGCGGCAGCGGGCGCGAATGCCCTGGATGATCTCGTTGATGGGTCGTGCCCGGTTCTCGAAGCTGCCGCCGTACTGGTCCTCACGGCGGTTGGTTTCGCTGCTCAGGAACTGACAGAGGATGTAGCCGTGGGCGCCGTGCAGTTCGACGCCGTCGAAGCCGGCCTCGTCGGCCCGCTCTGCAGCACTGATGAAATCTTCGATGAGCTGTTCCACCTCATCGCCGCTCATGGCCCGGGCACCGAACTCCTCGTTCACCGAGGGGCATAGCGGTGTGGTGCCGATCAGCTCTGCCGGGGAACGCATGCCGGCGTGATGCAGCTGCACGCAGGAGAGGCTGCCGGCGTCGCGCAGCGCTGAGGCCAGCTTCGAGAGCCCGTCGAGGTGATCGTCACTGAAGATGCCGAGCTGTCCCGGGAAGCCCTGACCCACGGCCTGCACATGGGCGGCGCAGGTCATGGTCAGCCCGAAGCCCCCCTCAGCCCGCATCTTCAGCCAATGGAACTCCGCATCGGACAGCGTGCCGTCGTCATGGCTCTGAGAGTTGGTCAGCGGCGCGAGCATGAAGCGGTTCTTCATGGCTGGACCGCGCTTGAAGGTCAGCGGGGTAAAGGCGGTTGTCATGGAGGTTGGGCTCCCGAAGGATAAAAAGGTGGCGATATTAAACGAAATCGTTTTGGAGGGAGCCGTGCCTGATCGGTTTTGTATTGCCCCCGGTTCTGTTGGACCCGCCCACCCCGATTTTGTGTAAGTCCGCCTCGGGGCCGAGCGGATACTGCGTAGCCCGACCTGCTCTGGTGATGGATTCCAGGCTGGATCGGCTCGTTGCTTGTTGCCCGCGCAGCGGGGTTCGGCCTGTGTGTCGCGTGGCCGGCCGGTCTGTGGGCGAAGTGGGTGCGACCCTGTGGGCATCCTCGTGGGCCGCATTCGGTCCATAGGATGTCCAGCGGGGTTGCATTCGGTCCATAGGATGTCCAGGACCCGCTTGCTTGCGGGCAGTTCGCGTTTTCGTGCCATGGGTTCGTCCTCGATGGCTCAGATCTAACATACCATCGGGTCCAAGAACCCAGGGGCAAGACGGTTTGGCGAACTCCTCTTGCCGGTTCCGTGGGGTGTGACTCGGAGGACAATGACCAAGAAGAGACGCGTGTGGGACAACGACCATGGCGGTGCAGAGATCTCTCACACCGCTTGGCTGAATCGCCCCGGGGTTCCCGTAGTCCCTTTTGTTTGAGGCAGGCCTGCGTTCTTGGACGATTTGCTGTCGGACTGTCCTGAACTGATCTATCCGCAAACAGATGGCGACCTACCCTCCGGGCACGAGCCAACCCGCCCCGATTGACACCTACCAGAACCTGAACTACCGTTCTGTTTGTTCGCCGAGAGAGCGAAGCGCCACTGAAGTGGCTGCCATCTGGCCGCAGGCAGCTGCCCATGGCCATTAAAAAGCAAGTCGAGATCGTCCCTGCCTGGATCAAAAAACAGTGGCAGGCCCGAGGTCCATACGAATAAAGAGTCCCGGGAGGGGAACAAAATGATGAAGCTCTGTGGCTTTTTTTCAGGGTCAGTCGTGGTCGCGTCTGTATTGGCGCTGGTACCGCCGTCCTACGCTCAGCAGAGTGGAGCGGCATCAGAGGTGCAGCGGGCCAGCCGTGTGATCGATGAGATCACCACCACGGCCCGGCGGCGCACGGAATCTCTGCAGTCGGTCCCCGTGTCCGCCTACGGTGTCAGCAAGGAAGATCTGGAAAAGAACAGTCTCACCGATCTCGAGAAGATCGCCACCTCCGTTCCCAACCTCAATATCTCGCGCGGTACCAGCGGCAGTGGCCCCACGTTGCATATTCGAGGCGTGGGCACCGATGGGGGCAGCGCAGGCTTCGATCCCGCCGTATCCATCGTGATCGATGGGGTGTCCTATGCGCGCGGTCGCTGGGTGCAGCAGGGTTACCTGGATCTTCAGCAGGTGGAGGTCCTCAAGGGCCCTCAGGCGCTCTACTTTGGCAAAAACAACTCGGCTGGCCTGGTGTCGATGACGACCGCTGATCCCGGCGAGCAGTTCGAGGCGTACATTCGCGCCGGTTACGAAATGGAAGAGAACGAGCGGCTTCTCGAGGGCGTCATCTCCGGCCCGATATCGGAAACGCTTGGCGGCAGGATCGCGCTTCGCTACATGAATTCAGATGGCTACGTGAAGAATGATGCGCGGCCCATCATCGGTGAAGACCCGCTGGGCTTCGTAATCCCCGGGGCAGAAAGCAGCAAGTTGCCCAACGAAGCAGACTACAACGGCAGGCTGACGCTGCTTTGGAGCCCCTCCGAGGTCTTCCAAGCCAAGCTGAAGCTCGCCGCTTCCAGGAACACCGACTCGAGTCGCTACAGCACACTCCAGCAAACCGAGTGCTTCGGCCCCAATGGGAATCCCCAGCCCATCTTCGGCGTGAACAGCTCAGCCGACGATTGCAAACTCAACTTCCGGCAGGCCCTGGCCGATCTGCCAGACGAGATGATGGCGGGTGAGCCTGATTACTTCATCAAGGATGGCGGGCAGCAATGGTCAAAATACAAGTCCAGAACGGCCACGCTGCAGCTCGACTACTTCGCTGAACAGTTCGATTTCACATCGATTTCCGCGTACACCCGATACGACAATGCCTACATGGGGAACTCTGAATTCACTGCTCAGGGCCAGGTGGGTGTTTACGAAAACCAGGATTTCGAGACGATCAGCCAGGAATTTCGTGCCATCACCAAATTCGCAGGTCCCGTGAACTTTCTCGTTGGACTCTACTATCAGGAAACCGACTTTTTCTTCCGTAATTCCGCAAGGATCGCACCTGTTCCGGCTGATCCTGCCACCGGCCGTTTCTGGTCCTATGAAAAGGATTCCAACACGGATGGTGACACGAAGTCTGTCTTCGCTGAAATGACGTGGGATTTGAGCGATACCTTGGAGTTGGCCGGCGGCGCCCGCTATACCGAAGAAAAGAAGGAC
>SLTB01000124.1 GCA_007130155.1 Pseudomonadales bacterium
AAGCGGCCGAGAAGGCCTGGCGCGCCTGCCTGCAGGCGGCCACGCCGCTCGCGATGGAGTACGATCGCATGCTGGCTGCGGGTGCCTTGAGCGAAATGCTGGGCGCCGACACCGAAGCGGGACGCCCCTTCGCGACGCTGTTCGCGGAATTGAAAACCCGCCTGCGGCTGCCAGGTTCGAGTTTCATTCCAGGGAGAGCAAGATGAAAGGAACGGTTCATTACAGCACCGACGGCGAGCTCGCCGTCCTGCGCATCGACAACCCACCGGTGAATCCGCTGTCCAGCGGTGTGCGCCAGGGCCTGAGTGACGGCCTCGAGAAGGCTTTGGCCGACGACAGCGTCAAGGCCATCGTGATGTACGGCGAGGGTCGCGCATTCATTGCCGGCGCCGACATCTCCGAATTCGGCGGCAAGCCCGAAGGCCCCTCGCTGCACGCCTGTCTGCAGATGATGGAGCAGAGCCCGAAGATCGTGGTGGCCGCCATCAACGGCACCGCCTTCGGTGGCGGCCTCGAAGTGGCCCTGTGCGCCGATTACCGGGTCGCCGCCCCCAGCGCCCCGGTGGGCCTGCCGGAGGTGAAGCTCGGCCTGCTGCCGGGTGCCGGCGGCACCCAGCGCCTGCCGCGCCTGATCGGCGCCGAGAAGGCCCTCGCCTTCATCCTCTCCGGTGATCCCATCCCGGGCCCGAAGGCCAAGGAGCTCGGCATCGTCGACGACGTCATCGAGGGTGACTTCATCAAGGGCGCCTTGGATTGGGCGCGCCAACAGGTGGCCAAGGGTGCGCCCAAGCGCCGCATCCGTGACGATTCCGGCAAGGCGGCGGCCGACCGCGGCAACGACGAGATCTTCGCCGAAGCGCGGCGCAGCGCGGCCCAGAAAATGCGTGGACGTTTCGCGCCGGAAATGATCATCCAGTGCGTGGAAGCTGCCGTGAACCACGACGACTTCGACGCCGGCATGAAGGTGGAGGCGGACAACTTCAGGAAGTGCCTCGAACACCCCCAGCGCGAGGCGCTGATCCACATGTTCTTCGCCGAACGCGAGGTGGCGAAGATCCCGGACGTTCCCAAGGACACCCCGGTCAAGCCCATTGCCAGCGCCGGAGTGGTGGGCTGCGGCACGATGGGCGGCGGGATCACCATGTGCTTCGCCAATGCCGGCATTCCGGTCACCGTCCTGGAGATGGACGACAAGGCCCTCGAACGCGGCCTCGGCGTCATCCGAAAAAATTATCAGCGCATGGTGGATCGCGGTCGGCTCAGCGCCGATGCACTCGAGAAGCGCATGGGCTTGATCTCGGGCAGCCTCGACTACGCCGACTTCGGCGCCGCCGATGTGGTGGTGGAAGCAGTGTACGAAAACCTCGACGTCAAAAAGGAGGTCTTCAAGAAGTTCGAGGCCGTCTGCAAGCCTGGCGCCATCCTCGCCTCCAACACCTCCGGTCTCGATCTCGATGCCATGGCGAACGTCACCACCCGTCCTGAGGACGTCATAGGCATGCACTTCTTCAGCCCCGCCAACATCATGCGGCTGCTCGAGGTGGTCCGCGGGGAGAAGACCAGCAAATCCACCATTGCCACGGTCATGCAGCTCGGCAAGAAGCTCGGCAAGGTGGCCGTGCTGTCCGGCAACGCCCCCGGCTTTATAGGCAACCGCATGCTCGCCGGCTACACCCGCCAGGCCGGTGAGATCATCCTGCAGGGTGCGACGCCTTATCAGGTGGACAAGGTCATCGGCGCGTTCGGCATGCCCATGGGCCCGTTCCAGATGCACGACCTGGTCGGCCTCGATCTCGGCTGGCGGGCCCGTAAACTCTCCGGCATGAAGCCAGAGGATGTGCCCATCACGGCGCGGGTGGCCGACAAACTCTGCGAACTCGAGCGCTTCGGTCAGAAGAACGGCCGCGGCTTCTACATCTACGCTGAAGGCAGCCGCGCCGGCCAGCCGGATCCGGAAGTGGTGAAGCTGGTGGAGGAGACATCAGCCGAACTCGGCATCAAGCGTCGGGAGATCAGCGACGAGGAAGTGAAGAAGCGCTGCCTCTACGCCCTGATCAACGAGGGGGCGCGCATCCTCGAAGACGGTATCGCCATCCGCTCCTGCGACATCGACATCGTCTACATCAATGGCTATGGCTTCCCCGAGGTCACCGGCGGACCGATGTTCTGGGCCGATCAGCAGGGCCTTTCGAACATCTATCAGGACATCCTGAAGTTCCGCGAGGAATACGGCGACTTCTGGCAGCCGGCACCGCTGCTGGAGAAGCTGGCCAAGGAGGGCAAGACCTTCGCCAGTCTGTAAGACTGCTCCCGTGTCGCGGTCGATCTGGCCGCGGCGCGCGATCCGCAGGACAGTAAGCTCGCGCCGCGCCCCATGCGGGGCGACGCTGCGCTTTCACGTTCTACCACGCAGACCCTTCGCTCGAGGGGCCGGTAACCTGACCGGCTCCGTCCGCAAACACTGACTCAGGAGTCCTGCATGCCGCAAGGAGAGGAACGCCGTTTTGAGATCACCGGCAGGACGCTGGCCGGAAGGAGTTGGGGGACGCCCACTGGCGAACCCTTCTTCTGTCTGCACGGCTGGCTCGACAACGCCGCGAGCTTCAATGTCCTGGCACCGAAGCTGCCGGAACTGAACCTGCTGGCGCTGGACTTCGCCGGCCACGGCTACTCCGACCATCACCCGCCGGGCTACCACTATTTCCCATTAGGCTACATGCAGGACCTGCTCGCCGCGGCTGAAGTCCTCGGATGGCACACATTCGGCCTGATCGGGCATTCCATGGGAGCCGCCATTGCCTCTGAGCTTGCCGGGCTTTTTCCGGAGAGAATCACGCAGGTGGTTCTGATCGACGGCATGGTGCACCACCAGGGCGGACCCGCAGAGAGCAACGACCGCAACCGTGAGGCCATCGAGCAAATGCTGCAGGCCCACGAGAAGCAGCCGCCGGTGTATCCGGACGTCGCCAGCATGGCGCAGCGGGTGACGACCGCCACCGATCAGAGTTTCCAGGCCGCCAGCGAACTGGTGGCACGAGGTCACAAAGAGGTGGCCGGTGGCGTCACCTGGCGCAGCGACCCAAGGATCCGATTCGCAACGCCCCTGCGAGTATCCTCGCGGCAAATCGATGCCTTGATGGCCGCCACCACGGCGCCGAGCCTGCTCCTCACCGCCAGCCGCGGCGATCGCTGGTATCGTGACGGCGTCCAACGGCGCACCCTGCATCACCCGAATCTCGAGATCATCGAGCTCGATGGGCCCCACCATCTGCATCTGGAAGTCGACCATGCGGATGCCGTGGCGCTGGAGATCCGGCGCTTCCTCGGCCTCGATGCCAAGGCTACCGCTGGGACGACGGGAACCATCGCGCTGCCCACGGTGTCCGAGGGTTGATGAAATGGCTGACTTTGCTCCTGATCACGCCACTGCTGGCAGCTGCGACCGCAAGCCGGGCCGAGCTGCCTGCGCACGTGCCGTTTCTCGACGCCCGTTTCGAGGTGGTCGAGGAGCAGAACGTGGTGTTCGGTCAGGGGCGGGTCCATCACGGCCCCGAACCAGGGCAGCGCAGGTTACTGCTCGACGCCTACCTGCCAGCGGGAGACACCTCGCCTGCCCGTCGCCCTGCCGTCATTCTGGCCCACGGCGGCTCCTTTCATCGGGGCAGCCGCCGAGACGACAGCGTGATCGAGAACGGCGCGAAGAACACGCCCATGCGCAGCTACTGCCAGGACCTAGCCCGCCGCGGCTATGCCTGCTTCAGCATCGACTATCGCCTCGCCCCGGAGGATCCCGCACCCGGCGATCACCTCCTCGAGCGGCTCATGGATCCAGTGGAAGCGGTCTCACCTGCGGCCACGGCGCGCGTCGATACCACCCGACTCACCATGGGACTGCCGCCCCTGGACGAGCGCAGCCGGGCCCAGCTCTGGCACGCCATCCTCGCCGCCGCCAGCGATCTCGACAGCGCTGTGGCCTTCGTGCGCAAGGAGTACGCCCGCTTCAACGTGGACCCGACCCGGATCGCCATCGGCGGCTTCTCCGCCGGGGCCATCAGCGCCATCAACGTCGCCTACGGCATGGGCACACCGGTCAGTGCCGTGGTAGCCCTGTCCGGCAGCATGTGGGGCTACGACCTGCTAAGACAGTTCGGCACCGACACTCCACCGCCCGCCCTGCTGCTGCTCGGCCAGCAGGATCTGCCCAGCGTCATGGCGGGTACCCGCGGCCTGCTTCAGCTCTTCGGCGAGCGTGGGGTGAGTCACGAATTCGCCTGGGTACCCGGCTTCGGCCA
>SLTB01000145.1 GCA_007130155.1 Pseudomonadales bacterium
GCAGCTCGGCTTCCGCCGCCTCGGCGGCCAGCCAGCGTTCAGCCCCCTGCGCATCGAGCATCACCGGCTGCCTAGGGTGCAGCCACTGCAATTGAGGATGCGCCTCAGTCGTCACCAGCGTGAAGCTTTCCAGTGGCTCCCTGCCGCCAGACCAGCAATCCCAGAGGCCCGCCAGCAACAAAACGTCCTCGCCATCGGCCACCACGTAATGCGGCAGCTTGCGCCCGCCCTCGCCGAGCCACTCATAGAATCCCGACACCGGTACCAGCGCCCTCTGACGGGCGAACGGCATCTTGAAAGCGCGGGATTTCGTCAAGCCCTCCGCCCTGGCATTGAACATGGCGTAGCGGGCGGACAGGTCCCGGGCCCAGTGTGGAACCAACCACCAGCGCATCTCGGCCAACCGCCGCTGGCCGGCTTCGGCGGCGATCACCGGCACGAATTCCGTCGGCGCCACATTAAGCCTATCCGCACCAGGAAACGGCTGACCCGCCATGGCCATGAACAGGCGGGTCAGCGGATCCGCAATCATGTTGAAGCGTCCGCACATGTGCCCTCTCTAAACCCGCCTCGCCGGGGTTGCCCCAGTAAAGGCTGTCCGTTCAGCATACCGCGATGCGCCTTCCTTGCCGCGCCCTGGACCGATCAGCTGCGCAACCCCTGGCCATGCGCCCGAAGGAACTTGCGATACATCAGACCATGCCGTCAGCACGACCCAGGCGGCTGGCGATGCCACCCGGCCGAGGGCATAATCCGCCAGCCGCACTTTAAGCGTGACGCATTAACTGACCTCACATTTTATCGACAAGTTCTCGGTAGCCCACCCATAAGAGAGAGGGATTAAACATGGCAGAAGCAGCCTACATCGTCGCCGCATGCCGGACTGCCGGCGGACGCCGCGGTGGTCGCCTTAAGGACTGGCACGCCGCTGACCTCGCCGGTCGGGTACTCGACGACGTGGTCGCCCGCGCATCAGCAGACCCGGCGCTGATCGAGGACGTGATCATGGGTTGCGTCGGCCAGGCCGGTGAGCAGAGCACGAATATCGCCCGCAACGCGGTGCTGTCGTCATCACTGCCCGAAAGCGTTCCCGCCACCTCGGTGGATCGTCAGTGCGGGTCGTCCCAGCAAGCCCTGCACTTTGCCGCCCAGGCCGTGATGTCCGGCACCATGGACTGCGTGATCGCCGCCGGCGTCGAGATGATGACCCGCGTGCCCATGGGTGCTGCGGTCAAGCCCGCCTACGAGGCCGGCTATGGCCTGCCCTACGGCAAGGGCATGAGTGCTCGCTACCCGAAGGTGCAGTTCAGCCAGTTCACCGGCGCCGAGATGATGGCCAAGAAATATGATCTGGCCAGGGAAGTCCTCGATCACTTCGCCCTCGAGAGCCACCAGAAGGCCAAGCAGGCCGTGGAGAAGGGCTGGTTCAAGAAGGAGATCACTCCGGTCGAAGTGACCCTGGAGGACGGCTCCAAGGTCGTCCACGACGTCGATGAAGGTATCCGCATGGACGCCAGCATCGAGAGCATCTCTGGCGTCAAACTGCTGGTGGAGGGCGGCCGCCTCACGGCTGCGTCGTCCTCGCAGATCTGTGACGGCGCCTCTGCGGTGATGGTGGTCAGCGAGGCCGGGCTGAAAGCCCTCGGCGTGCAGCCGCTGGCCCGCATCCATCATCTGACGGTCGTGGGTGGCGACCCGGTGATCATGCTCGAAGCCCCCATCGAAGGCACCCGTCGCGCCCTCGCCAAGGCAGGCATGAGCATCGACGACATCGATCTGTTCGAAGTCAACGAGGCCTTTGCCTCGGTACCCGCCGCTTGGCTCCAGGAAACCGGAGCTGATCGTGCGCGCCTGAATGTCCATGGTGGCGCCATTGCCCTCGGTCACCCTCTTGGGGCATCCGGCACCAAGCTCATGGCGACCCTCGTCCATGCTCTTGCGACCCACGACAAGAAGTGGGGCCTGCAGACCATGTGTGAAGGCGGCGGTCTCGCCAACGTGACCATCATCGAGCGGCTCTGAGGGATATCGGAGAACGCTGATTTCTCAGCGTTCTCCTGCGCTGCGGGAACGCGTTTGCTGGCCATCTCTGGCGCGCCCCGCTTCGCGGCACATGACCGTTCGTCGTCGGTCACTTGCCAGCAAGCGATATTGAGTATTATGGACTTCTGCCCGCCATACGGACGGGCAGTTCCAATGCTCAACGGCTGCACATCGCCCGTGCAACAGCAAGAGGTACCGCATCTTGGATCAGCGCGTAACTGGCGTCGTAAAGTGGTTCAACGACGAGAAGGGCTTCGGTTTCATCCAGCAGGAAGGACAGAAGGACGTATTCGTCCACTTCAGCGCGATCAACGGCAGCGGCCGGAAGACGCTCCTGGAAGGCCAGAAAGTCGAATTCGACATCACCGAGGGACAGAAGGGTCCCCAGGCTGCCAACGTCTCGATCATCGAGTGACGGGCAACCCACAGGGGCGCCCCTGAACGTCTGACCTCGGGGCCAAACCACGTACCAAGGTCCCGAGTCAGGGCTGCGCCCACTGTTGCGTGATGCTGCTGCCGGACCGCTGAAGGTTGCCGGCCACAGGCTTCCCTTGGGCTGGACGCTGAGACAGCCCCAGTTCGAAACCCTCTTTCCACCATCCCGCTGCTATCATCCAGACAGCCCTTCAACTGCCGGAGTCACCATGGATCTGCGCTACGCCGACAACGAGCTCGCCTTTGCAGAGGAGGTCCGCGCCTTCTTCGCCAAGGACTATCCCCAGGACATTCTGGCCAAGCGCACCCGCGGGCAGACCCTCA
The DNA here is from genome assembly GCA_007130155.1 of Pseudomonadales bacterium. GTDB lineage: Bacteria > Pseudomonadota > Gammaproteobacteria > Pseudomonadales > Azotimanducaceae > SLTB01. Next base: position 2,803 of record SLTB01000145.1, read on the forward strand.
GCAAGGACGATCTGCAGCGCAATGAGCGGGCGCTGTCCGAGCGGGGCTGGCTGGCGGCAAACTGGCCGCCGGAGTACGGCGGCACGGGCTGGAACGTCACCGAAAAGTACCTCTTCGACGAGGAACTCGAGCGCGCCGGTGCGCCACCTATCGTTCCGATGGGCGTCATCTACGTGGCACCGGTGCTCTACACCTTCGGCAGCGAGGAACAGAAGCAAAGATTCCTGCCAGAGATTCTCGACGCCACCACGTTCTGGGCCCAGGGCTACTCGGAACCCGGCGCCGGTTCAGATCTCGCGAGCCTCGAATGCAGGGCCGACCCGGACGGCGGCGACTACCTCCTCAACGGCACCAAGACCTGGACCAGCCAGGCCCACTACGCCGACTGGATCTTCTGCCTGGTCCGCACGTCGCGAGAAGAACGTAAGCAGCAGGGCATTACCTTCCTGATGATCGACATGACGTCACCAGGTGTTCACGTGGACCCCATCATCACCATCGACGGCGGCCACCATCTCAATACGATCACATTCGACAACGTGCGGGTTCCGCAATCCAACCGGGTCGGCGAAGAGGGCAAGGGCTGGAGCTACGCCAAGTACCTGCTCACCCACGAGCGCACCAGCTACGCGCACATCGCGGGCAAGAAGGAGCAGATGCGCCGCCTGGCGGAAGTGGCCAGGGAAACCGGAGACGGCCACGGTACGCTTTGGACCGACGCGAGTTTCCGTCGTCGCTATGATCGGGTCAGCGTCGAATTGACGACGCTGGAATACACCACCTTGCGCACGCTGGCCGCAGTCGCCACCGGCGGTGCCCCGGGGAACGAGTCCTCGATCCTCAAAGTCCGTTCCACGGAGGTCGCACAGGCCATCACCGAGCTCTGGCTCGAGGCCAGCAGCTACCAGGGACTGCGTGCGGTGAGCGATCGCCGGCCTGTGGACTGGAATGGCGGAGCCTACGGCGCCTTTGCCCCGGCATGGCCCGTCACCGCGGTGGCCGACTACTTCTTTACCCGAGCCCAGAGCATCTACGGAGGGACCAACGAAATCCAGAAGAACGTCATTGCCAAACAGGTACTGGGCCTCGAATGATGGGGAGAGGCAGTCCTGTTTTCGAGAAGCGCTGATACATCAAGATTCCCGGAGAGATCGGCGTCACGATCCCGCAACCCGGATGGCGCACGAAGGATGAGGCGCGCATTATGCGGTTGTGCGCTGTTGCAAGCAGACTCACAATCCTGCCAGGAAGGAAGAGCGGAGCGGCGTCAACTCAAGCGTCCGCAAAGCAATAAAGCACCAACCCGCGATCTGCTGCAGCCGTCATAGCCAGGTCGCCACGAGGGGAGAACGCAGCATGTACGTTCCACGTCTTCTGCCCGGACTTCGTACCGGCATGCTGACCCTGCTGTGCCTGTCTGTTCTGGGCCACGCAGCCGACCATCGAGACAGTCCCTCAGCGGTGGCGGAACCGGCCGCCGATATCGCAGATATCTTTGTTTGGACCACATCAGACACAAGCCGCGTCAATTTCGCCCTCACTGTACCTGCAGCCCTGTTTTCCGATGCAGTGCAGTACGTGATTCACGTCGAGAGTGCTCCTGCCTACGGCGAAGCAGGCAGCGAAGTTCAGATCATCTGTGAGTTTGAACCTGACCAGACCCTCGAGTGCTGGGTGGGCAGCGATGACTACTTGAAGGGCGACGCCAGTTCTGAGATTGGTCTTGAAAGCGCCAGCGGGCGCGTTCGAGCCTTTGCGGGCGAAAGGGATGACCCCTTCTTCTTCAACGCGTCGGGTTTTCGCAACACGCTGGACATGGTCAACGACGCTGCACCCAATCTGGACTTCGACGGCGCAGGCTGTCCCATGCTGGACGAGGCGACCTCCTCGGCGCTGATCAATGCGCTGCAGGACAACGGCGAAGCCGTGGACAATTTTGCCGGGCTGACTGCCGGCGCCCTTGTGCTGCAGATCGACGCTTCTCTGCTGACAGGGTCAGGGACCATTCTCGCAGTCTGGGCATCGACCCACAGGCGCGGTTGAGCGGAGGATCCATCATGCGCAGCTTCAAATGCTTTGCAGGCATCGCGGCCCTCTTCGGCGTTCTCGCCGGCTGCGGCAGTAGCGGCGATTTCTCCGACAACGAGCCGGACCCCGCCCCAGCCTTCCCGGATCCCCCGGCAGTTGGACCGCAGATCGACCGGCAGGGCCGTGCCGCCATCACCACCGCCCTGATTCAACCTCTCGGCCCACTGGTCATGGGTGCGGACAACTCCCGCAAGGATGCCTACAGCTCGGCGGGCCGGGCCGACTGGGGCCAGTTCCGCGACGAAATCCGTAGCGCAATTGCCATCTACGACGGACTCGACGGCAACTGCGGCAGCCAGATTCTCGCAGGCGCCGGGGTGGAAGCGGAGGATATCGATACGCCGGCCCGCTACAACGCGCTGGCGGGAGCGCTGACCGATGACCGCGTCTACTTGCGTGCAGACTCCGGGGCTTGCAGCCAGTACTTCGGCGTGGAGTTGGCCGCAACCGGACTGCTGCCGGCATTGGCGGGTGATTGCGGCGGTCGTACACCACTCTACGACACCATCAACGTCTCCTACACAGCCCTATCCAATGATCTCAGCATCCCTGTCAGCGACGGAATCAATCGAGACGACAATCCCCGTCACTCCATCGACCTGTTTCCGTTCCTGGCGCCTGTTGCGCAGTAATGCGCGGTCAAGCAAGGACTGTCGGCGCTGTCGCAGGGTTGGTTCTGCTCCTGCAGGCCGGGTTTGCGATCGCCCATGACGAACCACGCTATCGAACCACGCATCCCGACATCGCCCTGCGCAACCTCGACCACCAGATCGAGCAGGCTCGAAGAGTTCTGAGCGTTCATGCCAACAACGTGGCTGCGGTTCACAGCCTCCTCGACCACCTGTTGAACCGAGTCCAGTTCCGCGGCTCCTACAGTGATTTCGACGAGGCACTCAGCATCACCGAACGTCTGCTTCAAGCCCTGCCGGACGACCCAGGGGCAGGGCTCGCGCGCGCCCGGATCCTGGAACGCGTGCATCGCTTCGACGAGGCCATCGCGCTACTCGACGACATTCAAGCCCGCATCGGCGAGACCCCAAGCTCCAGGCAGGCGCGATCATGGCTGCAAACCACCGAGCAGGCGCGGATTCGAATCACCATCGCCCGTGGCCGACCCGAGGAAGTTATCGAAGCCGTCAGTCACCGCGCCGCCGAGCAGCCCGGCTTCGCCACCCACACGCAACTCGCCTTCGCGCTGGTAGCCCTCGGACGCATCGATGAAGCGGAGCGGAGCTATCTGCAAGCACTGGGGTTCTGGGATCAGATGACGCCTTTCCCTGTCGCCTGGGTCGAGTTCCAGCGCGGCGAGCTGCACGTCGGCCGCGACGACGCCCGCGCAGCGACTCACTATAGACGCGCTCTGGACTATCTCCCCCACTACGTCTCTCCGCGCGTTCACCTGGCCGAACTGCTGGCCGAAAACCAGGACCTGGACGGCGCCATCGCGCTGCTCGAAGCCATTGCCGGCCAAAGCGAGGATCCGGAAGTGGATTCGCGACTGGCTGAATTCCTCATGGCCGCAGGCCGCAGTGATGATGCCGCCGCCGTGCGCTCCCGTGCAGAGCGCGGCTATGCGGCTCTGGCCGCACGCCATCCGCTGGCCTTTCTTGATCACATCGCAGAATTCTGGCTCGGTGCCGGTGGTGACCCGCAGCAGGCCTGGATTCACGCCCAAGGGCATCTTGCCAATGGCGCCAGCGATCGGGCCCTGGCGCTTGCCATTGAAGCCGCAGCCGCAGCTCAACGTCCAGAACGCTGCGAACTGGTCGCGCAAGCCTCCTCGCGCCGAGGCCGCCTCCCGGGTCTGAACGAGCAGCTTGACGCCCACAGCCAAGGCTGCTGACGCTGCCGTTCCTGCTCCACCGGTTGCTCAAATCAACACGTGGAACCCCCGTCGACCACCAGCACAGCGCCGTTGGCGTAGCCATTGCTGGCCAGGAACAAAATCGCCTCGGCCATCTCCGCGGGTTCGCCAGGTCGCCCTAGCGGGCAGACGGCAAAGCGCAGCGCCTCGTCCGCGAAGGGGTTCGCTTCACTTTCAAGGACACCGGCCACCATGTCCGTGGCAACGAAACCTGGAGCAAGAACGTTGGCGCGAATGCCGCTGGGACCATAGGTTCGCGCCAGGGAACGGGTCAGGTTGATCATGCCGGCCTTGGACGTCGCATAGGCGTGGGCATCCACCATGCCCTGGGTCCCACCGGCGCTGGAGACATTGACAATGGCACCACCGCCCGCCGCGATCATGCCCGGCAGTGCACGACGACACATGAAGTAGACCGAGTCAAGGTTGATGCGCATGACCTCGTGCCAGTTTTCCGGCGAGGCGTCCGCCAGCGCCGCCATGGAACCTGGCCGAGTAGCCTCAAAGCTGTACCCGACGCCGGCGTTGTTCACGAGCACCGCCACTGGGCCGAAATGTTCTGCCACCGTGAGGACCGCATCCGCTCCGGCCTCAGTGGCGCAATCAGCTGCAACCGCGCAGCCGCGCCCACCGACCGCCTTGATGGCGGCCACGGTCTCTTCGAGACGACTGAGCGTGCGCCCGGCGACCACCACATACGCCCCCCGCTCAGCGAAACCAAGCGCGGCCTCACGACCAATTCCAGCACCACCGCCAGTGATGACCACTGACCCTTCGATACGCTTCATACTGTTTCCCTTCCTGTCGTAGAGGCCTGTCGTAGGGGTCCGATGGTTTTTTTGCTGCGGCGCCATAAACCTAATCTGTGCCTCGGCGCCGTGTATCATCGAGACTCGATCCTCTGCGGGCAACCCGAAGCGCCGTGAAGCCGAATCCGCTGGCCGCCTTCCATCCCGAAATTGCCGCCTGGATGGGCAGCGAACATGGCGCACCCACAGCCATCCAGCGCGATGTCTGGCCGCTGATCGCCAGTGGCGCCCATGTGCTGGCCAGCGCGCCCACCGGCTCCGGCAAGACCCTTTGCGCTTTTCTCTGGGCCCTCGACCGCCTCCTGACAGGGGTGTGGCAACCCGGCACCATTCGCGTGCTCTATGTTTCGCCACTGAAGGCACTGAACAACGACATTCAGCGCAACCTCATGCTGCCATTGACGCAGCTGAGCCAGCGCTTCGAGAAGCGCGGGCTACCCTGCCCGGAGCTCCATGTCGCCACCCGCAGTGGTGACACCCCCGCCGCTGAACGCCAGCGCATGGCACGCCAGCCGCCGGAGATCCTCATCACCACACCCGAAAGCCTGAGTCTGCTGCTGGCCTCGAAGTCTGGACGCGGCATCCTCAACGGCGTCAAGACCCTGATCACTGACGAGGTGCACGCCATAGCCGGCAATCGCCGGGGCGTCTGGCTGGCGGCGGCCGCCGAGCGGCTGGTGGACTTGGCAGGTGAATACCAGCGGATCGCGCTGTCAGCCACGGTAAGGCCTCTGGATGCCATCGCGCGCTGGATCGGCGGCTACCCCGCCACCGCGGACGGCAATCCGAGCGCAGACCCACGCCCTGTGCGCGTCGTCAGCAGCAGCGAACGACCGCGGCTCGATCTGCGTATTGAAGCCCTTGCGCCGGATCAGCTTCCGGAGGACGGTGGATTCGATGCACTCTCACCCATCGCCCGCGCCATTGCCAGCCGCTGCGAACGCAACCGCTCCACCCTGGTGTTCTGCAACAGCAGGCAAATGGCGGAAAAACTGGCTTATCGGATCAACGACCATACCGGCAGCACTCTGGCCTGGGCCCACCACGGCTCCCTGGCGCGGGCGTTACGGCTGACGGTGGAGCAGCGGCTCAAGGAGGGGCGCCTGCGGGCCATCGTCGCCACCAGTTCATTGGAAATGGGCATCGACATCGGCAGCCTCGATGAAGTCGTGCTGCTGCAGAGTCCACCAACGGTAACCAGCGCCCTGCAGCGTATCGGTCGGGCCGGGCACAGCGTCGGTGCAACGTCGCGGGCCGTGCTGCATCCCACCCATCCCCATGATCTTCTGGAAGCAACCGCGACATTGCATTGCGCCGCCAACGGCGATATCGAGCCTCTCGATCCGCTCGTAGGCTGTCTGGACGTACTGGCCCAGATCATCATTGCTTCACTGCTGGCAACTCCGCAGACTGCGGCTGGTTTGTACGCCGAAGTGTGCCGTGCCATGCCCTACCGAAACCTGCCCAGGGCGGCCTTCGATTCGGTGGTGGACATGCTTGCGGGGCGTCACGCCAGGAGTCGGATTCGGGAGTTGAGGCCGCGCATCCACCTCGACCCGGACAGCGAAAGGCTGGTGGCAGGTCGCGGCGCCGCGCTGGCCTTCTATGCCAGCAGCGGCATGATCCCGGACCGCGGCTACTTCCAGCTTCGTCACGCCCACAGCCAGGTTCGCATCGGCGAACTTGACGAGGAATTCGTCTGGGAAAACGGTCCTGGCCGCGCATTCAGCCTGGGCTCCCAGCAATGGCGGGTGCAGCGCGTCACCCACAACGATGTCTTCGTACTGCCCGCACCGGAAGCCAGCCACGCACCACCCTTCTGGCGCTCTGAAGAGCGTGAGCGCGGCAGCCATCTCTCCACTCATATCGCTGAGCTTCTGGAAGGCTGGGAAGCTGCTCTGGCCCATGGCGACAAGAATCTCGGTCAGGGCTCGGAGCTTGCGCCACTGGATGCCCAGGCCAGAACGGCACTACTGGATCACCTGCTGCGGCAGCGGCGCCATACGGACGCCCCGCTGCCCCATCGCCGCCACTTGCTGGCGGAAAGAGTCCATACCGGACCCGGCGGCACCCCGAGCAGCGCAGGCCAGCTCATCCTCCATACCCTGGCTGGAGCGCGCATCAACCGACCCTGGGCTCTGGCACTGGAGGCGGCGTGGAGCGACCGCTTCGGCGAGCAGATCGAGATCCACGCCGGCAATGACGCCCTGGTGATCCAGCTGGAGGCCCACATCGATCCCCATGACGCTCTCGCCATGGTGACTTCGACCAACGTCGACGTCCTGCTCGAACGGCGACTGACCGGCAGTGGCTTCTTCGGCGCCCGCTTCCGCGAATGCGCCGGCCGGGCCTTGCTGCTGCCGCGGCGGCGGCCGGGTGAACGCCAGCCCCTGTGGCTCAACCGCCTGCAATCCCAGCGCCTGCTGGGCCGCCTGAAAGACGAGCCGGACTTTCCGGTGCTGATCGAGGCCTGGCGGACCTGCCTCGAGGACGAATTCGAACTGCCACAGTTGAGGGCAATGCTCGATGAACTCAGCGACGGCATCATCGAGGTGACCGTCTGCGAGACCCCGTCACCGTCGCCCTTCGCCGCCCAGCTGGCCCGGACGCAGATCAACCGCTACATGTACGCCGACGACCAGCCGCGGCCATCTGCCGACGGCCATCGCCCGACGCTGCTGGACGACCTGCTTGACGACAGTGAGCGACGCCCGCGTCTGGAAACGACCACCATCGAGCTGTTCCTGCGCCGACGCCGACGCCTGGAGCCGGGCTGGGCGCCCAACGATGCACTGGATCTCATCGACTGGATCGGCGAGCGCCACCTGCTCGAAGCCAGTGAGCTGGCAACCCTTCAGCCTCATCTGCCTGCCGACGACTGGGTTCGGGCACAGTCATCGTGGATTGCCCTAGAGAACGAACGCGGCCGTTGGATCACGCTGACCGAGCAGGCTGCCGTGCTCAAGGCCCTGGCGCCGGAACTGCGTGGCCCCGTCGAGGCAGCGCCAACCGTGGACACCGAGACCCGGCTGGAATGGCTGAAGGCATGGCTCAGTGCCCAGCCACCACTCACCATGGAGCAGATGATCTCGGCCTGGCCAGGCCCCACAGACGTGCTCGCCCGGGACATCGAAACGCTGATTGGCACCGGGCAGATGATTCGCGGCGCACTGGTCGTGGGTGACGATGAACAGCGCCTGTGTCTACGCGACCACTTCGAGACCATGCTGCGCCAGCAACGGGCCCGCCGCCGTCATCTCGATCCGCTGCCCGGCAGCGAAGTGGCCGACTTCCTGCTCGATTGGCAGCGCATCGGCGGCGCCACAGACATGCTCGATGCCCTCGAGCCCCTGCGCGGCCTGCCACTTCGGGCCGAACGTTGGGAGACCTTCGTATTACCGGCAAGGCTTTGCGCGCAGCAGCCGGCGGAGCTCGATCGCATCCTGGCCAGCGGCGACCTCCTGCTCTACGGCCATGGCCCCGGCCGCATCGGCTTCGCGCTGCCTGAAGAGATCGAGGCGGTGAAACCAACACCGCAAGACACCGTCGATGGTGAGGCCAATGCGGGAGTCGATGAGACCGCGACGCGCTCCGTGGGAGCGAATTCATCCGCGAATCATCCTGGATCCATCGCTGCGCCGCTTCCCGCTTCGCGGATGAATCCGCTCCCACAATCCTTAGTCCAACCGCTGGCGAAGGCCATGGAAGCACCCCGCGGCCGGTCTGCAGTGACGCCAGCGCTTTCCCTACCCGCCGGCGCAAGGCTGCCTTTCTCGAGCCTCATCGACGCCTGCGGGGAGGATCCGGGTCGCGCCGCTGAGGTGCTCTGGCAGGGCATCTGGAACGGAGAGTTCACCCTCGATGGCTTCGAAGCCGTTCGCCGCGGGATAACTTGGAAGTACCGACTGCCTGCGCTGTCGCAAGCCGATGCCGCGCCCCAAGCGAACCGGTCGCGCCAGGGCCTGCGGCAGCGACTGCAGGCGCGGGTACGCGGCTACCCGAGCCACTTCGCCGCGCTGCCGATTGCCCAAACCGGCGATGGCCTCGATGCGCTCGAGCAGGCCAGAACTCGCGCCCGAATGCTGCTCGACCGCTATGGCGTCGTCTGTCCGGATCTCTGCCGTCGCGAAGCCCGCGGCATGACCTTCGCAACCGTATTTCGCGCCCTGCGCTGGCTTGAGCTCAGCGGCGAAGTGGTCGGCGGCTGGTTCCTGGAAGATCTGGGCGGTCCACAGTTCGCCCTGCCCGAAGCGCTGGAAACCATTCGCGACTGGCAGCCAGGGATGGCATCGCCACGCTGGATTCACGCACAGGACCCCGCCTCCCCCTGCGGCCTCGGTCTGCCGCTGCCAGGGCTGCCGCTGCCGGCTGCACGCTCAGGAAACGAACTGGTCCTCGGTGCCGGGCGCGTACTATTGACCTTCTGCCGCGGCACCAAGGAGCTCGCCATCGATCCAGCGCCGGGCGGGGAGCTGTTCACCAGCACACTGGCAGCCTTGAGTGCTGCGCTGGAATGGCGCCCCCAACGCCAACGGCAGCTCATGGTCATGCGAATCAACGGTGAACCGGCCCGGGACCACCCGGGTCTGCCCGATCTGGAGAACCATTTTCAGATCTCCGCCGATCATCGTACTCTGATCCTGCAGCCTCTAAGCGCGGAGCTACGGTGAATTTTCCTGACGCACCTGCACGCCTGCACCTGCTCGCCCTGGCCGACACTCCGGCCGCCCAGGCTCGTCTCGGCGACTGTGGCGCCGGGTTGGCACGACTGACGACCGACGGCGCGACCTGGCACACCGAGGTTGTGGCGCGGACGGATGACCTTGCGAGCGCCGTCACCCAAGGTCCTGCCGATGCCCTGATCATCGATTGCGATGTGAATGCCACGAAAGACCTGCTGCGTCGGCTCCGAGAACGCGGGATTCTGACCCCGATCCTGGTGGTGATCGCCGACGGACAACCCGATGCGGCGGAAGAGCTGCTCGCAGCCGGCGCAGACGAGTATCTGCCGGCGGCGGAGCTCACGCCGCTGCTGCTCGAACGCAGTCTTCGGCTGTGCACACGCACGCAGGAGCTGGAAAGTCGCCTCGAGTATCTGGCCCAGCACGATATGCTTACCGGGCTTCCCAATGCACGCCTGTTCGAACGTCAATTGGATCTGGCCCTGCACACGGCCGAACGCCACGGTCGATGCATGGCCCTGGTGTCACTCCAGCTCGACGATTTTCAGGAACGTACGCGCATCGCAGGCCAGGAGGACGCCGAACAACTCCTGAAGCAGTCCGCCCAACGGCTGCGAGCACTGCTCCGACGCTCTGATCTGGTAGCCCGAAGTCAAAGTGAGGAATTCCTGCTTCTGCTCGAGTGCAGCACAGAGCTGACTGACCTCGCACTGACCGCCAGCCGCATCCTGCAGTCGCTGGCCGCCGCCGAGGGCATCACCAAGGGCAGCAGTGCCAGCATGGGCATCGCCGTCTTTCCTCGCAGCAGTCAGGATCCCCGTCAACTGCTTGATCAGGCCCGTGCAGCCCTGCATCAGGTCCAGGACGCCGGCGGTCATGATTTCAGGGTCTATGACGAAAGCCTCGAGGTCATCTCCCACCGCCGGGTACTGATGGAACACGCGCTTCCCGGCGCCATCGCGCGCCATGAACTCGACGTCCGCTATCAACCACGCTTCGATCTCAAGACGCGCAGAATCGCGGGAGCGGAAGTCCTACTTCGATGGCACTCACCCGACTTCGGAGCGGTGAGCCCCGAGCAGTTCATACCGGTGGCTGAGAGCACAGGTGCCATCAATCGCATTGGCGGCTGGGTCCTCGAAGAAGCGATCCGCGCCGGCCGACGCTGGATGGATGAAGGCCATGCCCTTCGCCTCGCCGTGAACGTGTCTGCGGGCCAGTTCCGAAGCGGTGATTTCGGTAACCTTTTGAGCAGCCTTCTGACCACCCATGGCCTGCCCGCCGAACTGCTCGAACTCGAACTGACAGAAGGTGTCTTCGTGGCCAACGTGGTTGCCCACAGGGACCTGTTTGCAGCCCTGAATGAGCTCGGCGTCGGCCTCTCGGTAGACGACTTCGGAACCGGCTATTCAGCCCTGGCCTACCTGCGCCACTTCCCTGTCCATGCTCTGAAGATCGATCGCACTTTCATCACTCCCCTACCGGATTCCGAGGATGACTGCGCTATCGTCCGTGCCATCGTAGCCATGGGTCGGGCCCTCGACCTGCGCGTAGTGGCCGAGGGCGTCGACGCCCCGGAGCAGATCCGTTTTCTGACCGAAGTCGGCTGTGACGAAATCCAGGGCTTCCTGGTCGGCAAGCCCATGACTGCAGAAGAACTCGGAGTGCTGCTGGCCCATGAGACCACTGTGGATCCTGGTGCCACAGCTGATCACGAGGGAAGCTACCCATCATCATGAAATGAAGCTGCGCCCTGGCCAGCGATCGAAGTATGCAGTCGCTTGCGTTACGTTCAGCGACTCCCCATGGCTGCATTGATTTTCCCAACCCGACGGAGCACTCCTGATGCGAACGGCCCTTTTTCAGCATCCGGACGACGTCCTTCACCGCATGCAGTGGCGACATCCCGAGTGCCCAGAGCGCACCGCCGTGATCATCGAGCGCATGGAGGCCAGTGGGCTCGCGGCCGATCTGGTCCGCCCATCGCCAGTCGCAGCCGTGAGTGACGAGGACCTCACCCGGGTCCATCCCGTCGAGCACATGGCACTGCTCCGCAAGCTGACGCCCCATGTAGGTCTTACATCCATCGACGCTGATACGTTTCTCGCACCGGATTCGATGCGAGCAGCGCGCGGTGCTGCAGGCACCGCCGTTGCTGCCACGGACGGTGTCATCAACGGTCGGTTCGAGCGGGCCTTCTGCGCCATACGCCCGCCGGGCCATCATGCCGAAACCCGACTGGCCATGGGTTTCTGCTTCTTCAACAGCATCGCCATCGCCGCCCGGCGCGCCGTCGAAGTCCACGGCCTCGAACGGGTTGCCGTGGTCGACTTCGATGTCCACCACGGCAACGGGACCACCGAGATCTTCGCCGAAGATCCCCGGGTGATGGTCTGCTCGAGCTTCCAGCACCCCTTCTATCCAGGGCGCGGAACCGAAGCAACGGGGGATCACATCGTGCTTACGCCGCTGGCTGAGCACACAGGCTCGGGAACATTCCGCCAAGCCATCGAACGGGACTGGGTTCCGGCGCTCGAACGGCATCGGCCCGAACTGATCCTGGTATCCGCCGGTTTCGATGCCCACCGCGACGACCCACTGGGAGGCCTCGACCTGATCACCGACGACTACCGCTGGATCACCGGATTGATCAACGATCTGGCCCACGACTACGCCAACGATCGCGTGGTGTCACTACTGGAAGGCGGCTACGATCTCGATGCCCTGGCGGATTGCGCTGAGGTCCACGTCGCAGCGCTGGCTGGGCGCTGAGCAGCAGCCAGAGGGAGAACCGCCATGGACGAGTACCGGCAACTCATCGGCCTGCTGGGCCTGATCATCGAATCAGTCGGCGTCCTCGTGATAGTCGTAGGTGCGGTCTATTCCTGCTGGCGCTATTTGAGCGCCCGCCAGGATTCTGGCGAGCGCTCCTATCACCATCTTCGGGTCGACCTCGGCCGCAGCATTCTTCTCGGCCTGGAGTTCCTGATCGCCGGCGACATCATCCGTACGGTTTCAGTTCAGCCCAACCTGGAGAACGTGGTGCTGCTCGGATTGATTGTTCTCATCCGGACTTTCCTTTCCATGACTTTGCATATGGAAGTGGAAGGCTGCTGGCCCTGGCAGGAAGGGTCCCGGCGCGATCCACAGGCCAAGACCGACTGAGTCGACACCCGCGACAGCACGCGCACCACCATCAGTCGCGGAATCCGCTATATTCGTTCGTTCGCAGGTTGCAGAAATACCAATTTCAGCAAACTGTTAGCCCGCATATCTCACCGATACGCGAA
>SLTB01000113.1 GCA_007130155.1 Pseudomonadales bacterium
CGCAGAGTCAGGCGCGGACCAGCCGGGTGAGGTGGGCGAAATCCGGCAGCGCCAAGGAGTCGTTGCGGCCTGCCAACCAGCGCTCGCGCTGCGCCTTCGCATCCAGCTCTTCGGCCACCTGCCAGCCTCCGGCTGCGGCGTGTTCGGCCAGCTCCCCGGCCGTCATCAGACAGCGCAATGGTTCTTGTTGCAGCGCCAGCGCAAAGCGCACACCGGCCAGCAGCAACCGAGGCCGCCAGTTCAGGCCGGGCTCCGGCAGCCAGTGGTCGAGGACGATTTCGCTGCCGGGCGCGGCCATGCGTCCCAAGGCCTCGAAAGTCGCGGTGACAGCTTCCGGCTCCAGATAGTAGGTACAGCCAAGCCAGTTCACGAACATGGGTGCATCGCTGCGCAGGCCCGCTTCGGCGAGACGCTCGTCCAGGACATCCCGCTCGAAGTCCACAGCCACGTAGCGCACCGCCGCGGAGAGATCCGCAGGCAGCCGCTCCCGTTTCCAGGCCTGGGTCGCCGGGTGGTCCACTTCCAGGATGGCACCCGCGCGGGCGAGCTCGGGGCGCCGCTGAGCTGTGGTGTCCAAGCCCGCAGCAAGAATGACCACCTGATGGCAACCAGCAGCCAGGGCCGCATCGAGCGCGTCTTCGGCAAACCGCGAGCGCAGGACGACTTGGCCACGGAGCGCAGCCAGCTCAGGCTGGACAGTCTCCCGGGCGCGAATGGCATGGCGCACCATGGAAGGCGGCGCATGCAGCATGAGCCGGGTGGGCCCGGACAGCATGCTACGGACGATGCTGTCGTCGAAGACGTGGGGGGGGTCATCCAGCAAGGTATGCCAGACCCGAAGGGCGGCCGCCCCTTCGGCGGTGCGACTCGGGCGTTGTGACTCCATGATGCGGCTCGGCTCCCGAGTGCAATACCTGAGGGTAGCGCCACCCGCCTGCCACCGCCAGCAGCCATACTCATGGGCACTGTCATTGCCAGTCTCATCGCGTGGACGCCCTGTCGGGGCGACTGTATGATTGCGCCCCCACGCGCCCGTAGCTCAGCTGGATAGAGTATCGGCCTCCGAAGCCGAGGGTCACAGGTTCGAATCCTGTCGGGCGCGCCACTCCCCACATGCACCGCCATCATTGCGGCCATCCCTGGCGCGACCGTTCACTTCGATCGAGCCCCAGCCCGGCCATCCGTGGCGGGCGATGGCCGGCGCGCTGGCTGCACTGCGTCGCTTGAAAAGGTAACCATCCTTCCTTAGCGCAACGCGCCTTACCATCACACCGGCACAGACCCGCAGAGCTTCGGCGCACCCAATTCAGAGTCTCCCCAGCGGTCAGCGACTACTCCAGGGGCACTCAGACCGTCCGCCCGGCCCGGTCGCCTTCACGGAAGGCTTCAAGCGCGGAGCGTGGCGCGACGGCATCACCGACCACCGAGGTGGGCGCGAAGCGCTCGAACAGGTCCCGCTGATCGGTCCGCGGTCGCGGGTGGATGCCCGTCACGATCATGTCGAAGGGTTTCACGTCCACCTCGCCCGAGAAAGCCTCCCGCAGGTGGGCCTGACCCTCTGCGACCTTCACCAGCGCCGTGGTCACCCGCAGATCCACACCCCACTGGGGCAGTCGCGGTCGGTAGTAGACCACGTGGGTAAAACCGGTATTGGCCCCGAAAGTGGGGAAGGGCGTCGCCAGCGTGACCTTGCCGCCGCGATTCACCACCGATTCCAGGACCAGGCAGCTTTCGTAGTTGGCCCTCCGGTCCACCATCAGAACGTTCAACCCGGTCATGTCGAGTTTCACGCCCTCAAAGCGGCCGGCCGCCGCATCATCAGAGGAAATCAGGGGAATAGAGCCGTCGTCCTCAATGCCCATATCCGTATGGGACTCTGCCCCCGTGGCCATGATGATGGCGTCGGGCCTGAGGTCTTCAAGCAAGGCTTCGTCCACCCAAGTCTGAGTGCGTATGTCCACCTTCAGCAGCGCCAGTTCCTGCTCCACCCAGGAGGTGGCCGTGAGCAGGTTGGAGGCCGGACCCAGCGGCTCCACCAGCGCAAAGCGACCGCCCAGACGCGGGCCCGCTTCAGCCAGCGTCACCTGATGGCCACGGCGGGCGGCGATTTCCGCCGCCTTCATGCCAGCAGGGCCGCCACCGACCACCAGCACGCACTTGGATAGGCTGATCGGCACATCGAGGGCCTTGAAGCGATTCTCTTCGCCCACTTCCGGATTGTGGATGCAGGTGATCGGGAATGAACCCGTACGGTCGATGCAACCCTGATTGGAGCCGGTACAGGTCCGGATACGATGGGCTTGGCCGGTCGCGACCTTGGTCACCAGATCAGGGTCAGAGATCTGCGCGCGGGTCATGCCCACCAGATCGCAATCACCATCCCCTAACGCCCGCTCGGCCAGATCAGGCGTCGGGATCTTGCCCACTCCGATCACCGGTATGCGGCCGGCCACCGCCTCCCTCAAACCACGGGTGAGCGGCAGGTACTCGCCGAAAGGATACCGATAATTGGCAATGGCACGGGCATAGTGACCGCCACCCGCCCCCTCGCTGTGGTTGAGGTAATTGATGTGTCCGGTGCCGGCCATGGTCGAGGCGATCTCACAAAGGCGGGCATGTCCGAGACCCCCGTCTTCAGGCTGGATGAAATCGTCAGCGGAGATGCGCAGGCCCAGCACCTTGTCCGGTCCGATGGCGTCCCGCACACGCTTTGCCAGCGTCTTCAGGAAGTAAAGGTCCTCCCCCCACTTGTCCTTGCGCTGGTTGGCGAAGGGGCTGAACGATTGCTGGATCAGATAACCATGGGTCCCGTGCAGTTCCACACCGTCGATACCGTTGGTGACCGCTGTACGCGCCGCTTTGGCGAAGGCGTCGATCACTTCCTCGATCTCCGCATCCGTCATCTCATGTGAGGCTTCGCCGGCATCCGAAACCGTTCCTGAGAAACCCCAAAGCGGCATGTAATCGTCGCGGCTTTCAGACTTACCCTGGACACCGAAGTGGAATAGTTGCGAGACAATCTTCGCGCCATGCGCATGCACACGCCCGGAGATCTTCTGAAATTTCGCCGCCATGTCCTGCGGGTCGTACATGAAGTGGTTCGGGATCTGGCTCGACGGGTGAACGTGCATGGCCGTCATGATCAAAAGGCCCGTACCACCTTTAGCCCGTCGTTCCTGATAAGCCATGTAGCGTTCCCCATCCGAGCCCGGCCGGTAGAAATCCAGGAACGCAGAATGAGCTGTCGACACCACCCGGTTCTTGATTTCGATGGGACCTACCTGGATGGGTGAAAGCATTTTCATGGCATTGCTCCGTCGCATGGGGCTTTGAATGTCAGATTCAGGCGAGAGAGTATGGATCCCTGAACATTTTACGAAACCTCTGGATTCGACTAGAAATCCCGGGCGTTTCGTGAAACAACGTGCCCAGACAGGCAAGCGAGAACCGGCCAGGGGGTGACATGAAATTAGGAGAGATCCATCGTTATCCAGTCAAAAGTCTGCTCGGAGAGCGCCTGCAACGAGCCGAGGTCGGGCCCAACGGGATCCTCGGCGACCGCGCCTGGGCATTGCGTGATGACAGCCGAGGCGAGTTGACGGGAGCCAAACGGTTCGCCGCCTTGATGGATATGCATGCGCGCTTCATCGAGGCGCCAAGTGCCAGCCATCCGTCGGCACCGGTCGAGATTCGTGCGCGGAACCAAACATTGCTCAGCAGCGACGTCAGCATCAACGACAGCTTGAGCGAACTGCTGGGACATCCCGTTTCGCTGTGGCCCTTGCTGCCACCCGAGCAGGAAGGACATTACCGGCGGGAACCGGCGCCCCCAGGTACGGACATGGAGCAGGTCCTGCGGCAGGTGTTCGCCAGAACCGAAAATGAACCGATACCGGACGTGAGTGACTTTCCGGCGGTACTCGCAACACATCATTCACAGCCGGGCACTTATTTCGATGCGTATCCACTGCTGATCATGACGCGCAGCGCCCTGGCGGAACTCGACTCTCGCGCACGCGCTGCGGGCTATACCTCGCTCTTCGACATGCGCAGGTTTCGACCCAACCTGGTCATCGATACCGATGAGGCCGGCTTCGTAGAAGACGCCTGGTGTGGGCAGCATCTGCGCGTCGGGGAGACGGTGCTGAAGGTCGAGATGCTCTGTCCACGCTGCATCATGACTACCCACGGCTTTGCAGATCTGCCGAAGGACCCCAAGGTGATGCGCGCGCTGGTGGAGCATCACGGCGGCGAGCTCGGCGTCTACGCTTCCGTGGTGACTCCTGGAGTGATCAGTGAAAACGCCAGAGTCGAGATCTGTTGAGGATTTCCGGGTTAGAAACTTTTCTCCAGCACCACGAACTCGAGACGCCCGACCTTTGGCGTACCGAAACGTGGATCCGCAGGGAAAGGTAACGTCTCGCCAGTCCTGCAGTAACCCCGCCGTTCATAATAGGCGATCAGTTCTTTACGCACGCTGATGACGCTCATCCGCATTGCCCTGACAGGCCAAAGCTGGCGCGCGCGGGTTTCTGCTTGGGTCAAGAGCGCCCTCCCCTGTCCTTGTCCCTGCCATCCGGGCCGGATGGAGAACATGCCGAAGCAGGCCCCATCGCCATCACGCTTCAGATGTGCGCAACCAAGCAGACCGATGCTGTCCTCGACAAGCAGGAAGACTGAGTCGGGCGCAGCCATCAGATCCGTGACGTCCGCCACGTCCGTGCGCTGGCCTTCCAGAAGATCCGCCTCGGTGGTCCAGCCGAGGCGACTGGAATCTCCGCGATAGACTGCGTTGATGAGTGCCACGATAGCGGGAATATCCCGCATTGAAGCCAGGCGATAGTGGCTGAACTCCAAGATGACCTCTCTCGAATTGCACCCTCGCAGCCTTCCCGCAGGCCTGCTCGACTCCCGCCAGCCTGCCTTCAAATGCAGCAGCCCCGCGAGGACCAACGCGGGACTGCCCTAGCGATCATGGATCCATACGAGGCGTATCAGTACCTCCAGGTAAGTTCCAGTTCAAGCTGACGAGGACGAATCATCACGCCCTGCAGGTCAGAGCGGAAACCTTCTGACGTACCCGTATTGCCGCCCGTACCCGGCACCGCACCAGCGCTGCGGAAGGCCGTCTTATCCGTCAGGTTCTTGCCAATGAAAGCCAGTTGCCATCTCCCGTCTGCACTGCGCACGCGCAGGTTCGCGTCAACCGTCTGATAGCTGCTCTGGGTCGGAACCGGATCGGTGGCGATCAGCTTGGCAGCGCTCCGGAACTGCAGATTCGCCGACATGCCAAACACCAGGTTGTTGCCAATTCCACGCTCATAGTCCATCGCCAGGAAGCCGGACCACTTCGGGGCGTTGGGCCGGGTATTGCCCTTGAGGTCCTGCACGGCATCCGTCTCCACTCCCCCCGGTGGTAGAACGCAACCCTGCTCCAAGGTCTGGCCGGTGAAGCAGAAGCTCGCAAACTCCGTAAAATAAGAGTCCAGGTAACCCAGCGACCCGGACAACGAGAGGCCGTCGACAGGGGTGAGCCAGTCAAACTGAACCTCCGCTCCTCGGGTAATGGAGCCACCGGCATTGGAGGTCACGTAGGCAAACTGTGCGCTGTTGAAGAAGTCGACCTGCAGATCGTCGAATTTGTAGTAGAAGGCGTCCGCGGAAAACAGGACTGTGCCGTCAAACAGCGTTGCCCTGGCACCGATCTCACCCCCGCGGACCTTTTCCGGATCAAAGATGAAGTCGTCCACGGAGCCAGAAATGTTGCCTAGGATGGCGCTGTTGGAGAAGCCACCCGACTTGAAGCCCTCCTTGTAGGCGACGTAAAGGGTCAGATCATCCGTTGCCGTCCAACGCAGCGTCGCTTCTGGAATCCACTCTTTGAAGGTCTGATCGGCGGCGGCGATGGTCGACGGATCTGATGGATCGAAAGGCGTGAACAGGCCCGTGAAGAACGGGTTCACGTAGGGCTGAATGAAAAACGAGTCCTTTGTCTCACGGATGTACCGCACGCCGGTCGTCAGTTGCCAGCGATCATCGATGTCCCAGATGGCTTCACCATAAACGGAATAGGTCTCACCATCAGTCTCGGAGATCTTGTCGTAGGCCGTGAACTCATCGTTGGGGTCCGCAGCTGTGTTACGGGCTCCTGCAAAGTTAACGACCTGATTGAAGAAGCGATCGGTTTTCTGCAGATACGTTCCGAGGACAAAATTCAAGGGCTGATCAAAGCGCGTCACGGCGCGGAATTCGGCGGAAAGATTCTCGAAGGTATTGCGCTCGCCCGCGAAGATGGCCGTGACCGCCGTGGCATCCTGGTCGCCGACCCACTTGGCCTTCTGATCGTGATAGTTCAGAACGGCCTGCAGATCGAACTGGTCAAAGGTCCAGTCGAAGCTTCCCGTGATCGAATACGATTCATAGAAGTCACCATCGACGCCACCGAACTGGTTCAAGAGTTCGTTGGTGGCGGCGATTTCTGGAGGCGGGTTGTTATAGCCTCGTGAGCCGTCAGGATTACAATCAGCCGTGGGTACCGGCACCGGCATCACCAGCCGAGTCTGCCGGCCCGGTGGCTGCGGGTCGACGGGAACACTTTGATGCGCCACGCCGTCCAGGGTCCTGCAGTCGAAGAGCTCAAGGGCGCCACTTGGCGTGCCCTGCTCGAACTTCGCGTAAGACCCTTTGATGTTGTAGCTGAAACGGTCGCTGAGATCACCCGCGAGAGTCAGACGCGCGAATCGCGTCTCTTCCCTCGGCCAATGCTTTTCAGCCGTCGGATTGAAGAAGTCCCTGACCTCGAACGTCGCGGCATCAATCGTCCTGTAGAAGTCACCGCCGGGCGGGGCGCTGTTGACGATCCAGCCCTTCTTCATCTCCGACCCCTGAACTGCGAGGCGGATGCCAAGCATCTCGTTGACCGGGATGGAGATCACCCCCTCGATGGTCCGGTCCTGACTCCTGAACTCGTTGCCGACCCGAATGCTGGCCTCGAATTCGTCCGAGGGATTGTTGGACATGACGGACACCACGCCTGCCGTGGCGTTCTTGCCGAAGTACAGCGCCTGAGGACCTTTCAGGATGGCGACCTGGCCAACGTCCAGCAGGCCTTCGTTGATGGCACGGCCCTGCGGGAAGTACACCCCGTCGATCATCACGGCCACGGACTGCTCGATACCGATACTCGTCGTGGTCGAGCCGATGCCGCGAATCTGCACTGACGCGCCGCTGCCGTTGCCGGCTCGGAAAATGGACAGCTGCGGCGTCATGGCCTCCAAGTCCATCATGCTGTGAAGCGAGTAATTCTCCAGGCGCTCCTGACCGACGGCGGTAATGGCGACTGGAATATCTCTGATGGACTCTTCAACGGCACGGGCGGTGACGACGATCTCGTCAATCGTCGCCGCGAACGCAGGCGCCGCCGAAACGGTCGCCAACGCCAGCAGCATCGGCGTCTTGCGCAAAGCGAAGCGTGATACAGACATGGATAGTCCCTCCCGGATTACAACCCAAGTGCTTCAGAACCGGGCAGGACTTGCTGGCCGCACGATTGCACGTGCTTTGGCGAGAGTTACTGCGCCCAGTCGTGAAACACGACTCCCTCGTGGACAATATCGGTAGGGGACGCATTTGGAAACCGTTAAATGCACGCGTGCAGGTTGCCGCTGGTAGCTCCATGGCCGGAGGCTTTAAGGGGAGTGCGCGGAAGTCGGTGCTGTCGAAAGGCGCGATAGGCGCGATAGGCGCGATAGGCGCAGCCAGGATCGCGAATCACGCGGGTAGCGAGCGAGACAGGTCGCCTCAGGCCGCAGGCGACCTTTGGATCAACACCTCACTGGTCGCCGATCTCGATGATCTCCCGCAGCTCACCGCGCATCTCTCGCAAAGCCGGCAGGTCGTCCTCACGTACACCCTCCGTCATGCGCTGGACTCCACCCATGGCCTGCTGCATCTGCTGTTGCATCATCTCGCGCATCTGCGGCGGCACATTGGGATTGTTCTCCATCTCGCGCATGGCGCGCGCCATCTCTGCATCCATCTCCGGCTGGACGTCACCCATCTCCAGAGAGACCATGCCCATGGTAATACGGGCACTGATGTTGCCCCACTCCTCTGCGCTGCGGAAACCACGCTGACGAATCATGCTGCGAATATCACCATCGCGGCTATACATATCGCTGTAAACGCGCTCTATGTCACCAAAGCTGGGCAGACCATCGGAGTCCAAGAGATCTTCATCCTGGTAATCTTCCTCCTGGGTTTCGGCCCAGGCGTGGAGGTCCCTGGCCGCATCGATCCAGCGACTGATGGTGTCGCGGTCAAGGGCAGCCTGGGCGAGGGCCGTGCTTGCCAGCGCAAGGCCGAGGACGAGAACGCAAATCGTTGACCAAATACGAGCCATAGCAGTTACTCCAGCGAATTCCAGACATCAACGGGGCCGGCAACAGCCCCGCGCTCCAGGATAATGTGCCGAGGGTAACCCAGCTGAGACCTAGACCCAAAAATGGTGAGGATCCCTGAGATGGATGAGATGCCCCAACTGAACACAGGGCGTTGCCTCTGTGGAGAGGTGCGCTATCAGGTGGCCGGTCGGCTGCCGGACTTCGAAGTCTGCCATTGTCCACAGTGCCAGCAGGCCCAGGGAGGCGCCTGCGTGGTGGTGGCCCCCATCAGCGCGTCGATGTTCAAGATGCTGACAGGAGCCGAGATGCTCAGGGTCTACCGGGCCTCACCGGCAAAGGAACGGGTGTTCTGCTCGCGCTGCGGCTCGCCGTTATTCAGTCGCCGCGATGAGCACCCAGACCGTCTGAGACTGCGCGTCGGGACCCTGGACGATGTCCGCAACACTCGAGTGGCGTCCCACGCGTATGTGGAATCGAAGGTAGACTGGTTCGAAATCGGCGACGCCGCCCCCCGCCATCCTGGACCTCGTCCCGCCTGACGCCCTTCAGGATTCTGCAAGGAGAATAACGCGGTGACAGCCATCGAAGCCCGCGGAGTAGTGAAGAGTTTCGGCACATTGCGCGCGGTGGACGGCGTCAGCTTCAAGGTGGCGCGGGGGGAGACCTACGGTTTACTCGGCCCCAATGGTGCCGGCAAGACCAGCATCATGCGCATGCTCGCCGGCCTGTCCCCGATTTCAGGCGGGGAACTGTTTCTGTCAGGACTCAACGTAGCGCAGCACTCCCGCGCAGTGCGTGCCCGACTGGGCGTCGTCACCCAGGCCGACGGGCTCGATGGTGAACTCAGCGTGCGCCAGAACCTGGAAGTGTTCGGGTTTCTGGTGGGCTTGTCGCGGCGGCAGGCGCGCATCCGGGCCGACGAAGTACTCGGCTTCTTTCGCTTGGGTGACCGCGCCACCTCTGAGGTGGATGAACTTTCAGGCGGAATGCGCCGACGGCTAGCCATCGCCCGAGCGCTGATGGGCGAACCGGAAGTGATCATCCTCGACGAACCATCCACCGGACTGGATCCCGAAAGTCGCATCCGCGTGTGGGAGGAGCTGGCCGAACTCAAACGTGCAGACGTCACCCTGCTGATGTCCACCCACTATATGGACGAGGCGGAGACGCTGTGCGACCGGATCGCGATCATGCATTCCGGGCGTATTCTGGACGAAGGTACGCCGCCGGAACTGGTTTCCCGCCACGCCGGCAGTGCGGCCATGGATATCCGCCCCAACGGCAGCTCGAGGGATTCGATACGCCTTCAGCTCGATGCAGCCGGCCTCAACTATCGGGAAGTCGGGGCACTGTTCCGCGTCACTGGTGGCAACGGCGCCCCACCATCGTTGCCGGACATCGCAGGCGTCCAGGTGACCGAGCGAGCAGCGAATCTCGAGGACGTCTTCTTAGCCCTGGCCGGGCGCGGGCTGCAGGAGGACCTGGCATGACGACAGCCACTGCACTGGTTCCTGAAACAGGATTCATCCGCTGGCGGTCGGTCCATGCCATCTGGTGGCGGCACCTGCTGGCCCTGTCCCGGGTCTGGCAGGTGGCCCTGACCTGGTTCGTGATCGAGCCTGCAGTCGTGTTGCTGGCCGTGGCGCTGGGCATCGGGCAGCTGGTGGGCGAGATGGAGGGCTTCGGCAACTACGCCATGTTCGTGGCACCGGGCATCGTTATCGGCACCGCCATGTTCCACGCCATCTTCGAGTGCTCATGGAGCACCTTCGAGCGCATTGGCCAGAGCTACTACGAGACCGCACTCACCGCACCGGTGACGATCCCGGAGATCGTTTTCGCGGAATTGCTGTTCGCCGTCACACGAGCGCTGATTTCCACCGTGGCAGTGGCCGGTTTCGCCATCGCCTTTGGCTGGATTCCGCTGGGCGCGCTGCCGGGCCTGATGCTGGTGTCCGTCGGAGTCGGCACTGTGTTCGGCGGCATTGGCCTGCTGTTCGCGGCGCTGGCGCCGTCCATGCACGCGCTGTCACTGGTGTTTACCCTGGTGGCCACACCGCTGTACTTCTTCAGCGGCACGTTCTTTCCGATTTCGGTGCTGCCGGCCTGGCTACAACCGGTCGCCTGGGTCGCTCCTCTCACGCCGCTGGTGGAACTGGCCCGCGGCGTGGCACTGGCCGACCTCGGTTGGACCCATGTCTACTGCGCAGTCTACGTTCTGGGACTGACCGCGCTGCTGTATCCGCTGGCGGTCGCGCTCATGCGGCGGCGCCTGATGAAGTAGCGCGTGCCACCTGCGCCAATTCCATATCGAAGCGACTGCCTTCGAGGGTGAGCATCTGACGGTGCAGCGCCTGCATGCAGGTCATGAAGTCGTTACCGAAGCGCTGTTCGATCTGGTAGCGGGCGCGGTCCTGGGCAGCCCGTACCTTAGGCGTCAGTTCTGCCCGGGCCTCACGGGTGGCGAACTCACTGATCTCGCCATACATCTCGCCGATCACCCGATAGGCAGGATCGGCTGCCAATCCGGGATAGTAGTCGAGCAGATGCTTGATGCGGATGCAGGCCTCTGAGAGCTCACAATCGCCGTGGATCGTGGCCAGGGCGATCATCTCCATACTCTTGCGGCGATGCTCGTGCTGCTCCTGGTTGCTGGCTGCGAGCTGCTCGCGCACCACCGTATGCCGGCGCTGCTGAGCGCGCAGCTGCCACAAAAGCCAGCCCAGATAACCCAGCAGTCCGAAAATGATCAAAGTGCCCACCATGGGCAAAAGCAGTGAATCGAACATGGGAACAACCTTGTCGGAACGAACGCCCGCAACAACAGTGTAACAGGCGGGTCCGATGCGAATCAGGCGTGGTGTTACTCAAAGTTCTCCGGATGCGATCAGCTCGACGATGCGCCTGGATGTCCGCCGCACCATGATCACAACGTCAGTGCAACCCTCGCCGCCACCGTAGTAGGGGTCGGGTACGTCCAGATCTCCATCAGCCTCCACGTCGAATTCACGGAACAGGCGGATGTTCGCCCTGACACCGTTTTTCTGCGCCAGACCCTCAAGGTCCGCCAGATTGGAGCGGTCCATGGCCAGTACCAGATCAGCAGTCTTCAATGTCACAGCGTCGACCTGATCTGCCCTGCCCGCCAGCGTCAGGCCGAGTGCCGACGCCGCCTCCTGCATGCGCGCATCGGGCGGCAGGCCCACATGCCAGTCGCCGGTTCCGGCCGAGCGGATGTCGAGGTCTACACCGAGCTCGCCTGCCGCCTCGCGAAGCGCCGCCTCGGCGGTGGGTGAACGACAGATATTACCCAGGCAGACGGCGAGAACGACGGGGCTGGCCATGCGCGGCTCCCATACCAACGAGGGGTATAGGCTAACATCACTACTGCCAACACTGCGGGTCAACGCCACGATAGCAGGGAGGAGTGACCATGCTATACCCGAACTGGGCGGACATCTTTGATGCCATCACAGGGCTGGATCCCGACGCGGAGGCCATGGTCCAGGGCGATCGGCGCATCAGCTGGGGTGAGTTCGAAGATCGTGCCGCGCGGTTGGCCGGCGTATTCCAGCGCTTCGGGCTGAAACCCGGTGCCAAGATGTCGCTGTTCCTCTACAACTGTACCGAGTACCTGGAACTGACCTACGGGGCCTTCAAGGGCCGGCTGGTCTCCACCAACGTCAACTTCCGTTACCAGACCGAGGAGGTGCGCTATCTGGTGCAGGACGCCGAGGCCGAGGCGCTGGTGTTCCACGGTTCGCTGGCGGATCGGGTGGCGGGGCTCGGGGCCGATGCGCCGCCGTATCTGATTCAGATCGACGACGGCAGCGCGCCCCTGCTGGAAGGTGCCGTATGGTACGAGGATCTGATTCGTGACGCCGAGCCGGCCAGGCCCATCCCGCGCAGCGGCGAGGATCTGCTGATGCTCTACACCGGCGGCACGACCGGCATGCCCAAAGGCGTGATGTGGCGCCACGGCGATCTGTTCCAGGCCATCTCCTATCCAGCCTATGTGGCAGCCGGCATGGCGGTGCCCAGCAGCATCGACCAGGTGGTCGCGATCACGGCCCAGCTGCGAGAATCGAAAACCTCGCCGGTGATGCTCTCGGCACCGCCGCTTATCCATGGCACGGCTCTGTTCCTCGCGCTGTCCGTATTCCTGCGGGGCGGGCGCGTGGTGCTGCTCGCCGAACGCCACTTCGATGCCCACGAGCTTTGGCAGCAGGTGGAAACAGAGGGCGTGAGTGACCTGGCCATCGTCGGTGACTCATTCGCACGCCCCATGGTGAGGGCGCTGGAAGAGCGGGAGGCGCAGGGTGCCGCGGCCGATCTCACCTCTGTTCGGGTGATCTCTTCCGCCGGGGTGACCTGGAGTCAGACCACCAAGGCCGCGCTGCGTCAGCGGAGTGACAACGTGATACTGCTCGACATGCTCGGGGCCAGCGAGGGCGGCCCGTTTGCCGTGAGCATGACTCCACCAGGGGAGCAGCCGGGCGATACGGCGAGTTTCAGGATCGCCGACGGCGTCGTGCTGCTCGATGATGACGATCGGGAGATCGCGCCCGGTAGCGACCGGGTCGGTCGGCTGGCCCGGAAGGGCACAGCACCGCTGGGCTACTTCAAAGCGCCGGAGAAGACCGCCGAGACCTTCAGGGTCATCGATGGCGAGCGCTATACGATACCCGGCGACTACGCCAAGGTGGCTGCGGACGGCACCGTCACCTTCATGGGTCGCGGGTCCGTGTGCATCAATACTGGCGGTGAGAAGGTGTTTCCCGAGGAGGTCGAGGAGGCCCTGAAGCTGCATCCTGCGGTGATCGACTGCAACGTGGTGGGCGTGCCAGACCAACAGTACGGTGAGGCCGTCACTGCAGTGCTGCAGCTGCACCCTAGCGGCGGCGACATCAGCGACGACGACCTGAAGGAACATGTGAAGACGCAGATCGCCAGCTACAAGCGTCCGCGCCACATCGTCCGCGTCAGCCAGCTTTTCCGCAGCCCCACAGGCAAGAGCGACTACCGCATCGCACGGGAGACAGCACTGAAGGCGCTGGGAATGGACTGAGGATCGAAGCCGAAAGAGGAGACAGGTCATGCCAAAGACTGCGTGTTTGATGCTCGCGACACTGCTGGCAGCGACGGTATCCGCCCATCCCGTCCTGGAGGTCGTCCCTGAGGCCGAACGCGAGCGGGCTCGGGCACTCAAGGCCGAGGGGCCTACCGAAACGACGGGGGTGGAAGCCATCCTGCCACTGGGCGAGCTCGCCCTGGCCCAGCAATTCCCGGCGCCGGAAGGGCACGTGCTGCGTGCCCGCGAACTGGTGATCGCAGCGGGTGGCGTGGTGGGCGTTCATGCCCACAGCGGTCGCCCCGGCATCGCCTATATTCTGGAAGGCGAGATCTTCGAACATCGCAGTGACGAAAATGAGCCCATTCTGCGACGCGCCGGAGATGTTTCTTTCGAGTATTCAGGCCTCCTGCACTGGTGGCACAACCGCAGCGAAGCGAAGGCCCGTGCACTGGTGGTAGATATCGTCCCTGAGCAGTAGGGATCTGTCGGGCCCAGCATGGGTCGCCCCCATCACCGGCGACCCGGCTTCATTGACACTTCCAGGCCCGATTGCAGCTACAATCAGCTACGCACTCCAGGGAGAACTCATGGCCAGACAAAACTACGGATTCGAGAAACGCCAACGGGAACTCGAAAAGTCGAAGAAAAAGGAAGCGAAGCGACAGAAGAAGCTCGAGCGCAGCAGCCCTGACGCCTCCGACACCGAGCACGACGCCCCGGGCGACGCGCAGGCGCCCGAATCTGACGAGCAGGACACACCCTCATGAGCAAGGGCATGGACAGCAAGAAGAAGGAAGCAAAGAAGAAGCCCGCTTTGAATCTCAAGGAAAAGCGGGCGGCGAAGGCCGAGAAGGCCAAGAACCAGCGGGATATCTGACATAACCCCAATCGCGCCGGCGGGATGCCGGCGCGCTCTCTACCTGCCCACCAGAGGTGCAATGAAAGTCCCGAAGGGCCTGCAGCCGCTCATTGAGCAGGGCGTCATCGACGAGGTGGTCTGTGCCCTGAAAAGCGGCAAAGAGGCCAGCGTATACATCGTCACCCGCGGTGAGCGGACGCTCTGCGCCAAGGTCTACAAGGACGCCGAGCACCGGGGCTTCCACAAACTCGCCGAGTACCAGGAAGGCCGCAAGTCCCGCGGCAGTCGCGATGCCCGCGCCATGGGCAAACGCGGCCGCCACGGCCGCAAGGTCCAGGAGGCGGAATGGAAGAACGCCGAGGTGGATGCCCTCTATAACCTCGATCGCGCCGGAGTGCGGGTGCCTCGGCCGGAAGGCGTCCACGATGGCGTGCTGCTGATGGAACTCGTCCAGGATGCCAAGGGCGTGACCGCACCCCAGCTGCACGAAGTCGACATGACTGCGGAGCAAGCCCGGTCCTGGCACCTGTTCATGATGAACCAGATCGTGCGCATGCTCTGCGCCGGCCTGATCCACGGCGATCTGTCGGAATACAACGTGCTCATCGACACCGGCGGCCCCGTTATCATCGATCTCCCCCAGGCCGTGAACGCCGCCGGCAACAATAATGCCTTCCGCATGCTGGCGCGGGACGTGAACAACATGCGCGCCTCATTCGGGCGCTATGCGCCAGACCTGCTGGACACCCACTACGCTCACGAGATCTGGGCCCACTATGAGGCCGGCGAGCTCACCCCTGACTGCCGCCTCACCGGCACCTTCGTGTTCGACGAGACCGAAGCTGACGTCGAGGCGGTGCTCGATGAGATCGAGGAGGCTCGCCTCGAGGCCGAGGCCCGCCAGCGCGGTCGCGAGGAAGCCGAATCCGACGGATAAGCCCATCGATTTCAGCGTGCTCACCCAACACATCCCCAGCCCGCATATCTCACCGATACGCGAAGCGAGCGCGCGGAGATGCCGGTAATGACAAGGCGCGCGACAGTTCGGGCGCGCAGGCGTACTCGACAGTACGTCGACCGATTCGCCGGGAGCGAATCGCGTCGCACGCAGTGCGCCCGCAGGGTGCGCACCATGGATGGTGCGCAACA
>SLTB01000217.1 GCA_007130155.1 Pseudomonadales bacterium
CGCACCATGCGCCATCCCCCAGCCGTTGGATGATCTGGGCGCCGCCGAATAGGTATTCCGCCGCTTCCCACTCGATCGAGTGCCCGCGCCGCGCCAGATCCGCGGCCGCCTTGGAATCGAAGCCTGTTTCCAGGGCCACCCGGCCATCCTCGCGGATATGCCAGCGGGGAGCATCGGAGGCTGCCTGCGGATTCTGACCGCGCAGGACGATGCGCTCGAGCATCTGCAGGTGCCCCTGATGCTGCATATGCCCACCCATCACGCCGAAGGCCAGCAGGGCGTCGTCGCCGCGGGTGGCAAAGCCCGGAATGATGGTGTGGTAGGGACGTTTGCTCGGGCCGATCTGATTTGGGTGTCCCTGTTGCAGCGAGAACCCTTCACCCCGATTCTGCAGCGCGATCCCGGTGCCCGGCACGATGACGCCCGAGCCGAAGCCACGGTAGTTGGATTGAATGAAAGATACCGCCATGCCCTCTGCGTCTGCGCAGCACAGGTAGACGGTGTCCGGCGACGTCGGTGCCTGCAGCGGGCGCGCATTGGCCTGCTGCAGTGAGACGCCGGCCGCCAGAGTGTCGAGATACTCTGGTGCGAGCAGTTCAGCAGGATCCCGCGGCAGGTGATCAGGGTCTGCCACTTGGCTGAAGGCATGCCGAATGCCGATGCGGCTGGCTTCGATCTGCAGATGCACGGCGTCGACGCTGTCGAGCGGGAAGCGACCGCTGTCCAGGCGTGCCAGGACGCCGGCGGCGATCAGCGCGCCGAGACCCTGCCCATTGGGTGGCAGCTCGTGCAGGCAGGCGTCCTCGAATGGCACGCTCAGCGGCTTCACCCAAAGCGGTTCGTGGGCGGCCATGTCGGCCGCAGTCAAGCCGCCGCCATGGCTTTGGGCGGCGGCCGCAATGCGCTTACCCAACTCACCCCGGTAGTAGCTCTCACCACCATCTTCAGCCACGCTGCGCAAGGTGATCGTCAGGCCCTCCGGGACAAAGCGCTCGCCGGCCTTCGGTGCGCGACCGTTAGGGCAGAAGTGCGCCAGGAACTCCGGAAAGTCCGCGAAGCTTTGGGGCAGCAGACCCCAGTAAAATGCGGTTTTCGGCCCAACGTGAAATCCCGCCTCAGCGTAGTGGATGGCGTCTTCGAACAGGCTGGCAAAGGACAGTCGCCCGAAGCGGTCTGACAGCGCCCGCCACACCGATACGGCACCGGGTACCGTCACCGCATCGCCGCCTTTCGAGGGCATGGTCGCCCGCCCCGAGAAACGTTCCGGTGTCCAGGCCATGGGGGAGCGGCCGGAGCCGTTGATGCCATGCAGCCTGCAGCCGTCCCAGACCTGGGCAAAGGCGTCGCTGCCGAGGCCGTTGTTGTTGGGCTCGACTACCGCGAGGGTAATGGCTGTGGCGATAGCAGCGTCCACCGCATTGCCGCCGGCCCGCAGTACCCGAATCCCGGCCTGAACGGCCAGTGGCTGGGAGGTGGCGACGACGTTGCGGCCGATGACCGGACTGCGGGCGGAAGGGTAGGGCTGGCCTGGATTGAGGCTCATACGGCGGTGTAACCGCCGTCCACTACCAGTTCGGAGCCCGTCATGAAGCTGGCATCCTCAGAGGCCAGGAAAACGATGGCGCGAGCCACTTCCTCCGGTTCGCCGAAGCGGCCCATGGGATGCAGGGCGCGAATGGTTTCGCGGACTTCGTCCGGGGTGTAGCCGTCCCTCTCCGGATCGACGCGGGAGAAGGCTTCCTCAATGAGGTTGGTGCGGATATAACCCGGATGAACCGAGTTCACGCGGATGGGCATGCCTTCCCGGGCGCACCAGGCGGCCACGGATTTGGTGAGCAAGCGAACACCGCCCTTCGAGGCGTTGTAGGCTGGGCCGGCGCCCCCCACCAGCCCCATGATCGACGAGACATTGACGATGCTGCCGCCAGCGTTGCCGTTCAGGCGCATGGCCGCCACCGCCGCCTGCACCCCCAGGAATACGCCATCGAGGTTGACGTCCATGACGCGTCGCCAAGTGGCCAGATCCATCTCGTCCAGGCGTTCGCGAATGGCGATGCCGGCGTTGTTCACCAAGACGTCCAGACGCCCGAAGCGCTCCCGGCAGCGACTTACTGCAGCCTTCCACTCACTTGCGCTGGTGACGTTCTGCTCGAGAAAGTCCAGAGCGTCGGTGGCGCCGATGGCGGCGTGCAGGACCGCCTCGGCGTTCGGGTCCTTGTCGGTGGCCAGCACCTGGGCGCCGGCCTCGAGCAGCAGGCGCACCGTGGCGAGGCCGATGCCGCCGCCAGCACCCGTTACCAGTGCCACCTTGGAATCCATACGGTTCATCGTTGCGTCATCCTCCCCGGGGTCGGACAAGAAAAGGCTGGTGGTTCAGCTTGGCCTAATGTTGCTGGCCTTGGCAGCTCCAGCCCATCATGACATGGGAAAGTGGCCCGCAGGGCTGCCTTGGTGTTGCTGTAGCCGGTAACATGTCGAGATTGCTGGGGGAGATTGCATGATGATGCGTCCTGTTCGGGCGGCCCTGGTGGCCGTGGTCCTGATTGCGCCAGCCCTTGCGGCTGCCGGGCCTTCCTACGACTACCTGGAGGCCGGCTATACCTACCTCGATCCGGATGACTTCTCCTCGGTGGACGGCTTCGGAATTGGCGGCTCGATGGCGCTGACTCCCAACGCTCACGTGGTGGCTGACTACGATCGGGTCACTGGCAGCGGCGCCAAGGCACACCTGAGCCGGGTGGCGATCGGGCTCAATTCCTATATCGACCACCGCTCCGATTTCATCGTCCGCATCGGATATGCCCAGGCCAAGGCCGGCAGCAGGGAACACGGCTTTCTGGCGGAGGTGGGTGGCCGCATTATTCTTGGCGGCCTGCTGGAGCTCAACTCCTTTGTCACCTACTACGACGACACACTGTTCGGTGGTGACGACATCAGCCTGAGTGTCGGCGCGGTCTACAGTTTCAGCGACCGCTTCGGGCTGTCCGCCCGGGTGGATGCGTCCACCGAGCGCCGGGTGGCCCAGGCGCGGTTGCGCTATTCCTTCTGAAGCGGTCCGAGCACCGACCGGCCCTGCAGCAGGTTGGCCGGGGCGTAGCGGTCGGTGAGGACTCGTGCCCTGCGGTCGTAGGTCCAGTCGGTTCGCAGCGCCCCTGCGTAGCCCTCGATGCCGACGCCGAATCGGGCCAGGGCAGGGGCGAGGGCACTGGCACGAGCCTCGAGGGTGGCCTGATCGGGCCACGGACGATTGAGTCCGATCAGGATGCGATTGAAGCTGCCGGATTCCCGCAGTGAGGCCACCGTCGGAAAAGCGGCACGGTAGGTGGCCGACTCATGGTGGTAGAGCCGGCTGTTGGCAAAGGTGTTGGCAACCACGACGCCTTCCTCGCTCAGCAGGCCCTTCAATTCCTCAAGAAATTCCCGAGTCAGCAGATGCTCGGGAATGTACTCATCGGTGAAGGCATCGAGCAGAATCAGGTCCCACTTCTGTTCACTGAGCAGGGCTCGCTTCACGAATACGCGGCCGTCCCGTTCGTGAACGCGCATGTTGGCGCTGCGTGCGAAGTCGAAGAAGTCCTCGGCCACCCGCACTACGGCCGGGTCGATTTCCACCAGATCCTGCTGGGCCTTGGGATAGAGCGCGTCGAGCACCCTCGGCATGGTGCCGCCGCCGAGACCGATGAGCAGGATGCGCTCCGGTGCAGGCGAGAGCAGCAGGCCGGCAAACATCATGCGCACGTAACTGAACACGAGCCGGTCGGGATCTTCCCGGTCGATGCAGGTCTGGTAGGCGCCGCTGCGGCGTCGCTCGCTGAACAGCAGGCAGCGTTCCCGACCGCGGTCTTCGACGAGAATGTTTCGATACAGTGACCGTTCTTCATGGACCACCTGGGCCTCGGCGACGGTGCTGGCGGTTGCGATGAGCAGTACTGCTGTCAGCAGCATCAAGGGCTTCATGGGGCCGGATCTCCATGCCAGCGGTCCACGGTCAGCGCCGCGCTGCCGCAGAGCAGCAGCAAGGTCGTGAGCGCGATGAGGATGATATCCACCGGAAACCAGAGTACGAAGTAGAACGAGGTTCCCAGGGTGCCGATGGCACTGCCCAGCGTGGAGACGAAGTACAGTCTGCCGGCCACCTCGCCGGCGTGGTGGGTGTCGCTGATCAGCAGGCGCACGGAGTAGGGCGAGATCATGCCGAGCAGGACCGTCGGCAGACCGAACATCAGCACGGAGGCGACGAGGGAGCCGTAGC
>SLTB01000027.1 GCA_007130155.1 Pseudomonadales bacterium
CGACCTGCGCCAGAACCTCTTCGATCGTCTGCAGAGCCAGGGTGCGACCTTTTTCACCCGCCACACCGTGGGCGACATGATGACCCGGGCGGTCAGCGATCTCGGCCTGATCCGGCGGCTGGTCAGCATGGGTACGATCATGGCCGTGATCATGGTCTACGCCACCGTCATCGGCTTCGGCGCCATGTTCTATCTGGCCCCCAGTCTGGCCTGGATGGTGGCGCCGCCGCTGCCCTTCATCGCCTGGTACGCCGCCCGGGCATCCAAGCGCATGAACTTAAGTTCCCGGCAGACCCAGGAGCGCCTAGGGGAACTCACCGACCGCACCCAGGAGCGCTTCGGCGGCATTCGCACCCTGCAGGCCATGGCCCGCGAGGACGCTGAGATCGTCCGCTTCGACGCCGACAATACAGCCTATGCCGAGGCCTTCCGGGCCCAGGCCAGGGTCACCTCCGCCATGACCGCAGTCATGCCGACCCTGGCCGCCGTGGCCACCCTCACCGTCATCGGCTACGGCGGGCATCTGGTCCTGACGGAGCAGATCACCAAGGGCACCTTCGTCGCCTTCTTCGCCTATGTGGCCATGGTCATCGCGCCCATGCGCAGCATGGGCTTTCTGGTCAATCTGGTGCAGCGGGCCGCGGTGGCGGCAGGGCGGGTCTTCGAAATCCTCGATCTCGAACCCGAAATCACGGACCAACCAAGCGGAGTCACCCCTCGACGCATGCGCGGCTTGCTGGCGGCCAGAGCGCTGAACTACACCCACCCCGGCAGCTCGAACGTAGCCTTGGCGGACGTCGAACTCCAGATCGAAGCTGGTGAGACCATTGCCGTCATGGGCCGGGTCGGCGCCGGCAAGTCCACCCTGCTGGCCCTGTTCGCCCGCATGCTGGAACCGCCACCGGGCAGCGTCCTCATCGACGGCCATCCGGTGGCGGACTGGCCCCTGCGCGAACTGCGCCGGCAGGTCGCCTTGGTGCCCCAGGACGCCTTCCTCTTCGCCCAGCCCATGCGCGAGAACCTGAGCTACGACGATCCCACCCGGGAACTCGAACCCATTCTTGGCGCGGCCGAGGCCGCGGATCTGGAATCCACCATCACCGCCCTGCCCCAGGGTGTGGCCACCCTCATCGGCGAACGCGGCGTCACCCTGTCCGGCGGCCAGCGCCAGCGCACCACCCTGGCCCGCGGCCTGATCCGGGAAGCCCCGGTGCTGCTCCTCGACGACTGTTTCGCCAGCGTCGATACCGATACGGAGGAACGCATCCTCGACCGCCTGCTCGCGGAACGAAAGGGACTGACCACCCTCATGGTCACCCACCGGGTGTCCACGGCCCGGCGGGCGGATCGCATTCTCGTCCTGGAAGCCGGGCGGGTGGAAGGTTTCGGCAGCCATGCCGCCCTGCTGGAACAGCAGGGCTTGTACGCCGAGCTGGCCCTGGATCAACAGCAGGCCTCGACCCGGGCCGTTGGCTCATGACGGCCGCCAGCGCACGCATGTTCGACGCGGACATCTCCGGCAGGATCTTCGATCTGCGCCTGCTGCGGCGTCTCTTCGGCTGGCTCGCCCCCCAGCGCAACCGTCTGCTCGTCAGCACGGTGCTGGTGCTGATCACCGCCGTGCTGCAGGTGCTGCTGCCGGTGGTCCTGTCCCTGGTGGTGATCGACCACCTGCTGATGAACGAGGCGTCATCGGGCATCCCGGACCTGGGGCTGGTGGCCTTCACCGAGTGGCTTGCCAGCCAGCTCGGCACCCATCCTCTGGTGGCCGCCTGCGCACTCTATGGGGGGCTGCAACTGGCCATCGCCGTCACCGGCCACTACCACCGCATCACCCTGGCGGATGCGGTGATTGATGGTCTCGCCGACCTCAGGCGGGCAGTCTTCGCCCATCTGGCACGCCTGCCTTCGTCGTTCTGGGACCGGGTGGCGGTGGGTCGGGTCACCACCCGGGTCACCAACGACGTGGAGTCGCTCTACGATCTGCTGCGCGGCCTCGGTGCCCTGGTGGGTGAACTGGTGCCGTTCTTCGTGGCCCTGTCCATCATGCTGGCCGTGGATGCCAAGCTGACTCTGGCGCTGCTGGCCTTTGCACCCCTGCTCGCCGGACTGACCTTCGGCTTTCGCATGCTGAGCCGGGAACTCTACCGTCGCGCCCGCCAGAGCCTGTCGCTGCTCAATCAGCAGCTGCAGGAGAATCTGGCCGGGCTGACCGTAGTGCAGCTGCACAGCCGCGAGACCGAGAACCTCGCCCGCTACACGGCCACCAATACCCGCCATCGGAAGAACGAAGGCCGGGGCATGCGTCTGGAGACCGTGTATGGCGCCCTGAACGACAGCCTCGGCTCCCTGGCGCTGGCGCTGGTGTTATGGCTGGGCGGTATGGCGGTGTTCGAGGATGCCCTCACCCTCGGCGCGGTGGTGCTGTTCACCCGCTACATCGACATGCTGTTCTCACCCATCGTCGCGCTGGGCGAGCAGTACAACCAGCTGTTCCGGGCCATGGCCAGCGGCGAGCGCATCTTCCAGGCGCTGGACTGGCGCGAACCGCTGACCGAGCCTGAGCAGCCGGCAGAGTTGCCCGAACGGCTGGCCGGTGCCATTCGCATCGACGGGCTGACCTTCGCCTATCCGGGTGGCGACCCCGTCCTCCTCGACGTCGATCTCAGCATCGAAGCCGGCAACACTCTGGCCGTAGTGGGCCCCACCGGATCCGGCAAGAGCACCCTGGTTCGGCTGTTGCCTCGGCTGTATGAGGTGCCGCCGGCGTCGATCTTCATCGACGGTATCGACGTCAACCACGTGCCCTCCCGGGAACTGCGCCGCCGCATCGGCATCGTGCTGCAGGACTTCCATGTCTTCTCAGGCAGCATTCTCGACAACATCACCCTCAACGACCCGAACATCACCCGCGATGGAGCCATTGCCGCCGCCCGGTCCGTGGGCGCCAACACCTTCATCGAGGCGCTGCCAGAGGGCTACGACACACCACTGGCCGAACGCGGCCGCAACCTCTCCCAGGGGCAGCGGCAACTGCTGGCCTTCGCCCGGGTGCTGGCCGCTGATCCCGAGATCCTCATCCTCGACGAGGCCACCGCCAGCATCGATCCCGAGAGCGAGCGCCTGATCCAGCAGGCCCTCGCCCGCCTTACCGAAGGCCGCACGTCGATCATCATCGCCCACCGGCTGGCCACCGTGACCGATGCGGACGCCGTCGCGGTGCTGGTGAACGGCCGCATCGAAGCTGCCGGCGCCCACGCCGACCTGCTCGAGCGCAGTCCCACCTACGCCCGGCTGCACGCCATGCAGTTCCAGGAACTGTAGCCCTGAAATGTGCAGCACGGTTACCATGCCTCCCCGCCAACCGGGAGTCCGGACATGCTCGAGAAACTCGAAGGCGCCGCGGTCGGCACGCGCATCCCGCTGTCAGACCTGCTATCTGCCCTGCGCTTCGACGCCAGCGGGCTGCTGCCTGCCATCGCCCAGCAACACGATTCCGGCGAAGTCCTGATGCTGGCCTGGATGAACCTCGAGGCCGTCACCGAGAGCCTGCGCACCGGCCAGGTCTGCTACTTCTCCCGTTCGCGCCAAGCCCTGTGGCGCAAAGGCGAGAGTTCCGGCCAGACCCAGCGGCTGGTGGAACTGCGGGTGGACTGCGACGGCGACACCCTGCTGCTGAAAGTCGACCAGACCGGTCCGGCCTGCCACACCGGGCGCCACAACTGCTTCTACACGAGGGCAGACGGCGAGTCCGCCGAGGTTTTCCTGCCGGTGCTGATCGATCCAGCCGAACTCTATGGCAGCAAATCCTGATATCCACCCAGAACCGGTTGCTGTGGCCAGGACCGACGACCCTGCTGAACCCTCGCCGACGACTCGCTATAATCGCCGCCCATGAGACAGCCATCCGCCATCCGTTTGCCGTCCACGTCGCGATGTTGCCGGCGCTGAATCCTTGCGCCTGACGCCACGCCAACTCGGCGTACCTGATATCAAGATCGCAGACGGAATCCGCTCATGACCCTGCAACTGCACGACACCCTCACCGGCCACAAGCGCCCGTTCGAGCCCATCGACCCTAACCGGGTCACGATCTATGTCTGCGGACCTACGGTGTACAACCGCATCCACATCGGCAACGGCCGGGCAGCTGTGGTCTTCGACCTGCTCTATCGCGTATTGCGTGACCGCTATCCGTCCGTGATCTACGCCCGCAACTTCACCGACATTGACGACAAGATCATGGTCGCCGCGGCGAAGGAAGGCCTGCCCATAGAGGAGCTCACCGCACGCTACGCCGATGCCTACGACGCGGATGTGGCCACGCTCGGCACCCTTCCCCCGGATCTCAAACCCCGGGCCACGGGCCATCTGCCCGAGATGATCGCCATGATAGAAAGCCTGATCGCCACAGGTCATGCGTACGAGGCCAAAGGCCATGTCCTTTTCGCAGTCGAATCCGACCCCCGCTACGGTCGCCTGTCCAAGCGCTCCCTCGAGGACATGATCGCCGGCGCCCGAGTGGAGGTGGCACCCTACAAGCGCCACCCGGCGGATTTCGTGCTATGGAAGCCATCCGACGCTGACCAACCGGGCTGGGACAGTCCCTGGGGTCGCGGTCGCCCAGGCTGGCACATCGAGTGCTCAGCGATGATCGACAAGCACCTCGGGCGCGTCATCGACATCCATGGTGGTGGCCGCGACCTCGCGTTTCCACACCACGAAAACGAGCTGGCCCAGAGCAGTTGCGCCCACGGAGGTCCGGAACTGGCCCGCTACTGGCTGCACAACGGCATGCTGACCATGGCCGGCGAAAAGATGTCGAAGTCCCTGGGCAATATCGTCACCGTGCAGGCCCTGGCTGAACGCTACGATGGCGAGGTGCTGCGCTTCGCGCTGCTTGCAGCCCACTACCGCTCACCGCTGGTCTGGTCCGAGGATCTCCTCGAACAGTCGCGCAAGAGTCTGCTGCGCTTCTATCAGACCCTGGCGGATGCCGGAGACCCCCCCGCGGCCGGCAAGCCCATACCCGCGGACCTTGCCACCGCCCTGGATGACGATCTCAACACGCCGGAAGCTTTTGCCGTGCTGCACCGGCTCGCAGATGAAGTCAGGCAGGCGGAAGGGGACGCGGGCCGGGAGGCCGCCCGCTCGCTGCGCGCCGGCGCGAATCTCCTGGGCCTGCTCGAACGGACGGCTGCCGATTTCCTGGAGGCTGACGCCGCCCGCCGCGCTGCGAACGCCACGCTCAAACCCGATGCCATCGAGGCATTGCTTGAGGAAAGACAGAAGGCCCGGCAATCAAAGGACTTCGCAGGAGCTGATGCCATCCGGGATCAACTGCTGGACGCCGGCGTCGAGGTCAAAGATTCTGCCGATGGCCCGAGCTGGAGCTATCGCTGAGGGGTTCGCTCAGGGGTTCGCCAAGAGGTTCACCAAGGGAGCGACAGCATGAAGGTGATCATTGCCGGCGCCGGCATCGGCGGCCTCTGCGCCGCCCTGGCATTGAAGAACTCCGGTTTCGACCCGGAAATCTGCGAGCGCAGCGAACTGCTAGACGAGGCCGGCGCCGGGATTCAGCTCTCACCCAATGCCGTCAAGGTACTGATTGCCCTGGGCCTGAAGGAGCCCCTGGCCGAAGTGGGTTTCGAACCCAAGGCCGTGCGGCTGCGCAGTTTCAAGAGCTCCCGCCTGATTGCCTACCGCCCCCTCGGCGCCTTCTCCACTGACCGCTACGGTGCGCCCTACTACCACCTGCATCGGCAGGCTCTGCATCGCCTGCTCAAAAACGCAGTGATTGAGCGCAGCATTCCGCTGCGCACCGGCTGCCCAATCACCGGATTCGACGAACATACGGACCGGGTCGAAGTGCAATGCGGCGATGAGCGACTCACGGCCGATGCGCTGATCGGCGCCGACGGCATTCACTCGGGGATACGCCGCCACTTCGTCAGCGGCGCCGAGGATGCGCCACGATTCACTGGCATGGTTGCCTTTCGGGCCGTAGTGGACAGCGCTGCCCTGCCGAAAAATCTGGTGGAACCCACCGCAACCATCTGGATGGGCCCCGGGCGCCACCTGGTCCACTACTACGTCGACGGCGGCGCAGGCATCAATGTGGTGGCTGTGGTGGAAACCGACAGCTGGCGGGAGGAGTCCTGGCGAAGCCCCGCCGAACCGGGCGAACTGCTGGAAGCCTTCGCGGGCTGGCATCGTAAGGTCCAGACCCTGTTGGCGGCGGCCAAGGACTGCCACAAATGGGCCTTGCATGACCGTCCGCCTCTGGCCCGCTGGAGCAGCGAGCGGGTCACCCTGCTTGGGGACGCTGCCCACCCCATGCTGCCGTTCCTGGCACAGGGCGCTGCCATGGCCATCGAGGA
This sequence comes from Pseudomonadales bacterium, assembly GCA_007130155.1. GTDB lineage: Bacteria > Pseudomonadota > Gammaproteobacteria > Pseudomonadales > Azotimanducaceae > SLTB01. The sequence goes on from SLTB01000027.1 coordinate 6,381, forward strand.
CGGCTGGATCCTGTCGCGCTTGCTGGAGCACCGGGAGGAGGATGCCATCGGGCCGGCGCTGGATCGCTACCAGCGCCTGCGCCAGCTAAGGAGTGGCAAGGTGGCCCAGGCCTCGAAGGAGCAGGGGGAGATGTTCCACCTTCGAGCCCAGAACGCGCGACTGGCCCGCGACCTCAAGCTCGGCATCGGCTGTCGCCTGCTTCCAGAGATTGCCATGGCACAGTACGACTGGCTGCATGGCTACGACCCGGTACGTCGATTCGTTTGAGCCACCAGCCTCCGCATCAGCGCCATCCCACCCGATCTGCGATACGCACCGCCTCAGGATTGCGGACACCGAGTTCGGCCACGTTGAGATCGTCGAGCACCAAGTCTCCCCAGGCTACCAGCATCGGATCGAGTTCGATTTCGATTCCAGCCACCACGGGATACTCATGATTGCCCAGGGCGAACAGGGTCTGTGCCTCATCCGACGCCAGGAACTCGAGGAACTGTAAGGCGTTGTCACGATTCGGGGCATGGCGCGCCATGGCGGCACCGCCGACGTTCACGTGCACGCCGCGGTCAGCCTGATTGGGGAAGATGATGCCCACGCGCTGTGCCGCCGCCCGCCGCTCCGGCTCCTGAGACTGGGCGAGGCGGATGTAGTAGTAGTGGTTGGCCAGCGCCAGTTCACATTCACCGCTGGCGACACCGAGAACCTGGTCCGTATCGCCCCCCTGGGGGGTGCGGGCCAGATTCGCCACCAGGCCGGCGGCCCAGGCCGTGGCGGCGTCGGCACCGAAATGGCTGACGAGAGAAGCCAGCAGAGACTGGTTGTAGATATTGTTGGAAGAACGCACGCAAACCCTGCCAACGAGCTCGGAACTCGCCAGATCCTCGTAGCGCGAGACTTCGCTGGGATCCACCTTGGCGGGATCGTAGAAAATCACCCGCAGCCGTTGGCTGAAGCCATACCAAAGCCCTTCTGGATGACGCAGATGGAGCGGAATGCGCTCTTCGAGCAACTCGCTGCTCACCGGCTGCAGAACTGCGGCCTGCTCTGCCCGCCAGAGCCGGCCCGCATCCACGGTGATCAGAATATCCGCCGGGCTGGCGATGCCTTCACGGGACATGCGCTCGATCAATTCGTCCGAACCGCCCTGCAGAACGCGCACCTGGATACCGGTTTGCGCGGTGAAGGCCTCGTAGAGTCGATGGTCGGAGTCGTAATGACGCGCGGAGTAAACGAAGAGCTGGTCAGTGGCCGGCTCACTGCAGGCCGCAAGCCATAGCAGGGCCAAGAGCGGGATCAATCGTCGCATGGGTTGCACTGCCATCCATGAGTGAAAATGAGAATCATTATTATTATCTGGCCTGAACAGAAATACAACGCCGCATGCAGGAACTGTGGGCAGCACCAGTTTACAAATGATTCTCGTTTGCATACCGTGCATCACGGTTTCGCGGATAGCTCCCAAACATGGCCACGATTTCACCGACCCGTATCACTCCGGCAGCGCAAGCAGAAAGCGGCCCCGTCCTGTCTCTGTCGCACATCACCCACGACTTCGACGACGTTCGGGCGGTCGACGACGTCAGCCTCGATGTAATGCCCGGTGAAGTGGTCTGCCTGCTCGGCCCATCGGGGTGCGGCAAGAGCACGTTGCTGCGACTCGCCGCTGGACTCGAGACCCTTCAGGCCGGAGAGGTTCGACTGCAAGGACGTGTCGTGGCCCAACCGGGGCGCCGCCAAACTCCGCCTGAACAGCGCAACCTCGGGCTGATGTTCCAGGATTCCGCCCTTTTCCCCCATCTCAAGGTGGTCGACAACGTCACCTTCGGGCTGGACGGAGTGGCACCGCCGAAGCGCCGTCAACGGGCACTGGAAATGCTCAAGAAACTGGGGTTAGACAGCTACGCCGACAGCTATCCTCACCTGCTTTCCGGCGGCCAGCAGCAGCGTGTTGCTCTCGCCAGAGCGCTGGCGCCTGAGCCCGCCTTGATGCTGCTCGACGAGCCGTTCTCGGCCCTCGATGCACGCCTGCGCGAGCTGACCCGGGACGACACGCTTCACGTATTGAAGAACAGCGGCGCCGGCACGTTGATGGTCACTCATGATCCGGAAGAGGCCATGTTCATGGCCGACCGCATCGCACTCATGCGCGATGGCCGTATCGTCCAGCTCGGCACGCCCTACGATCTCTACTGCCACCCGGTGGAACCCTTCGTGGTGCGATTCTTCGGAGAAGTGAACGAGGTCAGCGCGGTGGTAGAGGACGGCGAGGTCCGCAGCGCCTTCGGCACGGTGCCGGCGCCAGAATTCGCCGACGGCACCGCCGTGCGCATGTTGATTCGTCCGGAAGCCGTCAGCGTCCGCCTGGTCAGCGAAACCCGCGCCCACCAGCGCTCCCACGTCGTGGTCTCTCGACTGCTTGGTCGCACCAGCCTGCTGCATTTGTGCGTGCATACGGACAATGGCGGCGAGTTTCACGGCCATTCGAGGATGCCGGGGGTGTTCCTGCCGGCCCCGGATCAGCCAGTGGCGATGGAACTCGACCCCAGCCAGGTATTCATCTTCCCCATTCCCTGACGCCGGCACAGAACAAGCGCTGTCGCGCAAGGAACGTTCGAGCTGCGCCTCGCCATTCCATATCGCCCCCCATGGGGGCTCCCACAAGGGCAACGCCGGCACGTGGCCCTTCCGCGATCGAAGGTTTCGAGAGCCCCCATGGGGGGCCATCAGCACCGGCAGGCGCTGCATCGATCCATCGCCCGCGCTGCGGGCTCCCACCGTGGCGTCGCGCGAGCAGGCCCCCCCGCACTTTTCGAATCGTTGAGCTGAGTCTTGCTCCCTAAGAGGCGAGCGTGCTTTTACGCCGCAACTCCGCGCCGACTGCACGCGTGTGAAGCCCAGCGTCGGGCCTCCACGACGCCCGGGCGTTCCTTCCGCGCCAGCGCCGAGCCCATTGGTGGCCCCTACTGGCTACCCGGTCGTGATCGGCTCATAGCCAGACTCAACAGAATCACAGGAATAATACCCACCGCGACGATAGTCAGCGCCGAAGTGGAGGCCTGGGCCAGACGCTCGTCGGACGCAAGCTCATGGGCGCGGACGGCCAGAGTATCGAAATCGAAGGGGCGCAGGATGATCGTGGCCGGCAATTCCTTCATGACGTCCACGAAAACCAGAATGGCTGCCGCCAACAGGCTACCGCGCATGATGGGCATGTGAACACGACGCAACGTCTCACCTGCCCCCTTGCCGAGCGTCCGTGACACCGCATCCATACTCGGCGTGATCTTGCCGAGACTGGCCTCCACTGTATTGAAGGACACAGCGAGAAAGCGCACCACGTAGGCATAGACCAGGGCCACCATGGTGCCGGTGAACAGCAAACCCGGCAGGATGCCGAATTGCCCACTCATGAAGAGATTCAGCCTGGAATCCAACCAACCCAGCGGAATCAGCACGCCTACGGCGATCACCGATCCGGGAATCGCATAGCCCACCGCCGCCACCCGCGCCGCCCAGATCGACACCGCATTGCGCTGCAGGCGCACTGCATAGGACAGCAGCACCGCCAGCGCTACAGCCAGGGAGGCCGCCACCAGGGCCAGGGTGAGGCTGTTGCCAGCGTAAGTCAGGAACTGGCTCCCGAACAGGGGATCGCCCTCCCGCAGATGCATGGCCAGAAGCAGTCCCGCCGGCAGCAGGAACCCCAACAGTACGGGTGTGGCGCAAGCAAGGCAGGCCAGCGCCGCAGGTCCCGGCCCGAGCCGATACTGAGGTAGCTCGCGGTAACGGCTGGAGGTATGGAAGTACTGGGCCTGCCGTCTGGACCAGCGCTCGAGCGCCAGCAGAATGAATACGAAAATCAGCAGAAAGGCCGCCAACTGGGCCGCGGCGGCCTGTTCACCAAGGCCGAACCAGGTCCGATAGATTCCCGTTGTAAACGTATCGACGCCGAAGAATTGTACGGCGCCGAAATCGTTCAGCGTCTCCATCAGTGCCAGCGCGACACCGGCGACGATGGCCGGCCGTGCCAGGGGCACCGCCACCGTCAGGAACAGCCGCAGCGGACCACGGCCGAGCGTGCGCCCCACTTCCAGGGCACACACCGACTGCTCGATGAAGGCTGCCCGGGACAGCAGATAGACGTAGGGGTAGAGCACCAGGGACATGAGCACGATGGCTCCACCCAGGGAGCGTATCTCGGGAAACCAGTAGTCGTGCCGATCCCATTCGAAAAACGCTCTGAGCCCGCTTTGCACCGGCCCGGCAAACTGCAGCAGATCGGTGTAGGCGTAGGCGATGACATAGGTGGGCACCGCCAGCGGCAGCAGCAGCGCCCACTGCAGAACGCCGCGACCGGGAAAACGGCACATGACCACCAGCCAGGCTGTTCCCACGCCAATAAGGGTGACGCCGATACCCACCCCGAGCACCAGTCCCAGGCTGTTAAGCAGGTAGCGCTGCAGAACCGTCGCCCAAAGATGCGCCCAGACCTCACCCGCAGGCATGAGCACGTGCAGCAGCACGACGGCAATGGGCAGGGCAATGAACGCCGCAATGGCCACGGTCAGCAGCGTCCAACCATGGCGGCCATGCCACTTCGAGGCCACCGGCACGGCGGCGTCGAGTCCAGGAGCTTCAGCGTTCACGACAGACAGGCAGGACGGATGGGCGACCACAGGCACCGCTTCGCAGCGGTGGGCAGCATGGGGAGTTCATGAAAACAATAATCATTCCTGTTCACGGCGCGACTTTAGCATGGCCATGGCGCCGCCCGCGATCAGGAATCGTAAGGAGGCTCTGAGTCGGGTGCGCCCCGCTCTGGCCTTCAGACCCTCCCCAAGTGAACCAAATCGACTGGCCGCGATCAGTTGTGCATGGGCCGCTCCGTTCGGCCCTGCCTAGAGGAGATCGCCCCATGGGACACCTAATCCTGCGCAACGCCTTGCTGCTGTCCATCCTCATGACCCTGCTTCCTGCGACCCTGGCCGATACGGGGAGAGTGGAGAAGGTCACGGTGTATCCCGACCGGGCTATCGTGCTCCGGGCCATCGAAGTGCCGGTGACACCCGGCGCCCACCGGCTGCTGGTATCGGGCCTGCCCGCAAGGCTCGACCGCGACAGTCTGCGGCTCACCGCCGAGGGCGTGGACGGTCTTCAGATCGGCGCCATCGAATTCCGCAGCGTTCGCGGCTCCGAACGGGTGCATCCGGAAGCGCGCTCGCTGGAAGCACGGATCCGCGACGAGCGGGCGCGTCAGCAGCGTGCCGCGGACCGGGTGGAAGCCGCCGTCCTGCAGTACGCCTTCCTGAGAAGCATGGCTGAACAGCCGGGCAAGGAGGGCACTCGGGCCGAGGCCTGGCCCCAGGCGCTGCGCAGCCTCGGCACTTCGGCCCGGGAAGTGCTCGAGTCCCAGCGCGAGGCCGAACGGGAGCGGGACGAAATCGGCGTCGTCATCAGCACCCTCGAACGTCAGCTCGCCGATCTCGGCAGCGCCCAGCGTGATCACACCGAACTCGTCGTCGACTATCAGAGCCGGCAGGCGGGCAGCGTCGAACTCAAGGTGGAGTACAGCGTTGGCGCCGTGCGCTGGCAGCCGATCTACGAGTGGCGTCTGGACACCGAAGGCAGTCGCCTCGCCATCCTTCAGCGTGCCGCAGTGCAGCAGGATACGGGTGAAGACTGGTCGGATACGGAACTGCACTTCGCCCTCGGCCGGCCACAACAAGGCGGACGCCTGCCGGGCCTGAGCCCCTGGTACGTCGGCGTTGCCGAAGCAAAGTTCGACATGGCGATGGAACGGGCGGTCCCAGCTCCCCAGATGCAGCGGGCTGACGATGCCGGAAGCGTCCCGGCAGAGCTGGCCGGCACCGCATTCGCCACCAGCTACCGGATCAGCGGTCGGGCATCCCTGCCCGGCGACAACAGCCGGTACCTCTTTGAGCTGGCCCGCCACGACCTCGATGCCAACATCAGCGCGCGTACGGTGCCCAAACGCAGCCAGGCAGCCTGGCTCTTTGCCAGCGCCCGCTACGACGGCGCAGCGCCCCTGCCTCCGGGTCAGGTCAGCCTGTTCCAGGACGGCGCCATGGTCGGGCGCACGACCTTCTCCGGTCTCGCACCCGGGGCCGATCTCGAAGCCAGCTTCGGTGTGGATGATCGCATCGAGGTCAGCTACATCCTGCAACACGACCGCCGCGGCAGCGAAGGCCTGCTGCGCAGGCAGCAGCGCCAGGAACGCGCCTTCCTCATCGAAGTCCACAACCGGCACACGCGCCCCATGCCGATCCTGGTCATCGACCAGATACCCAACAGCCGGGACGAGCGCATCCGCATCGAGCTCACCGGCGACAGCGACGCTCCCACCCTGCGCAATCTCAATGACCAGCCCGGCATTCTCGGCTGGCAGCACGACTACGCTCCCGATCAGCAGCGCCGTATCCGCTTCGGCTACCAGGCCACCCACCCTGCGGAGATCGAAGAGCTGAGCGGCTGGTAGGGGAGCTGGCAGGGGACCTTGGTCGTCGCCGTGCTTAACGGGTATCGTCTATCCACTTGGTCATTGGAGTGGTTGTCATGCATTTCGTGCTCGTCCACGGCGCCTGGCACGGCGCCTGGTGCTGGGAGCATCTGGAACAGGAGCTGCGGACGCGCCACATCGGCGTGTCCGTCCTGGATCTTCCAGGCCACGGCGAAGACAGCACGCCCCGGGATGAGGTCGACATGGCTGCCTATGTGGAGCGGGTCAGCCTGTGGATCCGCGAACTCGACCGGCCGGTGGAACTGGTGGGCCACAGCATGGGCGGAGCTATCATCACCGCAGTCGCCGAGCAGATTCCCTCCTTTTTGAGCGGCCTCACCTATCTCTGCGCGTTCATCCCGCGCAGCGGCGAAAGCCTCGCCGACCTCGGTGGCGAGGACCAGGGCAGCGCCCTCGCTGGCGCCATGCACAGCGGTCCCGAACCCAATACGGTGGTGATCGACCCGGACACCGCCCGCGAAGTCTTCTACCACGACTGTCGCAGTGACGTTGCCGAAGCGGCCATCGCCCGGCTCGTCCCGCAACCGGTGGCCGCCTTCGCTGCGCCCATCCATACCACCGAGCAGGGCTTCGGAAGTGTTCCCCGGGCCTACATTCTCTGCCGCGAGGACCGGGCCATCACCGCGGCCATGCAGGAACGCATGATCGAGCGCGTGCCCTGCTCGCCAGTCATCGAACTCGCCACCGGCCATTCGCCGTTCTACGCCAACCCGATGGCGCTGGCCGATGCGCTGGAGCAGATCGGGCAATCCCGTTGACCCAGCCACCAGGACAGCTGTCATGACGCCCCGGTCTGCCACCCGAACCCTGCTGCTGGCTCTGGTGGCAGCACTCGCCGCTTGCGGCGGAACAGATCCCCAACCGTCCCCCAGCGCCGATCCGACGAGCCTGCGCGAACTCGAACAGGGCGCCATCGTCGGTTTCGCCGACGGCGCTGCCCATGTCTGGCTGGGCATCCCCTACGCCGCAGCGCCCATGGGCGACCTGCGCTGGCGGGCACCGCGTCAGGCAGCCTCATGGTCGGGCACCCGCGAAGGCTTGAGCTTCGGCCACGCCTGCCCGCAGATCGCCTCACCGCTGGGCGGCGCACCGGAGGATTTGACGGGACAGCTGTGGGGCAATGAGGACTGCCTGTTTCTGAACGTTTATACACCACGACGTCCTGCAGAGGCCGGCTCCGGGAAGCTTCCCGTGATGGTTTGGATCCATGGCGGCGGCAACACCGTGGGGCACAGCGGTTTCTACGACGGCGCCCCCTTGGCGGCTGCCCACGATGTGGTGGTGGTGACGGTGAACTACCGCCTTGGGCCCCTCGGATGGTTCCTGCACCCGGCCCTTGACGACGGTGACGTCCTCGACGCCTCCGGCAACTACGGCATCCTCGATCTGCAGTCCGCCCTGCAGTGGGTACAGGCCAACATCACGGCCTTCGGCGGCGATCCCGATCGGGTCACCGTGTTCGGTGAATCTGCTGGCGGCAGCAACATCTTCGCGCTCCTCGTCTCGCCGCTCAGTGAAGGACTTTTACACGGCGCCATCGTCCAGAGCGGAGGGACCGGCAGCAGCAGTGCGGAGCGCGCCCTGAACCCGAATGACGCCCCACAGGCACCCGGCGCCCCGTTCAGCAGCAGCGAGATCCTGCTGCGCCTGCTCGGCCATGAGCAGTGCGACCGGCGCTGCGCCCTGGAACTGATGCAGACCTCCGCAGCCGCTGAACTCGCCGGACACCTGCGCAATCTCGAAGTTGCCGACCTGTTCGCCTTGTACAGCGATGGCGAGGGCCTGCTCGGACCAGCCTCGCCTACCGTGATTCGTGATGGCCATGTGCTGCCCGACCGCGAGTTCATCCAGCTCCTGGGCGAGCCCGAGGGTTTCCTTCAGGTCCCCATGATTCTCGGCACCAATCGCGATGAGCCGAAGATCTTCATGGTGTTTTCACCGGAACACGTGGTGCGCTTCGCCGGTCTGCCCCTTTGGCGTCGGGACGCCCGGCTCTATGACCTTTACGCCGAGTACGGCGGCCTGGCCTGGCAGCTTCGCGGCGTGACGGAACCCGCCACGCGTCTGCGGCAGGCCGGCCTTCCAGTCTGGGCCTACCGCTGGGACTGGGACGAACAGGGACGGCGCTTCGGCATCGATCTCTCCGGACTGCTGGGGGCCGCTCACGGCCTCGAAATACCTTTCGTGTTCGGACACTGGGACGTGGGCAGGCTCTCCGGACTGCTGTTCCACAATGGCAACGCCCCAGGCCGCGAAGCCCTCTCCGGCCGCATGATGGCCTACTGGGCGGGCTTCGCCCGTGATCTCGATCCGGGCCAGGGAGCGGATGGACAGGGCCCACATTGGGAGCCCTGGAGCGGCGGGGCGGGCACGAGCTTTCTGCACCTGGACACCGAGAGCTCCGGGGGCATTCGCATGAGCCGGGAACACCTGAGCCACGAGCAGCTGATCGCACGCCTGGCCGACGACGACCGCTTCCGGGA
>SLTB01000260.1 GCA_007130155.1 Pseudomonadales bacterium
CACCCCAGGCCTGCTCGACAAGGAAGGCCGTGTTCTTACCGGCCTGACCGCAGAACGCGTGCAGGAACTCATCCAGGATGGCACGATCCATGGGGGGATGTTGCCCAAGATCCGCCATGCGCTCGAAGCAGTGGAGAATGGGGTGGACAGTGCCCATATCATCGATGGCCGCGTCGCACACGCCGTGCTGCTCGAGATCTTTACGGATACCGGTGTCGGGACATTGATCACGGCCAACCGCAGGCGCTGATGGATGGAACGCGGTGGGCGGGGGCTCAGCGTCGAAGTCGGATCAGCGACAGCCCGAAGGTGAAAGGGGGAGGCAAGGCATGGCGCGAGCCGAAAACGGGGGCCGACGCGAACAGATCCTGCAGACGTTCGCGACCATGCTGGAAACCCGGCCGGGATCACGGATCACGACGGCAGCCCTTGCTCAGGAGGTCGGGGTATCCGAGGCCGCCCTCTATCGTCACTTTCCAAGCAAGGCGCGCATGTTCGAGGGACTCATCGAGTTCATCGAAGACACGGTCTTCACCCGGATCAACCGTATTCTCGAGGAGCACGCGGATCCGGTCGCCCGTTGCCACGCCGTCATCCTGCTGTTGCTGTCCTTCTGTGAGCGCAACCCTGGCTTTTCCCGGCTGCTGACCGGCGATGCCCTGGCCGGTGAGACCGAGCGCCTGCGCCAGCGTATCGTCCAGTTCTACAGCCGTCTGGAAACCCAGTTAAGGACCATTCTGCGTGACGGCGAGATCGAGCACGGTATCCGCAGCGAAATCCCGGCGACCGTTGCCGCCAACCTGATGCTGGCGGCCGCCGAGGGACGCATCATGCAGTTCGTGCGCAGCGAGTTCAGGCGTCTACCGACAGAAAACTGGGATCAGCAATGGTCGCGGCTGGCTCACGCGCTATTCGTGACATTGCCCGGCTGACGCCGCAACCCACACCCCGTCCGGCGCGCTCAGCTGTCAGGAGGTGATGCAGGAATCCCCAGCAGGCGGGCGACACGGTCCCGGTCACGATCAAAGGACTCGCGGGTGCGCTCGATGTCCTCTTCTCGCGCACGTATCTCTGCATAGCGCTCCTCGAGCTGGGCATCGATGCGCTCGAGTGCCGTTACGATATGCCCGGGTACCGGTCGCCCAGCGCGTTCGAGTTCTGCGGCCTGCGCCTGGAGATCGGACTGCTGCGATCGCAGCCGAGTCATGCTTGCGCGAATGGAAGCCATATGGGCTTCAATGCTTTCGATGCGGCGGTCGCCGGCACGGGATACTTCGTCAGGAGAACCGTAGAGCCGCAACAGCTCTTCGTCCTGGGCGCGCCGCCGCTCCGCAGCCTGACGCTCCGCTTCAAGTTCGGCCTCTTCAGCCTGGCGGGCCAGGACCTCATCGCCCGTGAGCTGGCGTGGAATCTCTCGAATCACGCGCCCTCGGGCGTCGATCACCGTGTAGCCGCGGCTGGCGTAGCGAGGAGGGAGATTGCTGGAAATGACCATGACCCCATCGTCATTAATGTAGCGAAACAGCTCGGCCGCCGCGGCTGGAACCACGACAGACAGACCGAAACACAGCAGCACCACCGCTACTGCGAGGCCAAGCGTATGCTTCATGGGCTCATCCCTCTGGGTTCGCAACCGTATCGCTCCCTGTAGTTCCGTACCGCATTCAACCAGTCCACGTCGTCCACACCATCCAGCCAGCTCTCGAGATCCCTCAGGGAAACGATACTGAACACTGGAACCGCGAGTTCATCTTCAAGCTCCTGCACGGCTGAACGGGCGTCACGCCCTCTCTCCTGACGATCCAGGGCGGTGACGATACCGACCAGAGACGCTCCGGCGGTTTCGATCAAGGGCAGCACTTCGCGAATGGCCGCTCCCGATGTGATGACGTCATCCACCAGCACCACGCGGCCGGTCAATTCGGCACCAACCAGCCATCCGCCTTCGCCATGATCCTTCACCTCCTTGCGATTGAAGGTCACGCCATGATTGCGGCCATGTTCCCTCGCCAGCGCACTCGCCATGGTGACCGCCAGCGGAATGCCCTTGTAGGCCGGGCCGAACACCACGTCACAACTGATGCCCGTGGCCATCCATGTCGCGGCGTAGAAGCTGCCGAGCAGCCCCAAGGCGCGACCATCACGAAACCGTCCAGAATCGAAAAAGTAAGGACTCTGGCGACCGGACTTCAGAGTGAACTGACCGAAACGCAGGACCTCGGATTCCAGGGCAAAGCGGATGAAGGCTCGCTTGCGCTTGTCTGCGTCCGCTCGGGCAATGACCTCGGGTGTCAGTTCGTCAAATGTTTCCATGATCGTCATCGATCCGTGAATCGCGTCTGAATCAGTTACGTGGACCCAGCGCCGCGCGCTGGGCCTCGAAGAGCCGCTGAGTCCCAAGCCGCGCCAGGGCCAGCATCCCGTCGAGTTCTGCAGTCTCGAATGCAGCACCTTCTGCAGTACCTTGCAATTCGATGAAGCCGCCGGCTTCGGTCATGACCACATTCATGTCGGTCTCGGCTGTGGAGTCCTCGTCATAGTCGAGATCGAGAACGGGCATACCGCGCCACACCCCCACGGATACCGAAGCTACCAGCCCCTTCATTGGCTGAGAAGTAATGCGCTTCTCCCGTTGCAGCCAGGCAATGGCATCCGCCACGGCCACACAGGCACCGGTCACCGACGCGGTGCGGGTACCGCCATCCGCCTGCAGCACATCGCAGTCGATGCGCAAAGTGTTCTCGCCGATGGCCGTAAGATCCACCGCTGCCCGCAATGACCGCCCGATCAGCCGCTGGATTTCCTGAGTGCGACCACTTTGCTTGCCCCGGGACGCCTCCCTGTCATTGCGGCTGTGGGTGGAACCGGGAAGCATGCCGTACTCGGCCGTGAGCCAACCCTGACCCTTGCCACGCAGGAAGGATGGCACACCGCTTTCCACCGAAGCGGTGCACAACACCCGGGTATCGCCAAAGGAGACCAGCACCGAACCGGCAGCATGGCGGGTGAAACCGCGTTCAAAGGACACCGGGCGCAATTCGTCAGCGCCACGGCCGCTGGGTCGGGAGATCGTCATGAGCACATCCAGATCGAAGAGTTGAAAAAAACAGCCGGATATCATATCAGGCCAGGCCCCGAGGAGCGGCGACTGGGAGCACCCGGTGCCGATGCAGGTTAAACTTCCGCCCCCCGGCACCATGATGCCTGCTCACGGGCATCTGCTTATTCAGACTGACGCCCATCAGGCCACCCAGTCCCAAGGAGCCTCGACCCAACATGATACGGAGCATGACCGCCTTCGCCCGCGGCGAACAGGACACGCCCTTCGGCAGGCTGGCCTGCGAGATCCGCTCCGTCAATCACCGCTACTTAGACCTTGGTCTGCGCCTGCCGGAAACCCTGCGCGGCAGCGAAGCGGCTTTGCGGGAGCAGATCCGTGCCCGCGTCGAGCGTGGCAAGATGGAGTGCTCAGTGCGCCTCGAACGCCCTGAAGCCGGTACCGGGCTCGCCATTGATCCGGTATCGCTAGGCGAGATCATTGCAGCATTGGACGAGGTTCGCGCTGCGCTCGGCACCGCCGCAGCTGACACGGATCCCCTTGACGTGCTGCGCTGGCCAGGCGTGGTCCAGGAGGCCGGCATGGAACCCGAGGCCATGGCTGCGGCCCTGCAGGCCTGTGTGAGCGAAACGCTGGCCAGGTTCATCGCCCATCGGGAGCGCGAAGGAGCACTGTTGGCAGACGGCCTCGAAATGCGCCTGACGACCATCGAGACCATCACTGCTGAAATAAAGAATGAAGCCGACGGCCTGGTGGCTGCGTTGCGCAACCGGCTGCGCGAACGAGCCCGCAGCCTGGCCGCTGATCTCGACCCGAGCCGCCTCGAACAAGAGGTGGCCCTGCTCGCCCAGAAAGCCGATGTTGCCGAGGAGCTCGATCGTCTCGGCGCCCATGTCGCGGAGGTCCGTCAGACCCTGACAGCGGGCGGCTCTGTGGGCAGGCGTCTGGATTTCCTGGCCCAGGAACTCAATCGGGAAGCGAACACCCTGGCATCCAAAGCCACGGGCGCCGCCGTCGCCAATCGAGCCGTGGACCTGAAAGTCCTTATCGAACAGATGCGCGAACAGATCCAGAACCTGGAATGAGGGAAATCCTGCATGTCCGTACCGGTCGCCAATGACGTCACCGCTCCCGGCAGCCTGTTCGTTCTGTCGGCCCCCTCGGGAGCCGGCAAGACTTCCCTGGTGCGCGCCCTTCTTGATGCCGACCCCGGCATTGAGGTGTCCATCTCCCACACCACCAGGCCGAAACGCCCCAAGGAAGTCGATGGGGTGAATTACCACTTCGTGACGCCGGCGACCTTCGCCCGCATGCAGGCCGATGACGCCTTTCTGGAACACGCCGAAGTGTTCGGCAACCTCTACGGCACCTCCGCAGTCTGGGTGGCGCAGCGACTGGCGGCCGGCGGCGACGTCATTCTCGAGATCGACTGGCAGGGCGCTGCGCAGATCCGTGAGCGGATGCCTGAAGCCGTGGAGATCTTCATCCTGCCACCGTCCCTGATGACGCTGTCCCAGCGGCTGAAAGAACGAGGCCAGGACGACCAGGAAGTCATCGACCGCCGCTTGAAAGAGGCGCGCCTGGAGATGAGCCATTACCCTCACTACGACTATCTGATCGTCAATGACGATTTCGCCACAGCGCTAGCCGATCTCTGCGCCATCGTCCGCGCCGAACGCCTGCGCAATGCCAGCCAAGCCGTCCGCCTCGGGCCACTGATCACCAGCCTGCTGGACTCTTCCGGCATGCAATCCACGCCTGCCCCTGGGCAGCCGACCCCTTCCTGAAGTACCATGCCCGGCTAAGCTGAACACCCTGCCCGCCTGCCGCGGGCATGCCGAGGAGATCGCAATGGCCCGCATTACCGTGGAGGATTGCCTGGACAAGGTCGACAACCGATTCGAACTGATCATGATCGCTTCCAAGCGCTCGCGTCAGATCGCCACGGGTGGCAAAGATCCGAAAGTCCCGGAAGAAAACGACAAGCCGACGGTCATTGCCCTGCGTGAAATCGCCGCCGGCCTGGTCGACGTGAGCATTCTCGACGAGGAAGACCGTCAGGGCCGTGACGAATTCGGATTCAGTCTCCCGGAACCCGCGCCGCGTCATGCCGAGAGTGACGACCCCATCCTCGACTGATGCCGTCAGCCGGAGCCTTGCTCCGGCTCGGGCGGTTCGCGAACCGTCCCTGGAATCCATTGTCACCTTAAAGCAACTCGTCGAGCGCCTGCGCTCCTACCTGGACGCAGATGCCGTGTCGGAGGTGGAGCGTGCCTACGCCTATGCGAAGGCGGCTCATGAGGGCCAGATGCGCCGCACCGGCCATCCCTACATCACCCACCCCACTGCGGTGGCCTACATCCTAGCCGACATGCACATGGACCATCAGACCCTGATGGCCGCCCTGCTGCATGACGTGATCGAAGATACCGGCGTCGGCAAACAGACCCTGCGCGACCGTTTCGGACCCGAAGTGGCGGATCTGGTGGACGGCGTCTCCAAGCTTTCCACCATCTTCCAATCCCGGGCCGAGGCCCAGGCCGAGAACTTCCAGAAGATGGCCATGGCCATGGCACGGGACATCCGCGTCATCCTGGTCAAGCTCGCCGATCGACTTCACAACATGCGCACCATCGGCGCGCTGGGGGCCGAGAAACGGGCGCGAATCGCCCGCGAAACCCTGGAATTCTATGCGCCCATAGCCAACCGCCTGGGCATGAACGACCTGCGGGTTGAGTTCGAAGACCTCGGTTTCGCGGCCCTGTACCCCATGCGCGCCGAGCGTATTGCGCGGGCCGTCAAAGCCGCCCGTCGCAACCGTCGCGAACTGGTGGTCCAGATCGAGACCACCCTGCGCGATTGCCTGGGCCGGGAACAGCTGGAAGCCACCGTGATCGGCCGCGAGAAACATTTGTACTCCATCTACAGCAAGATGAAGCAGAAGCGGAAATCCTTCGCCGACATCATGGACGTGTTCGCATTCCGCATCGTGGTCGACAAAGTCGATACCTGCTACCGGGTACTCGGCGCCGTTCACAATCTCTACAAACCACTGGCTGGACGTTTCAAGGACTACATCGCCATTCCCAAGGCCAATGGCTACCAGTCCCTGCACACCACCTTGTTCGGCATGCACGGCGTGCCCATAGAAATTCAGATCCGCACCCATCAGATGGATGCGGTGGCCAACAACGGTATCGCCGGCCACTGGCTTTACAAGTCAGAAGACGAGGCTGGCGGAGGTACCGCTGGCGGGGGCGCCACTGCGACCGGTAGCCATGCTCGCGCCCGGCAGTGGGTAAAGGGCCTGCTCGAGCTGCAGCAACGTGCCGGTGACTCCATGGAGTTCATCGAGCACCTGAAAACCGACCTGTTCCCGGACGAGCTCTACGTGTTCACACCCAAGGGAAGAATTCTGGAGCTGCCCCAGGGTGCCTCGCCGGTTG
Source organism: Pseudomonadales bacterium (assembly GCA_007130155.1). Classification (GTDB taxonomy): domain Bacteria; phylum Pseudomonadota; class Gammaproteobacteria; order Pseudomonadales; family Azotimanducaceae; genus SLTB01. The sequence continues at coordinate 6,505 of SLTB01000260.1, forward strand.
ATTTCGCCTATGCCGTGCACACCGACATCGGCAATACCTGCGTCGCCTGCCGGGTGGACCGCCGCCTGGCCCCACTTTCCACCCAACTCCAGAGCGGGCAGACCGTGGAAGTCATCACTGCAGAGGACGCCCGACCCAATCCCGACTGGCTGTCCTTCGTCGTCACCGGCAAGGCGCGCTCCTCCATTCGCCATGCCCTGAAGACCCAGAAGGTGGCGGAGTCCCGAAGTCTGGGCCGGCGCCTGCTGAACCGCTCCCTGGCCAATGCCGATACGTCGCTGAAGGAGGTATCGGAGGAGCGCATCGAAGCGACCCTGGCAGAGCTCGGATTCAAGCGCCTCGATGATTTGCTCGAGGACATCGGCCTGGGCAACCGCATGGCCTACCTCATCGCCCGTCGACTGACTCGTGTCGACGACGCCAGCGCCGAGGCCGGCGACGACGGCAGCCTCTCCGTGCAGCATGGTGGCGGCACACTGGCGATTCGTGGCACCGAAGGCATGGTGGTGACCTATGGCAAGTGCTGCTACCCGCTGCCAGGGGATCCCATCGTCGGCCACATCAGTTCCGGCCGAGGACTGGTCATCCACCGGGACACCTGTCGCAACCTTGGCGAGCTGCGCAAGAAGCGCGATGAAGTCCTGCAGTCTGTACGCTGGTCAGACAAGGTGGTGGGTGAGTTCTCAGCCGAGCTGCGCCTGGAAGTGGTACCCCAGAAGGGCGTCATCGCCGAAGTGGCCGCCCTCATGACCACACTCGACGCCAGTATTCAGAAGATCAATACCGAAGAGCGCAATCCGCGCCTGTCCACCGTAAGCGTGGGCTTGAACGTACGCGATCGCGTCCATCTCGCCCGGATCATGCGCCGACTGCGAGCCCTGCCGAGCGTAAACGGCCTATCGCGCAGCAAAAACTAACCTTTGGAACCTGAAGGTTTCGGAATGAATCACCGCGTCCAGCGCGCCCAATCGCCCTTGAATCATCCACCGGAGTCCCGCCATGAAACGGCCCTTCGAGCCCATCCATACTGACGCCGCGCCGGCGGCCATAGGCCCCTACTCTCAGGCCGTCAGATGCGGGGACCTGGTGTTTCTATCGGGGCAGATTCCCCTCGACCCTGCCACCGGCGCACTCATCAGCGGCGACATCGACACCCAAATCGATCAGGTCTTCGATAACCTCAAGGCGGTCGCCGAAGCGGCCGGGGGCAGCCTCGCCCACATCGTCAAACTCAGCGTATTCCTCATCGATCTTGCGCACTTCGGCCGCGTCAACGCCGCCATGGAAGCACGCTTGACCGCCCCCTACCCGGCCCGGGCCGCCATCGGCGTCGCCGCCCTGCCCAAGGGCGCCTCCGTGGAAGTGGAAGCCATCCTCAATCTGGCCGGCTGAGCAAACGGCTTGAGCCCGCGAGGGCGCGCATTGCGCGCGATGGATGGAAGCAGCGCCTGCCGGTTCTGATCGCGCGCAATGCGCGCTCCCACAGAAGAAACAGCCGGTTGAGAGGGCGTTCTCTATGCCCTCGATCAGGTCTTCGATAACCTCAAGGCGGCTGCCGAAGCGGCCGGAGGCAGCCTCGCCCACATCGTCAAACTCAGCGTATTCCTCATCGATCTGGAGTTCACTTCGGAACCCGCGCCAGGGCCCTTGGTCCATTACTAACGATGGGTTGCTTCGAGCATCGCCGCATAACCGGACCGATAGTCCGGATAGCGCCAGCGGAAGCCGAGTTCCTGCAGTACCCGCGGCCGCAATCGTCGGCTTGGGGAACGGCCGCCATCATCGTCCACCGCCGTCAGCTCCACACCCAGGCGGTCCGCCAGCCAGGCCAGCACTTCATGGCGCGGCGCCGAGGCACCGTCACTGCCGATCACCGCATCCGGCAAATCAGTGCCGGCAAAAGCCTGCTCCAGTAGAAACACCAGAGCATCGGCCGCATCGTCGCGATGAATGCGATTGGTCCACTGCACAGGCGCGGCCGGCACGCCTCGGCCCTGACGGACCCGTTCGATGAGGGCACTTCGCCCGGGTCCATAGATGCCCGCCAGCCGCACTGCGGTAACCGGCCAGCCGCCAGCCGCCAGCGCCCGCTCGGCTTCGAGCAGGACCCTGCCGCGGTCACTTTCCGGGACCGCCGGGAACGATTCGTCGAGTTCGGCAGCGGCGTGGCCTTCCTTCGCCTGCACGTCCGCCGATGCAGCTTCGGCGGAGCCATAGACACTGGTACTGGACACCCAGAGGGCACGGACGATGGGACGATCGGCCAGGGCCACCGCCAGATTCTCGGCCGCAGCCAGATAGGTGTTGCGGTAGCCCTCGACATCGTAGCGATCAGGCGTAATGCTGACGACCATCCCTTCGATGTCCGCAGGCAATGCAGCGAGGGACCCCGGGTCACCGAGGTCCGCCCGCAGCAGCTCAACACCTCGGGGGGCGTCGGTGCCACGGCGGACACCGATCACTCGGGCCCCCCGATCCACCAGCCTGGTGGCCACGGCCGCTCCGAGATCACCCAGGCCGATCATGGCGATGCGTCGACTGGCCAGCACTGATGTCTTCATCCGGTTAGACTCCTCGCGTTTCCTGATTCAATGGCGCCGCCATGACACCGAGCCGCCCTGCACCCGTCGCTCCCGCCCGGCTCAAGGATCCGGTCACGCGCCTGCGCGGGGTAGGCAGTCAGCTGACGGAGCGACTGGCCAGACTCGACATCTGCTGCATCCAGGACCTTCTGTTCCATCTACCCGCGCGCTATGAAGATCGCACCCGGATCACGCCCATCGGCAGCCTGAGGCCCGGCGCCAGCGCCGTCATCGAAGGTACCGTACTGGCAGCCGACGTAGTCTTCGGTCGTCGCCGCAGTTTCCTTTGTCGGGTTCAGGACGGCAGCGGAACGGTGTCGCTGCGGCTGTTTCATTTCTCTAACGCCCAGCGCAATCAGCTCGCGCCAGGTACACGGGTGCGCTGCTTCGGTGAAGCACGCAGCGGCGCCACCGGTCTCGAACTCTATCATCCCGAGTACCGGGTGATCGGCAGTGTCGCGGCGCCGCTGGCCGATCGACTGACGCCGGTCTATCCGGTGACCGAGGGAGTCAGCCAGCAAAGGTTGCGCAGCCTTTGTAGCCAGGCGCTCGGCCTGATCGATGCGAGGGAGGGCGACAGCCCGGGACAGCATTCCGATGACCTTGACGCGGATATCGTCGCCGCCCTGAAGCTCCTCCATGGCCCCACGCCCGAGGTTTCCCTGGCCGCGCTGGAAGCCGGAAGCCACCCCGCCCAGCAGCTTCTGGCGATGGACGAACTGCTGGCGCACCAGCTATCCCTCCTGCGGGCCCGCCGCCGCATGCAGGACATGACCGCGCGCTCCCTGCCTCTGACGGATGATCTGCTCGAACGCTTTCGCCAAGCGCTGCCCTTCCCGCTTACCCGCGCCCAGGATCGGGTCATTGGTGAGCTCGCTGCGGATCTGGCGAGAGCCGTCCCCATGCTGCGGCTGCTGCAGGGGGACGTCGGCTCCGGGAAGACGGTGGTCGCAGCCGCCGCCGCCCTGATCGCCGCCGGTTCCGGTACCCAGGCCGCACTGATGGCACCCACTGAGCTCTTGGCCGAGCAGCATGCGCGAACCCTCGGCCCCTGGTTGGAGCCCCTCGGCCTGGGCACTGCCCTCATCACTGGCCGCCAACGCGTCGCCCAACGCAGGGAGCAGGAGGAACGCGTGGCGTCAGGAGCCGCCACCCTGGTCATCGGCACCCATGCCCTCTTCCAAGGTGGGGTCGACTTCAACGACTTGGCGCTGGTGATCATCGACGAACAGCATCGCTTCGGTGTGCATCAGCGTCTCGCCCTGAGGGCCAAGGGCGAACAGGCCGGTCAGGTTCCCCATCAGCTGGTGATGACAGCCACACCCATCCCCCGCACCCTGGCCATGAGCGCCTATGCGGACCTGGAACTGTCGGTACTGGATGAGCTGCCACCAGGACGGACTCCGGTGACCACGGTCGTCGTCGCTGAGGAGCGACGCCTGGAAGTGATCGAGCGGGTCAGTGCCGCTTGTCGCGTAGGGCGTCAGGCCTACTGGGTATGCACGCTGATCGAGGAGTCCGAAGCGTTGGAAGCGCAGGCCGCGGAGGACACCGCCAAGCTGCTTGGCGAGGAGCTCACCGATCTGCGCATCGGTCTCGTGCACGGGCGCCTTAAGAGTGACGAAAAAGCCCGAGTCATGGCCGATTTCGAGGCCGGCCACATCGACCTGCTGGTGGCGACCACGGTGATCGAAGTTGGCGTGAACGTACCCAACGCTTCGCTGATGGTGATCGAGAATGCCGAGCGGCTCGGCCTCGCCCAGCTGCACCAGCTCCGAGGCCGGGTCGGTCGTGGTGCCACCGCAAGCCACTGCGTCCTGCTCTATCAGCCGCCGCTGTCCCGAAGTGGAAGAGAGCGCCTGCGGGTGATGCGGGAATCCAACGACGGCTTCGTGATCGCAGAGAAGGATCTGGAGCTGCGCGGTCCTGGCGAGCTGCTCGGCACCCGCCAGACAGGGCTGGTGGACCTGCGGGTGGCTGATCTGGTCAGGGACCGGCACCTGCTTCCGGAGGTCCAGGCCCGCGCCCAGACCCTGTTGAGCGAGGATTCTGCCCAGGCGGAGCGCATTATCGACCGCTGGCTCGGCAGCCGTACCCAGTATGCCCATGCGTAAACATGCAACGTCCAGCGAAGTGCCAGTGTACTAGCCCGCATGTCTCACCGATGCGCGAAGCGAGGGCGTGGAGATGCCGCTAAAGACAAGGCGCGCGACAGTTTGGGCGCGCAGGCGTAATCGACAGTACGTCGACCGATTCACCGGGAGCGAATCGGGTCGCACGCAGTGCGCCCGCAGGCTGCGCGCCAGGGAAGGCGCGCAACAGCACCCAAACAGAGCGCAACGCAGGATTTGCCGGTAGCCCCGCGTGCGCAGCCGGCATTGAATCGTCACGCCGCTGACGTCGGCACCTTCTCGTCCTCGTCGTCCACCGATGCATTCATGTCGTTGAAGCGTTGCAGATCGAGCTTGTCTTCGCTTCGCCCTACGACTGTTGCCACCATGCCATCGCCGGCGACGTTCACCGCAGTGCGCATCATGTCGAGAAGACGATCGACGCCGATGATGAGCATGATGCCCTCCACCGGCAGGCCCACCTGCTGCAGCACCATGGTCAGCATGATCAGGCCGACGCCAGGCACCCCAGCGGTACCTACCGAGGCCAGGGTCGCCGTGAGAATAACCATGAGGTATTGCGGCAGGCCCAGATCGATGCCGTAGTACTGGGCGATAAACACCGTTGCTACGCCCTGCATGATAGCGGTGCCATCCATATTGATGGTCGCGCCCAGGGGGACGGTGAACGAACCCACTTCGTTGCGCACCCCGAGCCTGGCGCGCACGGTCTCCAAGGTCACCGGCAGCGTGGCGCCGCTGGAGGATGTGGAAAATGCCACCAGCATGGGCTCGCGCATTTTCAGGAAGAAGATGCGCGGCGAAACCCGACCCAGCAGCACAAGAAGCAGCGGGTAAACCAACGTGACATGCAGAAAAAGCACACCCACCACAGTGAAGAAGTAGGCTGCCAGAGAGCCGATCTCACCCCAGCCCATGGTCGCGAACAGGGTCGCCATGAGGCAGAAAACGCCATAGGGCGCGAGCCAGATCAGGATGGTGACCAGGCGCATGATCACCGAGTTGAGATCCTCGAACATGGACTTGATGCGCACGCCCGCAGCGCCGGCCCGCGCCACCGCGAAGCCGAAGAGCAGGGCGAAAATGATGATCTGAAGCATGGAACCCTCGGCCATCGCCGCCACCGGATTGGTGGGGAAAATGTCGAGAATGACTTCCTTGAAGCTAGGCGCGGGTCGCGGTTCGAAGACCACGTCCGTTTCAGCGTCCACGCCAGCACCAGGCCGGACGATCAGCGCCACCAGGAGAGCCAGACTGATAGCGCTCGCCGTCGTCAAGAGATACAGCGCCAGCGTCTTGCCACCCAGCCGGCCCAGCGCGGCACCATCGCTGAGGTTGCTGGCCCCGCACACCAGGGACACCAACACCAGTGGCACCACCAGCAGTTGCAGCGAGGCAATGAAAATACGTCCGCCAACGTCGAGTACGCCATCGACGACAAAGGCCCGCAGGAACCCGTCAGGATCCAGCCCCATGGCATGAACCAGGGACCCTAATATGAACCCGGCAGCCATGCCAATGAGGATGCGAGCGGTGAGGCTCATGGGACTTCCGCGCCGAGAAAAGGAGTTAACCTAACGGGCGCAGGTGCCGAGCGCAATTGGACCGGACAGATCGGGCTGGCGGGGCTTAAGGCAGATTGCCATGCCGGCACCGGTGCTGACGACGTTGGAGGGGCGCCGCTGAGACGTAGCCGAAACGTAACGGCTCAACCGACCTCGATCATCTCGAAGTCGTCCTTGCCGACGCCGCACTCTGGGCACACAAAGTCATCGGGGACGTCCTCCCAAGCCGTGCCGGGTGCAATACCCTCGTCCTCATAGCCTTCAGCCTCGTCATAGATCCAGCCACAGACGATGCATTGCCACTTCTTCATGCCGAACTCCGGGAGCGGTTGCGAAGGGCGTGTAAACTACTGATCCGAAGGTCGGAAATCAATGCGAAACGGGAGGCGCCGGACGACTTCCCGGCAAGTTCCGCAGCCTGAAGCAGTCCACCAGGGTGCTTGGCGCTGTCGTGAAAGGAAGCGGTGGCGTTCGCAGCCCGCTTCTGAAGGCGCGCGTGCTTCGTCCGCATGGGGGATCCATCATCAGCCTGTGAGTCCCAGCGTCAGACCTTAATAACCCCAAACAAATCAACAAGTTGATTTCTATTCCAGATTAGGGCGTTGAGTCCAGGTATTGCCAGCCATGACCGCTTCCAGCACAGTGCCGCCGCCATGAACACCAGCCCATCCTTGCCGAGCACACCCGGGACCTTGTTCGCCCTGTTGCGCGCGCAACGCGCCGATGATGAGGACATCGCGCTGCTGCGCACGGATGGGTCCATGACCCAGGCCCTCGCAGCGCGCTTCGGCACGGTTCGGGTCGTTCGCACCGGAGAAGGCTGGCAGCAACCCCAAGCCGGCGAGGCCCTCCTCTTGGGAAGACCGCACCGCGGTGGCTACTGGTGCAGGGAGATTCAACTGCGGGCGGCGGGGCGGGTCCGACTCCTCGCCCGGACCGTCGTACCGGCGGATGCGCAGCAGCTTCAACGCGCTCTGAAACGCCTGGGCGACCGGCCGCTGATGGATCTGCTGTTCCTGGGCAGACGACTCAGGCCAGGAGCGGCAAAGGTGCTGCGCCGTTTTGGAAGCGATCGCGATGGCAACCTGTGCCGCGCCACGGTGTTCACGATTCACGGCGAGCCTCTGCTTTTGCGAGAGACCCTCGCGGACTTGGCTGAGCCGCTTGGCGTCATCCAGAAACCGGCATAACGGCCCGGAGTACTTCGGCGTTGAGCGCCACGCTCCAGGCTAGACTATTCTGGAACACGCGGTCATCCATGGATGGGGCAGCAGCGCCCGATTTCCGGGTGGGCCGCTACAGCGGCGGCGCCATGAGGGCTTGCGCGAGCGCAAAAGGAAACCGTCAGACTCGGCGACTCCTGGACAGGACAGGATCAGCAATCTGCGGGGTTTGGAGTAGATCATGGTGTACGAAGAAACCTTGCTCGAACGCGTCCGGGATCGGCTGCCAGCATGGCTCGAAATCACCCGATTGAACCGCCCGGTGGGGATCGGCCTGCTGCTGTGGCCCACCCTGTGGGCACTGTGGGTGGCGGCAGACGGGATCCCAAGCACAGGCAATCTCGTGATCTTCATCCTCGGTGTCGTGCTGACCCGTTCCGCCGGCTGCGTCATCAACGACTGGGCCGATCGCGACTTCGACGGCCACGTCGAACGGACTCAGCGCCGCCCACTGCCCGAAGGCCGGGTCCGCCCCAGCGAGGCCCTCATCCTGGCCGCTGCGCTGGTGGGGCTGGCCTTCATCCTGGTGCTGTTCACCAATCTTCTGACGATCCTTCTGGCAATTGTGGCCGTCGCGCTGGCTGCGCTTTACCCCTTCACCAAGCGCCTGACCCACTTGCCGCAGCTGTTCCTCGGCGCAGCCTTTTCCTGGGCCATCATCATGGCCTTCGCCGCCGAGACGGGCACCGTCCCGGAGGCAGCGTGGTTGCTGTTCGTCGCCAACCTGCTGTGGACCGTGGCCTATGACACCGAGTACGCCATGGTGGACCGGCCCTGGGACCTTAAGGTGGGCATCAAATCCACCGCCATCCTGTTCGGTGAACTCGACCGACTCATGATTGGCATTCTGCAGGCGGCCTTCCTGCTGTCGCTGCTGCTGCTCGGCGACAGGCTCGACTATGGAGTGGCCTACTTCCTCGGAGTCGCCGTAGCCGCAGGCCTGTGTGTCTGGCAGCAGTGGTTGATCCGCGGCCGCGACCTCGATGCCTGCTTCCGCGCCTTCCGCAGCAATAACGCTGCGGGCATCGCCATTCTCATCGGTCTCATTACCGATCGCGCTCTGGCGGGATGAGCGTGGTTGCCTGTCCAACCCCTTCCGTAAAAATGGCTAACTCGTTGAACTAAAAGGCCCCGCGAGATGCCCATCGCCCCCAATGGGGCTCCCACGGCCTTCGCCCGCCTGAGGCCTAGCCGGGAAATCTCACCAGCATCCCGAGAGCTGGCGAGGTTCGCAGCCGTTCTGGTGCCGCTCTGGACTGAAAGTCGTAGCCGTAGCTACGGGTTGAAGGAAGAGCAAGCCAGGGCGAGCGAGAACCCGCCAGAATCGGGATAGGCCAGCGGCGGAAACAGAGTGTTTTCGTCGCGG
>SLTB01000011.1 GCA_007130155.1 Pseudomonadales bacterium
CTGGTCCTGGTCCTGGTCCTGGTCCTGGTAAGGGGCGCCCCGCAGTGCCGTCGCCTTGGTGGTCACAGCACCCGCTCCGAAAGCTCGATCAGGATCGTGTCCGGCGCCGGGCCATCCGGCCAGGGGAAACCCGCCATGGCGATGAAGCGATAGCGGATGCGCAAGTGGGCCCAGCCGTCCAGGTCCAGGCGGACGTCGAGCAGTTCGTCCCCAGCCGGGTCGAGGACCACGAGCAGCGGTTGACCGTCTACCAGACGCAGGTGGGCATCCAGGGGTGGAAATTCAACGGTCCATCCCTGGCCTCCGAGGAAGTATCGCACGAATCCACCGCTCCAGTGGCCGTCGCCGTGGACGGCGGCAAGCCGGTCCCGTTGTACCTCCACGTGGCCGTTGGTGAGCGTGAATCCGCCGGATGGATAGATGTCGTAGGGTTGGAGCAGGGTGCGCAGGCCGGACTCGCTAAGCTGGCCCTCGATCCCGGTGACGAATTGCCGTCTCAGACCGACATGAGCCTTGGCCTCGGCCTCATAGCCGCTGCCGTGGATGGTGAAGTCCAGCTCCAGGCGGCCACGCAACAGCCCAGCGGGTTGCAGCTGCCAGCTCACCTCGCCCCAGTTTTGGCTCTCGATCAGGACCTGGCCGCGGCCGCGATGAACCCGCCCGGACGGCGCCAGCAGGCGGGCATCGACGCCGCTGCGCTCCAGCCCCATGCTGATGATGCCCGCCGGGGTGAACAGCAGCAGCACGAACAGGCCGGTGATCAGGCCCAGCAGGATCAGCAATGTCAGCGCTGCGGTGGCGGCCAGCCTGCCCTGATGCGATACGGGTGTGTCGGCTCTCATGTCAGCAGGCGGCGGGCGATGCCCGCGTAGGCCTGGGCCAGAAGTTCGAGCTGGGCTATGGGCACGCACTCGTCGATCTGGTGGATGGTGGCATTGCAGGGGCCGAGTTCCACCAGTTCTACACCATGAGGGGCGATGAAACGACCGTCGGAGGTGCCGCCGCCGGTGGAGAGTTCAGGCTCGCTGCCTGAGACCTCCAACAGGGTCGCACAGACGGCCTCCACGAGCTGGCCGTGTTCGGTGAGGAAGGGCTGCCCGGACAGCTGCCACTCGAGTGCATAGTCGAGTCCGGCAGCGTCAAGAACGGCCTCCACTTCCGTCTGCAAGGTTTCGGCTGTCTGTTCGGTGCAGAAGCGGAAGTTGAACATGACATCCAGGTGGCCGGGAATGACGTTGCTGGCGCCGGTTCCGGCGCTGATGTTGGCGATCTGGAACGATGTGGGCGGAAAGAACGCGTTGCCCGCGTCCCACTGCCGCGAGGCCAGCTCGTGCAGGGGAGCAAGGGCCTGATGCACCGGGTTGCGGGCCAGATGGGGATAGGCCACATGGCCCTGAATGCCTCGTACCTTCAGGTACCCATTGAGGGACCCGCGCCGGCCGACGCGGATCAGATCGCCGAGAACCTCACCGCTTGAAGGCTCTCCTACTACGCACCAGTCGATCTTTTCGCCCCTTGCCAGCAGGGCTTCCATCACACGGACGGTTCCCTCCCGGGCCGGACCCTCTTCGTCACTGGTGATCAGGAAGCCGATTCGACCCTTAAGGGGACGACCCTCTGCCAGCAGGGTTTCCATGGCGACCACCATCGCCGCGAGACTGCCCTTCATGTCGGCGGCCCCGCGGCCGTGCAGCATACCGTCGGCGATCTCGCCACCGAAGGGTGGTCGGTTCCAGGCATCGACTGCGCCAGTGGGTACCACGTCCGTGTGGCCAGCGAAGACCAGCATGGGGCCGCTGTTGCCCAGATGCGCCCAGAGGTTGTCCACCTCACCAAAGCGCATGGGTTCGATGAAGAAGCCCAGCGCGGACAGGCGTTCCGCGAGCAGCTCCTGGCAACCGGCGTCCTCTGGCGTCACTGAAGGGCGTCGGATCAGTTGCCGGGCGAGCTCGACCACTGCGCTCGCCTGTCCGCCGGCTTCAGTTGTGGGCATGGAGGTCCTCGTTGAGCTGCACTGCGGTGCGGTTGCTGCGGCACTCCACCCGGCCGTTGCGGCCGTTGCGCAGGAACAGCAGGTCGGATTGCCCGGACAGCTCCCGCGCCTTGACGACCTTCACGTCCGTGCCGTCGGCAGCGAGCAGCGCCACTGGCGTTGCGGCCGTGATGTAGAGACCGGCCTCGATGATGCAGCGATCGCCCAGGGCGATGCCGGTGCCGGCATTGGCGCCGATGAGGCAGTTCTCGCCGATGCTGATGCGCTCCGTGCCGCCGCCGGAGAGGGTGCCCATGGTGCTCGACGAGCCGCCGAGATCGGAGTGGGCGCCGACGATCACACCCTGAGAAATGCGACCTTCAATCATGCCGGGACCGACCGTCCCGGCATTGAAGTTGACGAAGCCCTCGTGCATGACCGTGGTGCCCTCACCGAGGTAGGCGCCGAGGCGAATGCGGCTCCCGTCGCCGATGCGCACTCCGCTTGGGACGACGTAGTCGAGCAGCGGTGGGAACTTGTCCACGCCGTAGACCTTCAGCGATTCACCGCGAGCTCGGGCATTCAGGGTACGTGTGCCGACGTCTGCGAGCGCTACCGGACCGGCGCTGGTCCACGCCACGTTCGGCAGGACGGCGAAGATGCCGTCCAGGTTCAGGCTGTTGGGCAGGCAGCGGCGCCAGGACAGCAGATGCAGCTTCAGGTAGGCCTCGGCGATGTGCTCGATCTTGGCATCCTGCTCCAACACGGTGAGCACGCAGGGACCGAAGCTGCCCTGGCATCCCCGGGCGGTACGCGCGAGATCATCAGCGCCTGCCGCATCAAATGCTCTGGCCAAGCTTTCGAGATCAGGGTCCGTGAGACCCACGACGCCATGTTTGCCGCCGCCGGGAGCCGCGCTCAGTGCGGCTGCGATGGCCGGTTCCGGCTGGAACACAGGCAGCGGATAGTAGACGTCGAGCAGAGAGCCATCCCGGGCACGGGTGGCGAGACCGAAGGCAAAAGCGAACATCAGGGTCCTCGATGACAGCGGATAGCGACGCTTATTCTAACCTACCACCGGCGACAAGCGGTCGGTCGTGCAGGGGGTGATGTCTGATGTATTCGGCGGCAGGAACAACCCAAGGGCGGGCTTCGTGGTCGGCATCCGCTGCTGCAATCTGCTTCACTGGTGAATCGTTGATCCTGGTCAAGCATCAGCGTCCGCTACGCCATTAAGGTGGTCGCGGGTTTCGAGCCTGTCTCGGGATAAGCTGGCGTTTGTCTGCTCGAGCCTGTTTCATCATCGGCAGGAATGGGCCTGCATCCCCCTCGCGATGCAGGCTGTGCTCATCAGGCAACATGCCGTAAAGGGAGGCGAGCATGGAAGGGGTCGCAGTGGAGCAGGCCATTGATCCCATGGGCGAAGCATCCAGTGGCCAGGGCTCAGGCGTTTGCCTGGCGCCTCGCGGGTTTGCCTTCGTCATCCCAGGGGCAGATTCGTCATGACCATCCTTGCTGCCGCAGCGATTCTTGCCCTGCTGGCTGCCGCACTGGCGAGCCTGTTGTTGCTTGCCGATCGACGGCTCAGGGTGACTGAGGACGCGCGCCTCGCCGCGGTCACCGAGGCCCTGCCGGGCATTAACTGTGGCAGTTGTGGTTATCCCAGTTGCCGGGCCTTTGCCGAAGCGCTCGTCGCCGGTGCCGCATCTCCGGCCTCCTGCTCCGTCAGCCCATCAGAGATGCGCGAACGCATTGCGGTCTTCCTCGGAGTCGACGTTGGCTTAGCCGACCGGCGCGTGGCGCGCCTCGCCTGTGCGGGGGGGCGCGATGTTGCGCCGTTGCTGGCCTGCTACCTGAGCGAGCCGACCTGTGCTGCTGCCACCGAAGTGGCTGGAGGCGGCAAGGCCTGCGCCTGGGGCTGCCTCGGCCATGGCGACTGCGAACGCGTCTGCGACTTCGACGCCATACGGATGAACGCCCACGGCCTGCCTGTGGTCGACGAAGCGTTGTGCACGGCCTGCGGCGACTGTGTCCGGGCCTGCCCCAAGGATCTGTTCCGGCTGGTGTCCGAATCGAATCCTCTCTGGGTGGCCTGCAGCAATCCGGAGACGGGCAACGACCTGCTCGGTGTCTGCCGGGTCGCCTGCACGGCCTGCGGCAAGTGCGCCAAGGATGCGCCAGCCTGGTTGCAGATGGAGGAAGGCCTGCCTCGGCGGATCACAACGGCGCCGGCCGAGCCACCCCGGGCAGCGATCGACCGCTGCCCGACCGGCGCGATCGTCTGGATCGAGTCGGGGCGCCCACACCTGGGACTAGAAGCGATGCGGCCACGCCGGCGCGGGGATCAGCCCGTGATGGCCGACTGAACGGTCGGACCCGGGCCAACAGGAGCTTTCATGAGTAGAGCAAGAATGACGCGCAAGGCGCCGGAAGCGAAGTACCCTGGCATACGGGCTGCGCTCGATGGCAATAGCGCGGTGATCGCCTGCGAGCAGGAGGCCAGCGACGCTGCCGGTGCCTATCCGATCACGCCCTCCACACAGATGGGCGAGGAATGGGCTGCGGCCGCCGCCGCAGGCCACCTGAACATCGCCGGCCGGCCGTTGATCTTCATCGAACCGGAAGGCGAGCACGCCGCAGCCGCCGTGACGGCAGGCCTGTCCATGACCGGGCTGCGTTCGGCGAACTTCTCATCGGGCCAGGGCATCGCTTACATGCACGAGTCCCTCTATGCGGCGGTGGGCAAACGACTGACCTATGTCCTGAACATCGGCTGCCGGGCCATGACCAAGGCGACCCTGAACGTTCATGCCGGCCACGACGACTACCACTGTGTCGATGACACCGGCTTTTTCCAGCTGTTCGCGAAGAATGCCCAGCACGCAGCGGACCTCAACCTGATCGCCCATCGCATTGCTGAGCTGGCCCTCACACCCGGTATCGTCGCCCAGGACGGTTTCCTCACCACCCACCTGCTGGAATCCCTGCTGGTCCCGGAGAGGGAACTGGTGGCCGAGTATCTTGGGCTTCCCGAAGACCTGATCGACTGCCCCACACCGGCCCAGCGCATGCTCTTCGGCAAGACGCGGCGGCGGGTGCCGGAACTCTGGGACGTGGATAATCCGGTGATGGCCGGGGTGGTACAGAACCAGGATGCCTACATGCAGAGCGTCGCCGCCCAGCGGCCGTTCTTCTTCGATCACATTGCGGCGCTGACGGACCAGGCGTTCGCCGAGTTCGCCGCGCTGACCGGGCGCCGCTACGACCGCCTGCTCGGTTATCGGGTCGAGGATGCCGACTATCTTCTGCTGGGCCAGGGCAGCCTCATTCCGACAGCCGAGGCGGTGGCGGACTACCTGCGGCAGCACCGGGGCATCAAGGTGGGCGTGATCGACCTGGTGATGTTTCGACCGTTTCCGGGGGACCTGCTTGCCGCCGTGCTGAAAGGCAGGCGGGGCGTCACCGTGCTCGAGCGCCTCGATCAGCCCCTGGCGGCCGATCTGCCGCTGGCGCGGGAGATCCGGGCGGTGCTGGGCAAGTGCATCGAGAACGGCCGCCGCGAGGGTCATGCGCCCCACATCGACCTGCCGGCCTATACCCGCTTTGCGGACCTGCCCGAGGTCTATTCCGCGTCATTCGGGCTGGGCAGTCGCGATCTGGCACCGGGGGATCTGATCGGGGCCGTGGAGAACATGCTCCCGGACGGGGCCGGGCGGAAAATGTTCTACCTGGGCATCGACTTCCTGCGGGAGACGCCCCTGCATCCGAAAGAGCAGATCGAGCAGGAGCGGCTCGCCCGCGACTACCCGGAGCTTGCGTCCCTGACGGTGAAGGGCAGCGAGAATCCGAACCTGATGCCCGCAGACTGCCTGACCCTGCGCATGCACTCCATCGGCGGCTGGGGAGCGATCACGACGGGCAAGCATCTGGCCACGACCCTCTTCGATCTGCTGGGCTACCACATCAAGGCCAACCCCAAGTACGGCTCCGAAAAGAAGGGCCAGCCCACCACGTTCTACCTCGCCGCAGCGCCTGAACCCATCCGGATCAACGGTGAGTACGCCTACGTGGACGTGGTGCTGTCTCCGGATCCCAACGTCTTCAACCACAGTGATGCCCTGGCGGGACTGCGGGACGGCGGACTGCTGATCATCCAGGCCGATGCCGGCACGCCGGCAGCGGTCTGGGAGCGCATACCTGAGAGGTATCGAAGGCGGATCGTGAAGCAGAACATTCGACTGTGCTATGTGGATGCATTTCGCATCGCCCGTGAAGAGGCGACGGACCCGGAGCTGCAGCTGCGCATGCAGGGCATCGCGTTCCAGGGTGCGTTCTTCGCCGCGACGGACCTGCTTGAGAAGCATGGACTTGACGAGGAGCGCCTGCTCGATGCCATGCGTGATCGCCTCGAGCGGAAATTCGGCGGGCTCGGTGCCCGCGTGGTGGACGACAACCTGAGCGTGATCCGCCGCGGCTTCGACGAGCTTGCTGAGGTGCTGGAGAAGCCGTTGCCCGCGACCGAGGGCGCCGGCCCCGGTGTCCCGGCCGTGCCGATCCGGGTGCGGGAGTTGCCCCAGAGCCGGGCGCCGCTTACCGACATCCAGCGTTTCTGGGCCGAGACCGGCAGCCTCTACGCCCGCGGTCAGGGCAATGCCAACCTGGCCGACCCGTTCATGGCATTGAGCCTGATGCCGGCATCCACCGCCCTGTTCCGGGACATGACCGGGATTCGTACGCAGCACCCGAAGTGGCTGCCCGAGAACTGTACCGCCTGCGGCAAGTGCTGGACGGTGTGCCCGGACACGGCGATTCCCGGACTGGTCAACAGCCTCACCGAGATCCTCGATACCGCCGTCTCCCGGGTGCGCAGGGCCGGCCATGCGCCGCAGCTGCTGCCCCGGGCGGTGCGGGCGCTGGAATCGAGGGCGCTGGAACTGTTCGACGGGGCGGGAGCCGGACATTCGGCCCGCGGGCTGATCTCCGAGGCCATCGAGGCAGAGCTGGCCGCGACCGAAGACAAGGCGCAGCGTTCGCAACTCGCCACCGAGTTTCGCTGGCTGGAGGAGGCCTTGGGGGCGTTTCAGTTCTCGCTCACCCGGCCCTTTTACGAACTGCGGGAGCGGGACGAAAAGGGCAGCGGTGGTCTGCTCAGCATCACGATCAATCCGGACACCTGCAAGGGTTGTGGTGAGTGCATCGCCGTCTGCGAGGACGCCGCCCTCGAGGAGGTTCCCCAGACCGACGAGTCGGTGGACCTGCTGCGCGGTCGCTGGGACGTCTGGCATGACCTGCCGAGCACAGCTGACGAGTTCATTCGGATCGAGAACCTCGACGAGGCCATCGGCGTGCTCGACCACATCCTGCTGAAGAAGGAAGTGTACCTGCCCTTCACCAGCGGGGATGGCGCCTGCCTCGGCTGTTCGGAGAAAACCGTACTGCGGCTGTTCATCGCCACTGTCGAAGCGTTGATGCAGCCGCGCATCAAGGCTCACGTGGCAAGGCTCGACGATCTCCTCACTCGTCTCGAGCGCCATCTCAGGGAGTCCCTGACGGCGGATCTGGACCTGTCCAGAATGGGGAGGCTTGCCGAGGGGGAAGACGGAGCCCTGAGCCTCGAGGATCTCGTTACCCGGGCGCGGGGCGAATCATGGGGAGCAGCGCAGGACATCGATCAGCAATGGATCAAGCGAATCACGGGTCTCATCGAAGGGCTCAGGACATTGCGCTGGCAATACACGCAAGGGACCACGGGCAGGGGACGCGCAGCGATGGGCATCCTCAATGCCACCGGTTGCTCCTCGGTCTGGGGCTCCACCTTCCCCTTCAACCCCTATCCGTATCCCTGGGCCAATCACCTGTTCCAGGACAGCCCGTCGCTGGCCCTCGGGGTGTTCGAAGGGCACATGGTGAAGATGGCGCAGGGCTTCAAGGCCATTCGCGAGGCGGAACTGGAACTTGCAGGCGAATACGTGGAGGCACGTGATTCGACCTTCTTCGATACCTTCGACTGGCGCCACTTCTCAGACGAGGAGTACGCCCTGTGCCCGCCGGTGGTGGTCGTCGGTGGTGACGGCGCCATGTACGACATCGGCCTGCAGAACCTTTCCCGCGCCATGATGTCCGGCAAGCCGCTGAAGGTCCTGGTCCTCGACACCCAGGTCTACTCGAACACGGGCGGCCAGGCCTGCACGTCCGGCTTCCTCGGTCAGGTTTCGGACATGGCGGCATTCGGCGAATCGATCAAGGGCAAGCAGGAGGTGCGCAAGGAACTCGGCCTGATCGGCATCGCCCACCGGACGACTTATGTCATGCAGGCGACCATCGCCCACCCGAGCCACATGATCGAGGGCTTCATCGAGGGCCTGAACTGTCGGCGACCGGCGCTGTTCAACTGCTACACCTCCTGCCAGCCGGAGCACGGCATCGCCGACGATGCGGGGGCGGCCCAGGCCAAGCTCGCGGTGGAGTCGCGGGCCTACCCCCTCTTCCGCTACCACCCGGAGCGGGGCGCGACCGTGGCCGAGTGCCTCGACCTTGGCGGCAACCCGGCGCCGGCTGAGGACTGGCCGAGCTACGCACTGACCTACCGCAAACACGAGCGCGACCGCGAACTGGAGCTGCCCCTGACATTTGCCGACTTCGCCGCCAGCGAGGGCCGTTTCCGCAAGCACTTTCGAACTGTCCCCGAGGAGGCCTGGCACGACGACATGGTGCCGCTGGCAGAGTACCTGGAGCTTTCCGGAGACGATCGCGAAGGCAAGTACCCCTACATCTGGCACGTGCTGCCGGAGGGCAAGCTCGGCCGGCTGCTGGTGGCCGACGCGCTGGTGGCCTCCTGCGAAGACCGACGGGATTTCTGGCGCATGCTCCGCTCCCTCGCGGCGCGCCGGCCGGAGCCTGCGCAGCAGCGGGAGGAGATGACCGAATCCATCCGGCGAGAGCTGATCGAGAAGCTCACGGCATCCCTGTTTCAACTTGCTGGCGGCAACGGCGAAGCAGCGCCAGCACAAGGCTCTGATGCCCGCCAACCCGATGACTCCGAGCAGCGTCAGCCACAAGGCGATGCGAAGGAAGATGCCGACGGCTACCTGGCACCCTGGATCGACAGTGAGCAGTGCACCGCCTGCGACGAATGTACCCGTCTGAATCCGGCGATCTTCGCCTATGGGCCGGACCGCAAGGCGTACGTCAAGAATCCCCGGGGTGGTCCCTATCGGGATCTGGTGAAGGCCGCGGAGCGATGCACCGAGCGCATCATTCATCCCGGACTGCCCCGGGAACGTTCGGATCCGGAGGTGCTGCGCTGGATCGAACGCGGCCGCAAATACAACTGAGCGGAACTCGGATGTGGGGACGATCGGCATTTCGTGGCGGGATCACACCGGCCACCCACAAGGCGCAGACGCGCACACAGCGGATTCGGCAGTTTCCGTTCGCACCGCTGCTCGAGGTGCCACTGCTGCAGCATGCGGGGCGCCCGGCACTGCCCGTGGTCCGGGAAGGGGCGGAAGTGGAACGGGGCTCAGTCCTCGGGCGTGCTGATGGCGAACGGTCGGTCCCGGTCCATGCTCCTGCCGCCGGTCGGGTGCAGCGCATCGCCCTCATGCCGAGCGTCACCGGTGCCATGGTTCCCGGCATCTATCTCGAACCCTTCCCCGGCGCCACCCAGGAGGTGACATCGGGTGCAGCCTGCGACCTGGCCTCGGCATCGTCGGAGGACATCATCAACGCAGTGCAGGCTGCAGGCATCGTCGGCCTCGGGGGTGCCGCATTCCCGACCCATGCGAAGCTTCGCATGCCGCCGGATCGCCGAGTGCGACTGCTGATCATCAACGGCGCCGAGTGCGAACCCTGGCTCACCACCGACTATCGGGTGATGCTCGAACAACCCGCTGATGTGGTGCTCGGTGTGCGGTATCTGCTGAAGGCCACCGGCGCCGAGGCGGTAGTTCTGGCCGTCGAGGAGGATGGCCGCGAGGCCGGCGAAGCCGTGCTGGCGGCGGCCCCGGAGGGGTTGTCCCTGCAGGCGAGCTTCCTGCCCACCCGTTATCCCCAGGGGGCAGAAAAACTGCTGATCAGGGCGCTGCTCGGCGTGGAGGTACCTGCCGGGGGACTGCCCATCGACGTCGGTGCACTCTGCATCAACGTGGCGACGGCCGCAGAGATCGGCCGCCTGCTGCCATTCGGGCGCGGCATTCAGGAGCGGGTTGTCACCATCACCGGACCCGGCGTACTCGACTCCGGCAATTACCGCATTCCCATCGGCACGCCGCTGCGCTTCGCACTCGAGCATGTGGGGACGGCTGTGGATCTCACGCGGGTCTTCCTGGGCGGACCCATGATGGGACAGCCGCTGGCCAGCCTGGACGTCCCCATCACCAAGGGCATCTCCGGATTCGTGGCGTTCACGAGTGCCGAGTACAGCGGCGCTGCGCGGGTCCAGCCCTGCATCCACTGCGGCCGTTGCGTACAGGCCTGCCCGATGACCCTCAACCCCTGCCAGCTCGGGCTGCTGGCCCGGCACGGTGAGGTCGAGGCCATGCGTCGGCAGTTTCATCTCGATGCCTGTTTCGAGTGCGGTTGCTGCGCGTATGTCTGCCCGTCCCATATTCCCCTGGTTCAGGAATTCCGGGCCGCCAAGGCACAGCTGCGCCGGCTGGCCACCCACGAGGTGACGGAGGAGAAGCCATGACCCTCCGCGCACCGCTGACCATCGCCCCGGCACCCCACGTCCATGCCGGCACTTCGGTGGCGTGGATCATGCTGCACGTGGTGATCGCGCTGATTCCGGCCTGCGTGTTTGCGGTCTACCTCTTTGGGCTCGCCGCACTGCTGACGCTGCTCGTGGCGACGCTGTCCTGCCTCGCAGCAGAGCGCCTGCTCGAGGGCGGAGCCGGGTCCACACTTGCGGACGGCTCGGCGCTGGTCACCGGGCTCATCTACGGCCTGACCCTGCCGCCCGCGCTGCCGCTGTGGATGGTAGCGATGGGCGGCTTCGTGGCCATGGCGATAGGCAAGACGCTGTTCGGCGGCCTCGGCAGCAATGCCTTCAACCCCGCGCTGGTCGGACGCGTCTTCCTGCAGGCCGCCTTCCCGGCAGCCATGACCGGCGCCTGGCTGGCGCCGCTGGCGGCAGAACGCTTCGTCACCCTGCCGGAAGCGACGCTGGCCGGTCCCTTCCTCGCCCCGGACAGTGGCGGCTACGACGCCTTGACCGGACCCACTCCCCTGGGCGACTGGAAATTCGCCGGCGGTGAAACGTCGACCTTCGATCTTGCGCTGGGCTTCACCAGCGGCTCCCTCGGCGAAACCAGTGCGCTGCTGCTGCTGCTGGGCGGGCTCTACCTGGTCTGGGTCAAAGCTGCCAACTGGCGGATCCCCGCAGCCATCCTCCTCACGGTCGCGATCTGCGCTTCACTGCTGCACGGCATCGACCCGCAGCGCTACCCGAGTGCGTCGTTCATGCTGCTCTCCGGTGGCCTGATGCTGGGCGCATGGTTCATGGCGACGGATCCGGTGGCCTCGCCGCTTTCGGCCACAGGCTGCTGGATCTATGGGCTCGTGATCGGGCTGCTCGTGGTGCTGATACGGCTGTGGAGCGGTCAGCCTGAGGGCGTCATGTACGCCATCCTGCTCGGCAATGCGATCTCCCCCCATATCGATCGTTGGACTCAGCCGCGCCCCTATGGCGCTGCCGGAGGGGGCCCATGACGGTTCTGGCCGGTGCGCGGACGTCCTCGGAACGGAGGGT
This sequence comes from Pseudomonadales bacterium, assembly GCA_007130155.1. Taxonomy (GTDB): domain Bacteria; phylum Pseudomonadota; class Gammaproteobacteria; order Pseudomonadales; family Azotimanducaceae; genus SLTB01. Next base: position 11,724 of record SLTB01000011.1, read on the forward strand.
CTACACCGTGCTCGTCGGTATCGCCCTCGTCGCCGGCCTCGGCATCGCGGCGGTCCATGAACTGACGCGCCCGCGTGTCGCCGAACAGCGGCTGATCCTGCTCTCCCGTGCCGTGTTCGATGTGCTGCCGACTGCGGCGGACTACTACGCGCTGCGTGAGCGACCCGACGGAACCTTCGAGGTGCTGCCTGATTCCACCGACACCGGGCTTTTTCTCGGCGTCGATGAGGCCGGAGATCCCGTGGGGATCGCGATCACGGCCACTGGCATGGGCTACCAGGACCGCATCGCCCTGATCTATGGCCTTGACCCTGAGCGCCGGCACCTGCTCGGGTTGCGTGTGCTTGAATCCCGGGAGACGCCGGGCCTGGGCGCACGCATCGTGGACGATCCGCGCTTCCTCGCCGCATTCGAAGCACTCGAGCTTAAGTTCGACGACCGCGGCCGTGTCCGTGCCCTGCAGATCGCAGCGAACGCCCGACCCGAAGCGGGGGAAATCGACGGCATCACCGGTGCGACCGTCTCGGTCCGGGCCGTCGCGCGCATTGTCAGTTCGAGCCTTGAGCGATGGCTGCCGGCATTCGATGGGGCCTACCCGGAACTGGCGGAGGAAGCTGATGGCTGAGGGCCTGCAGGAGGTCGTGCCCACCACGGGTGCGGAACAGTTCCAGGCCGGACTGTGGCGCCAGAACCCGATCCTGGTGCAGGCACTGGGCATGTGCCCTGTGCTTGCGGTCAGCAACACAGCCGTCAACGCCCTGACCATGGGGCTCGCCACTGCATCGGTGCTGCTGGCATCGGCCCTGGTGATTTCGTCGCTGCGGCGGATCATCCCGGCTCAGGTACGGCTGGCGTCGTTCGTCCTGGTGATCGCCACCTTCGTCACCGTGACCGACATGCTGATCGAAGCCATCGCCATCGACGTGCATCGCGCGCTCGGTGCCTTCATTCCGCTGATCGTGGCGAACTGTCTGATCCTCGGCCGCATGGAGGCCCATGCCTCCCGCCGCCCACCGGGCGCGGCGGCCCTGGATGCCCTGGGCATGGGCGGCGGCTTCGTGCTGTGCCTGCTCACCCTGGGCTCGCTTCGTGAACTGCTCGGCAATGGCTCCCTGTTCGGCATTACGGTGATGCCGCAAGGGTTCGAACCCTGGGTGGTGATGCTGCTGCCTGGGGGAGGCTTCTTCGCCCTGGCGGGTCTCGTCCTGGCAGCACGCTGGCTCAGCCGGACGCCTGCGCGGCAGGGAGCGCGCCCATGATCGATGCTGAACTCTGGAGCCTGTTCGTCAATGCGGCGCTGGTGAACAATTTCGTCCTCGCCTACTTTCTTGGCATCTGCCCCTACCTCGGGGTATCCGGTCGCCTGGACAGCGCCTCGCGCATGGGCGCCGCCGTGACCTTCGTGATGCTGATCGCGTCGCTATGCGCCTACGGTATCCATCAGGTGCTGACGATAATGGATGCGCGCTATCTGGAGCTGATCGCCTTCATCGTTGTCATCGCATCCACCGTGCAGCTCGTAGAGATGTTCATACGCAAAACCAGCCCCGCCCTGTTCCAGGCCCTGGGCCTGTACCTGCCGCTGATCACGACCAACTGCGCCATTCTCGCCGTGGCGCTGTTTCAGACCCAGCGCAGCTACGGTTTCGTCGAGTCGGTGGTCTTTGCCCTGGGAGCCGGTGCCGGATTCACCCTGGCGATGGTGCTGATGGCCGGCATTCGCGAAAAGCTGCGTCTTGGCGCCGTCCCGGACATGGCCCAGGGGACAGCGATCACGCTGGTGCTGGCAGGGATTCTGTCGCTCGCTTTCATGGGGTTTGCCGGCATTGGGGGTGAGACATGAATGCGCTGTGGCTCGCACCCCTGATCCTGGTCGGGCTGGCATTGATCTGGGCAGCGGTTCAGCGTGCCTGGCTTAAGTGCATGGACCAAGGCGCTGGTGCCGATGCACTGTCGCGTTCCGGGCCCTGTGGTTGCAGCTGCGCTCCCGGTCCATGCCCGCGCGGTTCCGGCGGCCGCTCGGACTAGGGCAACGACTCGAAAGGAGGTCGAACGTCATGAAGCTCGAGGACCTGGAACTTGGAATCCGTTTCCATGCCCGGCTGGTCGGCAACGAAGCGCTGACTCCGCCGGGGGCTCGTGCGGAAGTCCGGGAGCTGACTCTGGAACTCATCGAGAAAGGGTTCACGTTCAGCATTGGCCAGAGCATCGCGGTGCTCCTGGCCGGCCCCCATGATTTCGGTCAGAGCCATCATGTGCGGCTCTACAGTATCGCCAGCACACCCGATGAAGCCGGGCCAGGACGCATCACGATCTGCGTCCGTCGTTGCCACTACGTGGACCCCTACAGCGGTGAGCGTTTTCGCGGCATCGCCTCTAACCATCTCTGCGACCTTGCTGTCGGCAGCGAACTCTTGCTTGCCGGGCCCGTGGGCCTGCCGTTCGTCATACCCCACGATCCCGCCTCGCCCCTCCTGATGGTTGGGCTGGGTACAGGCATCGCACCATTCCGGGCACTCTTGCGACACATCTTCGAGGAACGTGGCGGGTGGCAGGGCAAGGTGCGCCTGTTCCACGGTGCGCGGGTGGGGCTGGAGTCCGTGTACCGAGACATTATTGCGGATTACCAGTTGCAGGCATCCGGTTTCGAGGCGATCGAGGTGCTGAGTTCACGCCCAGCGTGGGATGATCCTGTGGACCTTTCCGGAGCCATTGCGCGCCACGAGGCGGAAGTGTGGGAGGGTTTGGAGGACCCTGCCACTCACGTCTATGTCGCGGGACTGGCCGGCGTGGCGGCAGCATTCGAGGCGGCGTTGGCGCGTCTCGCTGGAGGCAGCGAAGCGTTTGCCGCACTGAAGGCCAAGCTGGTCGCTGATGGGCGCTGGATGGAGATCCTATACTGAGGCGACTCTCAAGGAAGCGCTCAAGGAAGCGCTGAAGGAAGCGCTGATTGTTCGGTTCTCCCTGCGACAGTGCTGCCCCTGAGACAGTGCTGCCGCTCGCAAATCAGCGACGCAGTTCGTTGATGTGTCGGGAGCCGAGTCCGGTCATGCTTGGTCGGGACATCGTTTGACAGGATCGATTGCGGCAGGGTGTCTGAACAATGAGATCTCCGGGTTAAGCGGCCCAATGATTACCGGATATACAGCTCCCCGGCATCGAAGCCTGCAGCACTGTAGATCCCATCGAGATCATGGTCCGCATCGACCTGTGCTTTCAGTTTGACAATGCCGCGAGAGCTCGCTTCCTCGATGAGCAATCCGAGGAGGAGGGCGGCGGCCTGGCGCTTCAGCGGCCGCGTCATGGCAAGTCCACAATCCGCCCGCAAGCCGTCCGGGTCCGTCTGGAGAACTCCGAGGCCGTGCAGCCCGCCTTCTGGATGCAACAGCAGCAGGACCAACTCCCGGTCGTAGTCGATTTGGGTGAATCGTGGCGATTCGAGACGCTCTGGGCGGGGCAGGGCGATATGAGGCCGCCCCGGGCCTGCTGCGAAGTCCCTGATCAGGGAGGCGTCGTCGGGACGAACGGGGCGAGCCTGCATGGTCGCCCCGTCAGCATCCACGAGCGTCCGGCA
>SLTB01000109.1 GCA_007130155.1 Pseudomonadales bacterium
GTAGTGAGCCAGTGCCTCCTCCAACGCAGCGACACAGAAGTCCGTCTCCATGGTGTTCGACAGGCGCCAAGACAGCACCCGCCGGCTATGCCAGTCGACGATGGCCACGAGGTACATGAAGCCCTTGGCCATCGGCACGTAGGTGATGTCGGTGGCCCAGACCTGGTTGGGCCGATCGATGGCGAGCCCCCTGAGCAGGTAGGGATAGATCCGATGCCCCGGGGCAGGCTTGCTGGTCATCCGCCGTGGATAGACCGCCTGAAGGCCCATCTGCTGCATCAGACGCTGCACCCGCTTGCGGTTGACCACGACACCCCTTCGACCCAATTCATCGCGGACTCTGCGCGTGCCGTAGAACGGCCATTGCAGGTAGATCTCGTCGATCTGGCGCATCAGGTCGAGGTCCACCTGCGGCATCGATGCAGGCCGGTAGTAGGCCGTCGAGCGACCCACCCCAAGCAGCTTGCATTGCGCGGCCACCGACAGCTTGTGAGCTTTGTCGATCATGGCTTTGCGCTCGGTCATCGGTCGCGACCGAGCGCTTTGGATAAAAAATCGTTGACCATGGTGAGCTCACCGATCTTGGCGTGCAGCTTCTCGACCTCCGCACCAGAGCTCGCACCGGAAGTGGAGGCCTGGCCTTCGAAGACATCGTCGGCTTGCTCGACTAGGCGGCGCTTCCAATCCTGGATCTGGTTTGGATGGAGGTCGAACTGCTGGGCCAGCTCGGCGACGGTCTTGTCACCGCGCAGGGCGGCGAGGGCGACCTTGGCTTTGAAGCTGGCGGTGTGGTTGCGGCGTTTGCGTCTGGTCATCTTCTTCTGCTCCTCTGAGCCTTGGCTCACTGTAGTGCAGAAGATTCCACTTATCAGCGGGGAAAAGCTGTCCAGTCGATGGGTCCACTTCAATTAGCCAACGGGGCTTCCGTGACATGAGTGATTGCGACAGGTCGAGCCGCCGCAGTCACGGGCCTCGTGGCAGGACTACCGGGCGGCGATCAGTCCGCCTTGTCGTCGTCCTCGTCTGCCGGTCCGGCAAAAAGCGCCAGTATCTGTCGCCGCAGTGCCGGACTCACACCGACCACCGTGCCTGCGATGAGCGCGACCAGGGTAGCATCCCGGGCATTGAAGCTGGACTTGGCCGCCAGCTCGATCGCCAGCTCGAACAGCTCTGCCTCGCGGGACCCACCTTGCCGCCGCTCGCCCTGCCGGCGTTGTCCCCGCGGCTCATTCTCGGCACGCGCATCGCTGCCTCTGGCCAGACGGAACATGAGCAGAATCAAGATCGCCAGCAGCAGCACTGCAGACCCGGTAATCATCGCGGCCGCCCAGCTCGTAAAATGCGCGTCTAACAGCAGATATACACCGGCCACGATGAATGCGAATCCCACCAACCCGAGTATCGTGACGAACAGAAACAGTCCGCCGCTAATGATGAGATCGACGATCGTCTTCTGCACGGCAGGCAGGCTCCATCAAGCGCGAGTGGCTGATCAGTGACGCCGCTGGTTGAGCAGGAGACCGACGAGCAAACCGGTTCCGAAGGCCGCCAAAACGCTGGTCATGGGCTTCTCGTCGATCTTGTGACCAACTTTCGCTACCGCATCCTCACCTTGCTTGCGAAACTCCTCGCCCTTCTCAAGAACGCGCCTGTAGGCGGCTTCGCCTTTCTCCTCGCCGACGGCCTTCACTGCCTGCGAAAGGCTGCTGATGTCACCGCGCAGGGACGCGAGATCTTTCTTCAGCGTGTCCAGTTCCTTGCTGACGTCATCATTGCTGGTCGCCATGGTCATCTCCTTGCATATTCGAATAAGGCCGATTCACGAATGGCCGATTCACGAACAGCCTAACGAAGCCGCAGTGCAATAGCCAACGCGCCTGCGTCAGCCCATTGCGGCTCGCTGAGCATTCGTTGCGACGGGCAGCCGCTGCGGGAGCAACTCGCCCTGCTTCAGGAAAAAGCCCAAAGTCCGAATAAACTCGTGCAAGCTCTGCATCTTGCACTTTCGCAGAACATCGCAGGGCTTTTTCGATTCTTGTGCTCGCTCACTTGAAGCGGGACGACGCTCTTTCGAAAGCATGTGAGATGCTGTCCCAGGCCTTGTCGAAACCTGCCTTGACGTCATCCCAGGCGTCATCGCTGCTGTCTTTGACTTCTTTCAGTTTCGTTTCGGCTTCGTCGCGTTTTTGCCTCATCTCATCGAGCTGCTTTTGCTGCTCGATCTTCGAGTCCACTTCGGCTTCCTTCAACTGGGCTTTGGCTTTGTCGATCTCGGCGTTCCACTGATCGAGCTTCGCCTTGGCTTTGTCGATATAGTGACTTCTATCGGACATGTCGTGTCTCCTCTTAAAGAATCGGGATGCGCGTCGTCGCGAGCTTTGGAGCGCGGTTGTTCGCTCGATCCTCGAAGTTATCAGAGTTGCCGGCTCGCCGAAGATGACCCCTTGCGAGCGGAGCCCTGCCCATCTGATGCAAGCTGCAACCATCAAGCCGGGCTGAGCACGACCGGAACTGCCGAACATGCAAGCAAGACCGACGAGGAGGCAAAGACTGATGAGAGTCGATACCGTCATCATCGGAGCAGGCACGGCGGGGCTGTCCGCCCTGCGCGAGGTGCGTCGCTACACTGACGACTACGTGCTGATCAACGACGGCCACTGGGGTACGACTTGTGCCGCTGTGGGATGCATGCCCTCGAAGGCTCTGATCGAAGCCGCCAACGTTTTCCACCGGCGACATGGGTTCGACGATTTGGGTATCCGCGGAGGGGACGGCATGCGTGCCGATATTCCGGCGGTACTCGCGCGTGTACGCAGGCTCAGAGACAGCTTCGTCGAGGGGCCGGAGGCGGTGCCGGACGAGTTGGGCCGGCGTGCGATTTCGGGCCGGGCGGTTTTGCAGGCCGCTGATAGGGTGGAGGTGAACGGCGACGTGATCGAATCCCGAGCGATCATCCTCGCGCCGGGCAGCAGGCCGGCAGTGCCGAAGGCCTGGCAAGCCTTTGGAGACCGGATACTGACCACGGACAACCTGTTCGAACAGCACGATCTCCCACGCCGCATTGCGGTGGTGGGCATGGGCCCGCTCGGCATCGAGTTGGCGCAGGCGCTGGCCCGGCTGGGGCTGGACGTCGCCGGTTTCGACGCGGTCGAGCAGCTGGCCGGTATCGACGACCCGGAGGTGCTGTCGGCTTTTCACGCCCTTGTCGAGACCGAGATGAGACTCCATCTCGGAGGAGCAGCCGAGCTGGAAGAATCAGGCGAGGCCATTGGCGTGGTGGGTGCAGGGGGGCGTTTCGAAGCCGACGCTGTTTTGGCGGCAATGGGACGGCGCCCGAATATCGAGGGGCTGGGACTGGAGGTCCTCGGCGTCCCGCTGGACGACAAGGGCATGCCCGAGGTGAATCCAGCGACCCTGCGCATCGGTGATCTGCCGATTTTCCTCGCTGGCGATGCCAATGGCCTGCGTCCACTTCTGCACGAGGCGGCCGACGAAGGTCACATCGCGGGCCGCCTGGCGGCGCCGAAGGCTGATGCCGCTCCTCTCTGCCGACGCACGCCGCTTTCCATCGTTTTCGCTTCACCGCAGATCGCGCGGGTGGGGCCGCCGCTTTCGGAGCTCGACGATCGCGACATCGTTTCGGCCAGCGCCGACTACTCGAATCAGGGGCGGGCGCGGATAGCACAAAGTGCTGGCGGACTGTTGCGCATTCATGCCGAGCAGAAAAGCGGAAGACTTGTCGCGGCCGAGATGTGCGCGCCACAAGCCGAGCATCTGGCGCATCTTCTTGCGCTGGCAGTAGAGCGGGAGATGACGGTAGACGACCTGCTCGCCATGCCCTTCTATCACCCGGTTCTGGAGGAGGGTTTACGCGGCGCGCTGCGGGATCTCACCAAGTCGGTGGAGCACGCCACGGGGGGATCCGAGCTCTCGCGCTGCGAGAACATCGGGTACGACGCGCTGGATTGAACGGTGCCGGACTCGAAGCGCCGGAGAAACGTTGCTGGCTCCCCGGGAAGTATCTGGATGTCCGATGAGCAGAGCCTCCCTAGCCCGGAAATCGCAGCAGTATCCCGAGAGCTGGCGAGGTTCGCAGCCGTTCTGGCGCCGCTCTGGACTGAAAGTCGTAGCCGTAGCTACGGGTTGAAGGAAGAGCAA
>SLTB01000326.1 GCA_007130155.1 Pseudomonadales bacterium
AGGTGGACGACGAAGATGAAAAAGCCAATGCCTACCAGAATGGCGAGCAGGGGTTCCTGCAGCGCCGAGAGGGCCTCCTTGTTGAAGACCTCACGCCTGAGCGCGACCTTGAGCTGCTCGGTCTGGCGCGCCAGCAGGCCATCGAGATGCTCCTCCCGCGCCATCGCCTTCAGCGGCTTGACCGCGCCAAGCTGATCGGTCATCACGCTGAGCAGTGACTTCTGCAGCTTCGTCTGGCTGCGCCCCGCCGCCCCGGCTGCACGCACCAGCCCATGCAGCCCGAGCAGCATGACGCCGCCTGCCAGCATGGCGGCCACGCTGGCCTGCCAGGAGATCATCAGGGCAATGGCAAAGTAGATCACCCCATTGATGAGCATCGCCGCCATCATGGCACCGTCCCGAAAACCCTCCGATGCGCGCTGGGCCTCGGTGGCCACGGAGTTCGACAGGCGACCCACCGGTTGAGAGAGGTAGTAACGCCAGCGGCTGGCCATCACCGCACGCAGGAGAGCGAGTCTGAGATCCGTGGCCACGTGGGCCACGGTGTAGCCAACCTGGCGGTTGGCCAGCAGAACCAGGATGGCCTTGGTGGAGATCAGCGCCGTGGCGAGGAGCAGCAACGCCAGCGGCGTCGGCTCCACACCCAGCAGCCCCACCACATCCAGAGCGATCTGCTCAGGCAGGGACGGATCCCCTTCCGACTCGGTGGCCAGGCTCAACATGGACAGCAGCGTGGATAGACCCAGCCCATCGAGGAGGCCGGCGAACAGCAACGCGATCAAGGCCAGACTGCTGCGGGCGGGATAGGAGCGCACGAAGGCCAGCAACATCTTCAGCGCGCCCGCATCCACCTGCTGCAAAGCTTCCTTGCCGAGCTGCGATGCACCTGCTGCGCTCTGATGCGATGCGTCCCTGCCCGCTACGCCATCGCTGTCGACCTCATCCCTCATCAAAGGAAGGGGGCCGCGCTTGCTGCGGTCACCGAGAAAGGGGTGGTGCGCCGATGATTTTTCGATGTCGGGTGTAAGCCCGTCGATCTCGACATCATGAATGGGCCTGCCAGCCGGTCTGAATCAGGGTGCGCAGTATACCCGCGACCCATCCCATCGACAGCCCGGAAGTCCACATCAGCGCCGGGCCGTCAGCCGGAAGGCATTTTCCTGCCAAGGCGTGACGCGGATGTCCTCAAAGCGCCCGAGCAAGCCGCCAAATTGCGCCACGATGGACCTGACCTCGGCGGCGCCTATGGGCGGGAACATGTGCCGCTGATAGGCCACATGGTTCGGATTGTTCGGGACCAGGGCAGCCATCCGCTTGAACAGTGCCCGCCCCTCTGCTGCCGCCACTCCCGCCAGACGCTTCGAGAGGGCCGGCTTGTGGGGCGTTTGGCGCCGATAGGGTGCGAGCCCATCAAGGATCAGCTCACAGGCCGGCACATCGCCCCGGGACGCAATGTGATCCCTCGCCAGTCGCTCACGCTCCGCCGCCTGTATTGGGCATACGGTCGTGTCACCCGCCAGCGCCGCGGCGACGTGATCCTCGAGACTTTGCAGATCGACGGCTTCAATGCTCAGCCCATTGGGCAGGTAGTGGTCGTACTCCGGCGACGACACCGGCTGGTAGGCGATGGCCGGCCGATCGAGCAGGTAACTCTCGACAGCCGTAGTGCAGCCGTTGTGAATCGTTACCTTGGCCGCATGCAGCCAGGCGGCAATGTTGCCAGCATGGATCACCCGGACGTTGGCAAAGTCCGCGCTGATATCAAGCCAAACGCCGGCGTTCTCCGACGGATGTGGGCGCACCACGATGGTGGCATGCGGGAACCGCCGCGCCAGCACCGGGACCATCTCCTTGAAGGCCTCGAACAGCGCCGCCTTGTGGGCCGCCCAGCCCAGCCGCGGGTCGGCGTCATCCGTGATGGCATCCCCACCCTCCTCGAGCAGCTTGCGCTGCCGGCTCTGGGATTCGAAAAAGTGATTCAATCGCGAGAAGTTGGTGTTGATCAGCACGAAGTCCCCGTGCTCGGCGCGCAGTGCTGCCGCCTGTCCACTGAAGTAGCCGCGCAGTTCCGGTCGCAGCAGATCAACGCGAGGATTGCCGGCGGTCACGATCGGCGTACCGGCGAACCCATCGACGCTGCGCCAAGCCGCGGCATTGGCCTCGCCCCAGGCAAAGAGACAGCGGGGCTCATTCAGCGCCTCGACGCCCACCTTGGTCTGCTGGTAGACCTCAGCAGAGGCGTAAACCAGCCCTTCCTCATCCCAGGCAGTCAGCATGTGACCCAACCTGCGCAGAATGCGGAACATCAGCAGGTTGCGGTTGGTGACGCTCTTGCCGACGTAGATGCCCTGGGGCAGCTTGAGCACGTTGAGATCGATGCTGCGCTTCCAGCCGACGATGACATCAAAACCGCGCCCCACCGCATGGCAGGCCAGCAGCAGCTTGGCATCGAACTCCCGGACACGGGTTTCACAGGGCAGGATCAGAACATTGCGCATGGCACCAGCATTCTCAGATCGATCGACTCTCCAGACCCGGAGCGACGAAGGTGACTATTGGTCCAGGGACATTACCAAAGAACGGGCAAGTCAGACGCAGACGGCGGAAGGCGCTCGCCGCGGCATGCAGCATACGCAGGGCCGCCGATCAGAGCAGGCCAGGCAGATCTCAGCGCAGGCGGACCTGATAGAACTGTCCATCGCGCCAGATCCGCAATACCGGATTGCGCTGGGACAGCTTGATGCCCTGGGTGAGGTCGGAGAGATTGCGGCTGGTGCGCTGATTGGCCGAGACGATGATGTCACCGGCGCGCAGACCGTTGCGCCAGGCGCGACTGCCTTCCGTGACGTCGAGCAAAGCAACGCCCGCGGCCACTTCCCGCTCGCTTCCCCCGCGATGATTCTGCAGCAGGGTGCCATTGAGCAGCGGATGCAGACGTTCCCCCGCGACCTTCTCGAACTGATCTTCGGGAATGTCGATCCGGACAATCTTGCGCTCACCGTCCCGCATGTACTCGATTTCCACGCTGTCGCCGACCATGATCACGGCCGCCCGGGCGCGGAAGTCGGTGGCATTGCGCAGCCGCCGCTCGCCGAGGCGCAGCAGGACGTCGCCCGTTGCCAGGCCGGCCGCGGCCGCCGGTGAATCGACATCGACCCCCGTGACCACCACACCCTCGCGCAGGTCGGTGCCGAAGGCCCGCGCCAGTTCCACGTTCAAGCCCTGGATCCGCAGCCCCAGATGCCCTCGGCGAACCTCACCATGCTCGATGAGTTCAGCCATGATGGCCTGGGCCATGTTGGCAGGAATCGCAAACCCGATGCCGACATTACCGCCTGCTGGCGCGATGATGGCGGTGTTGATACCCACCAGCTCACCCCGCAGATTCACCAGCGCACCACCAGAGTTGCCCGGATTGATGGAGGCATCGGTCTGAATGAAGTCCTCGTAACCGTCCACGCCCAGACCGCTGCGGCCGATGGCTGAAATGATCCCTGAGGTGACGGTTTGACCGAGACCGAAGGGATTGCCGATGGCCACCACGAAGTCGCCCACCCGCAGGCTGGCAGAGTCGCCGAAGCGGGCTGCCGCCGGCGCCGCCTCCTCAGCCAGTTCGTCAGGGTCGATCCGCAGCACCGCAAGGTCCACCTGGGCATCTGCGCCCACCAGCGTCGCTTCCAGGGTGCGCCCGTCGGCCAGGGTCACGGTGATCTCGTCGGCCCGACTGACCACATGGTCGTTGGTAAGGATGTAGCCCTTCGCTGCATCGACGATCACGCCAGACCCGGCGCTTCGGGTCCGTCGGTAGCGTTGCTCCATGCTGGGAACATCGAAGAAGCGGCGAAAAAAGGGGTCATCGAACAGCGGATTGCGCACCTCGACGTTGGTGAACGTGGCAATGTTCACCACGGCTGGCGTCACCCTTTCCATCATCGGCGCAAGGCTCGGCATGGGTTCACCGTCGCCGAGGACGACCGGCAGTTGGGCTTGGGCCGAGATGGCCAGCAGCATGCCCAGCGGGATCAGCCACGCCAACTGTTGCTTCAGAATCTTCATGCCTCGTCCCGACCTCCCAGCCGCATCGCGTCATCTTGCTGCACTGGCAGTCGAGCCAGGACTACCAGCAGCCAGCCCGTAAGCGAGGCACAGGCCGCCA
>SLTB01000053.1 GCA_007130155.1 Pseudomonadales bacterium
CCGGCGAATCCTGCCGGTCCGCCGCTGCGGTTGCGCTGTTGCGCACCATCCATGGTGCGCACCCTGCGGGCGCACTGCCTGCGACGCGATTCGCTCCCGGCAAATCGGTCGACGTACTGTCAAGTACGCCTGCGCGCCTGAACTGTCGCGCGCCTTGTCTTTTCCGACATTTCCATGCCCTCGCTTCGCGCATCGGTGAGACAGGCGGGCTAACGCCGCGCGGAAATCGACCGTTCCTTTCGCGACAGCGCCAAAGCCGTTGCTGGGCCGCTACAGCAACACCCTGGTTCTCAGGCTGGCTTGCCGACGAGCCAACAGCGGTGCGCGGGGCGGCCGCGGCCGCAGTCTTCGTCCAGGGTGCTGCGGGTGATGTCAGTCATGGTCGCGCCCTCGGGCGGCTCCCAGGTGAGGCGGAAGCGCCGGGCATGATTGAGGAACAGCAATTGACCGCCGGGTGCGAGCAGGGCCAGGGCGGCTTCGAGCAGGCGCGGATGATCGCGCTGCACGTCGAGGTCGCTTGGGGTGCGCGCCGAGTTCGAGAACGTGGGCGGGTCCAGCAGGATCACATCGAAGGGCGTTTCGTCCCGTCCGGGGCCATTGAGCCACTCCAGGACGTCGCTGCGCACGCGCCGATGGGCCTGGTCGTCGATGCCGTTGCGGGAAAAGTTGTCTCCGGCCCAGTCCAGATAGGTGCGGGAGAGATCGATGCTGACGCTGGCCGTGGCACCGGCCATTGCGGCCTGCACGGTAGCCGTGCATGTGTAGGCGAAGAGGTTGAGGAATCGGCCCCCTGGCTGCTGCTTGAAGTGCTCGGCGATGCGCCGGCGGACGCCCCGGGAATCGAGATAGAGCCCAGTGTCCAGATAGTCGCTCAGGTTGACGGCGAAACGTGCGGCCCCCTCGCGCACGATGACCCGTCTGGACGCGGCTGATCCCGGCTGCTGACGGCTGTACTGAGTTTCGGGGCTCTGGCGCCTGCGGGTCTTGAAGTGCACCGCGTCTGCGGCCACGCCAGCGGCTTCGGCGAGCAGGGTCAACGCCGCCTCGCGCCGACGTTCGGCCAGTACCGGATCGATGGTGGCGGGGGGTGCCATTTCCTGGACGCAAAGCGAGTCGCCATAGCGGTCCACCACCAGCGCGTACTCCGGCAGGTCGCGATCGTAGAGTCGATAGGCGTCGGTATCTGCGCGCTTGGCGAAACGGCCCAGGCGCTGACTGTTCTTGCGGACGCGATTGGCGAACATCCCAGCCTGTTCCAGGGCATCCACAGGCAGTTCCCCGGCGGCGGTGGCCGTGCCCGCTTCAATGGTGCCCGTGAGCATCCAGGCCTTGAGCGGTCCGTTGTTGCAGGCGTGTCGGTCCAGCCGTGGCAGATCGAGTTCCCGCAGCAGGACATCAGCGTGAGCCTCCACGTCGCTGGTGTCGGCCGGTGCGGCGACCAGCAGCGCCACCTCTGCGCCGCCGGCATGCCGTCGCAGGGCCTGGCCGAGTGCCGACAGCGATCCCTGGCGTTCCAGGCGCTGGCCGTAGGGCGGGTTGCCCACCACTAGACCGATGGGGTCAGGCAGTCCGTCCAGGTCTTCCAGCCGGCCCACTGCCAGATCGAGCTCCAGGGGAAAGCGGTCGCCGCCTCCGGCGTTTTGCAGATGGGTGCGGGTGCGTTCGATCTGCTCCGGATCCTGGTCGCGTCCGAATAACTGCACCAAAGTAGTCGGCAGCGCCGCCGGCTCGGCCACGATGGCGGCGAAGCGCTCCGGGTCGTGGCCACTCCAGGCCTCGAAGCCGAAGCGGTTGCGCAGGGCGCCGGGCGGAATGTCGGCGGCGATCAGGGCGCCCTCGATGAGCAGTGTGCCGGAGCCGCAGAGGGGATCTACCAGCCAGCCGCTACTGCCGGCCCGCCAGCCGGCACGCAACAGCAGCCCCGCGGCAAGATTTTCCTTCAGAGGCGCTTCGCCGCCATCGACACGCCAGCCGCGTCGATGCAGGGCATCGCCGGCCAGATCGAGGTAGAGGGTGACCCGGTCCCGGTGCAGGACGGCCTGCAGGCGCATGTCTGGATGCACGGTGTCCACGTCTGCTCGAACGCCCCAGTTCTCTCTCAGGACATCTACGACCGCATCCTTCACGCGCTGCCGGGAGAAGCCCGTGTGACGGAGGCTGCGGCTGCTGCCATCGAAACCGACGGCGAAGGTGGCGCCGGGGCTGAGCAGTTCGTGCCAGGGCAGAGCCGCCACGCCGGCATGGAGGGCATCGGCGTCGGCCGCCGGGAAGGCCGCCAGGGGCCAGAGCACGCGGCTGGCCAGACGGGAGCGGTAGCAGATGCGGTAGGCCAGCTCCAGATCGGCTTCCAGCTGGGCGCCGCCCGGGCGAATCTGCACTTTGCCGGCGCCGAAGGCGCGCAGCTCTTCGGCCAGGAGGTCTTCGAGATGGCGGGGGGTGCGGACGAAGATTCGGGCGCGGCCATAGCCGTTGGGTGCGAGCAGGCGCAGGCTCATGCGGCACTCCGGCATGGCAGCCATCCGACGAACGGCAGGCGCGTTGTCATCACGCTGTAGCCCTTGGTTTCCCTGGGATATGCATACGAGGGCAGGTCAGCATTTGTCGTTATTCCGAAATGAGCATGTACAGGGGGGAACTGGGACGATAGAAACGAAGGAGTCGCGCCGGATGCCAGCCTGGTTTGCACCAGGCCGGAATCGCAGCCGACGGGGGCGCTTCGCCCCGGTACCTGGTCACACTCAAGCCGAGGCCTTGGGCTTTGTCCATGGCCTTCATCGAAACGCCGCCGGGTCAGGCTCGGCGCTGCGAACTGGGAGTACCGTCTATGAAGCGACACAAGCGTGATCCTTCCAATAGGGCCTGGAACAAGGGTTACCAGGCTGGTTTCATCGGTCGATCCCGCGATTCGTGCCCCCACCAGGCCCTTCCTCAGCGTGACAGTTGGATCGATGGCTGGACCATCGGCCAGCGCGAGCTCGCGGAAGGTACGATGCCGGTTGCCGGCTTCCACAAACGTATGGTCTGACCCGGGCTTCAATGGGCGTGGCTCCCCCGCAGGTCCCGGGCGATCTCTCGGACCAGGGCGGGGCCGCGGTAGATGAAGCCGGTGTAGATCTGCACCAGGTCGGCACCCGCGGCTCGCGCTGCGCGTGCCCGGCCGCCACTGTCGATGCCACCCACCCCGATCACTGTCAGGGCGTCACCGGCCTGTGCGCGAATGCAGCGCAGCACTTCCAGGCTTCGAGCGTGGAGGGGGGCGCCGGACAGACCGCCGGCCTCGGCACTCAGGGGCTCCTGCTCTACGCCAGACCGAGCGATGGTGGTGTTGGTGGCGATGACGCCGTCGATGCCGGCAGCGATCAGCTGATCGACGATGGCCCTGACGTCGTCGTCGTGGAGGTCCGGGGCGATCTTCACCAGCAGGGGCACACGCCGACCTTCCCGCTCTGCCAGTTCGGCGCGGGTCACCTCGATCCCGTCCAGCAGGTGCTGCAGTGCGGCGCCCATCTGCAGGTCGCGCAGTCCCGGTGTGTTGGGTGACGAAAGATTCAGCGTCACGTAGTCCGCATGGGCGTGCACGGCCTCGAGACCCTGGCGATAGTCCTGGAGCGCCCGCTCGGCGGGGGTGTCCTTGTTCTTGCCCAGATTGATCCCGAGTATGCCTTGGTAGCGACGTTCGCTGACCCTTCTCAGCAGATGATCGAGGCCTAAGTTGTTGAAGCCCATTCGGTTGATGAGCGCGTGAGACTCAGACAGTCGGAACAGGCGTGGCTTGGGGTTGCCGGGCTGAGGACGGGGGGTGACCGTGCCCACCTCCACGAAACCGAACCCGAGGCTGCCGAGGATCTCGAAGCAATCGGCATTCTTGTCGAGTCCGGCGGCGAGGCCGACCCGGTTCGGGAACGTCAGACCCATCAGCGTCACCGGATCGAGGATGGCTGGCGCGCTGAAGCGGTCGAGCTGCAGCTGGCTGGCCAGACGCATGCTGGCGATGGCGAAATCGTGGGACGCTTCGGCCTCCATGCGCATGAGCAGGGGTGCGACAAATGAGTACATGGTGGTTTCCCCTGGTTACGCGGCAGGCGCAAGTTTCAGGCCCATGGGGGCTTCGCACAAGCGCTTAGCTTCGCTGTGAGTTCCTCTGGGGAAGCGCG
>SLTB01000247.1 GCA_007130155.1 Pseudomonadales bacterium
CGGAAACAGAGTGTTTTCGTCGCGGCCGTTCAATTAGGTCATATTTATTCATAATATCAATCATTTGTAGCGCCGCCGCTGGCCGGCTGGTGAGATTTCCGGGCTAGGAGTCTGCGCGGGAACGTGAACGCGCTGCGACGCCCCACTTCGGCCCACAGCAGCGCGCTCATTCAGCCTACTTGTCCCTTCCACCACAGCGGGGGAACGAACGTTCTTGACGAACCCCCACAAGAGCCTGTCGCTCGAAGCTGGCGTTGTCCGATCAGGCGCTGTCCGCGTCTTCCTTCTTCCGGTCCACCCAGCCCGCAAAGAGGATGCCCACTTCGTAGAGCAGCCACATGGGAATGGCCAGCAAGACCTGCGAAATCACGTCGGGCGGCGTCAGCAGCATGGCGAAAACGAAGCAACCTACCAGCACGTAAGTGCGCTTGGCCCTCAAAGCGGCTACTGATGTCGCGCCGCTCCACACCAGCAGCAGGGTGGCGACCGGGATCTCGAAGGCGAAGCCAAAGGCAAAGAACATCTTCAGGACGAAATTCAGGTAGGCGTTGATGTCGGTCATGATCGCAACATCCGCCGGCGCCACACCGATCAGGAAGGCGAATACCAAAGGGAAAACCGCGAAATAGGCGAACGCCATTCCGGCATAGAACAGGATCACGCTGGATACCAGTAGCGGTACTGCCACCCGTTTCTCATGTCGATACAGCCCAGGGGCGACAAAGCTCCAGATCTGGTGCAGGACGTAGGGGATGGCGATGAAGAAGGCGAGGACAAAGGCCAGCTTGAACGGCGTCAGGAACGGTGACGCCACCTCGGTGGCGATCATGGTCGAGCCCTCAGGCAGTGCCGCCCGAAGAGGCTTACTGATGAACGTATAGAGATCGTTGGCCACGTAGAAAAGCGGGAAGAAGATCAGCAGAACCGCAAGAACGATGCGTAACAGCCGGCTGCGGAGCTCAGCCAGATGTTCGAGCAGGGGCATCTCCTGATCGTCGTGGTCGCCAGAGCCCTGTGCAAACGGATTGCTGCTGCTCATCGGCTCGTTTCCGGCCCGGGTTTCGCTTCGGGGGCTTCGGGAGTTGTCCTGCCGGCATCGACACCGCGATCGCTCCCGGTGTCGATCTCGGGCTGGGGGGTGGCCGACGGCGGACCCTGGTCCTGCCCGGCATCGCCCGCATCCGGCAAGGCGTCGCTGACCGCCTGATCCTCCGCCTGCAGGGCGGCCATGCGCTTACGCATCAAGGTATCGAGATCTTCCTGGCTGGCGCGCATGTCCGCGCCGGCGTTCCTGATCTCATCGCGGACCTTGGCTGCTTCTTCGAGTATCCGGGCATTGTGGAGGTCGCGGCGGATCTCGTCGGCACCGATCTCGCGCTCGATTTCGGTCTTCAAACTGGCGAAACTTCGACGAGCCTGACCGATCCAGCCCCCGAGAGTGCGCAGCACTTCCGGCAGGCGTTCGGGACCGAAAACCAGCAGAATTACCAGCGTCACGAGCAACAGTTCCGGGAACCCGATGTCGAGCATGCTTCACTCCGAGCGCTGGCCGCGCCGTCAGGCCTTGGTTCAGGTCGGTCGTCGAGACGTTCGTCAGGACTTGTTCTCGCTGCCCACGCCCGACTTGCTCTTGCCGGCCTCGGCGCTTTCGCGCCTGGCCTCACCTTCGATATAGGAAGGGTCGTCATCCTTGCCTTCCGCCTCGGCCTTTTCCTCGTCGGTCATGGCCTTTCGAAAGCCCTTGATGGCGCCACCAAGGTCGCCACCAAGATTCCTGAGTTTCTTGGTTCCGAAGAGCAGCAGGACTATGGCGAGAATGACCAGAAGCTCAGTCAAGCTCAATCCGAACATAGCGATCACCTCATGGGAAACTGGCGGGTTCAGGGACCATCGCCGTTGCGGGAAGCCTTTTCAGCGATGCCAGACAATCCGAAGCGGCGCTCAAGTTCGTCGAGAACCGACTCGGGTCGAATGTCGAGGTGGACCAGCATGACCATGGTGTGAAACCAAAGGTCGGCGGTCTCGTTGATCAGATCCTGTTGGCCTTGCCGGGGCGTCACGTCCTTGGCCGCAATCAGGGTCTCCGTGGCTTCCTCGCCCAGCTTTTCGAGAATGCGATTCAAGCCTGCAGCGTACAGGGACGCCACGTATGAGCTACCCGGATCGGCGCCACGTCGGGACTCGAGAACTTCGGTCAGGGCTGTGATCACGGAAGAGGCAGGCATATTCCGACGTTTGCCGTTGTGACGAATCCGGGCGCCGAGCATACCTGATCAGGCCCGTTTGCGGCCATGGGTCTCAGCCGTTGCTGAATATGAGCCAAGCGCCGAACAAGCCCAGAAACCCGGCCGGAAGCAACATGGCACCGGGATCTGCCGCGGCCACGCCCGGTGCAAGCAGCAGACCGCCAGCGAGGAGCGCCAGCAGGCCCGCGCTGCGCCGAAGGCGAGCGCCCTTTGCCTGCGCCTCCTGCATGGCACTGAGCCGCTGCAGCAGCTCCTTCTGATCGCGGGCCATGCCGTCAAAGCGGTTCATCATCTCGCCGGCACGAAGCAGCAGTGCCGGCAGATGAGGGAGTTGCCCGAGCAGTTCCGGGGCCTGCTCGGCAAAGTCCCGGAAAGCGGCCGCGGGGCCCGCGCGCCTGGCCATCCAGCGCTCCATGAATGGGGCTGCGGTATGCCACAAATCCAGTTCAGGATACAGCTGGCGACCGAGCCCCTCGATGTTCAGCAGCGTCTTCTGCAGCAACACGAGTTGGGGCTGAACCTCCATCTCGAAGCGCCTTGCGGTCTGGAACAGGGTGATCAGGAAGTGGCCGAAGGAGATTTCCGAAAGCGGCTTCTGGAAGATCGGTTCGCAGACGCCCCGTATAACGCGCTCGAATTCGTGGACGTCGGTCTGCGGTGGCACCCAGCCTGATTCCACGTGCAGCCGGGCGACCTCATGGTAGTCCTGGTGGAAGAATGCCAGCAGATTGCGCGCCAAATAGTTCTGATCGTTTTCTGTCAGACGACCGATGATGGCGCAGTCCACGGCAATGTAGCTGGGATCGGCAGGATCGCTGATATCGACGAAGATGTTGCCCGGATGCATGTCCGCGTGGAAGAAGTTGTCCTCGAAGACCTGGGTGAAGAAGGTCTCTACACCGCGTTCGGCCAGCTTCTGCATGTCGGTTCCGGCGCTGCGAAGCTGCTCGATCTCGGCGATGGGCACGCCATGGATACGTTCGAGGACCAGCACGTTGCGGCGGGTATAGTCCCAGTAGACCTTCGGGACGTAGAGCAGCTCCGATCGGGTGAAATTGCGCCGAAGCTGGGAGGTGTTGGCCGCCTCATGCAGCAGATCGAGTTCATCGCCAATGGTGCGCTCGTAGTCGCGGACGATCTCCACCGGATGCAGGCGACGGGCCTCTGGCCAGAAACGCTCCAGAGTGCGAGCGAAGCTGTAGAGCAGGGCGATGTCTTCGGCGATCACGGCCTCGATGCCCGGCCGGATGACTTTCACGACGACCTCACTGCCGTCGTGCAGGCGGGCAGCATGGACCTGTGCCACGCTGGCTGAAGCCATGGGTTCGGCGCCGAACTCCGCGAAGGCTTCGTGGAGCGGCATGCCCAGCGCCCGCTCGACAATGGTTCGGGACTCGCTGCCGGAGAAGGGCTTGACCTGATCCTGCAGGTGCCGCAACTCGTCGGCGAAGGCCGGCGGCAGCAGGTCACGTCGGGTCGAGAGTATCTGCCCGAACTTCACGAACACCGGGCCCAAGTCCTCCAGCGCGAGACGCAGCCTGCGGGCCGGCGATTGCGAAGGCCGCGGCAGCAGGCGACCGGGATGAAAGCGCAGCAGCAGACGGGCTGCCAACGGCAGGCGCTGAAGCGGCAGGCCCGCCACCTCCAGCAATTCGTCCAGGCGATGGCGGGAGGCGATCCGGATGATCCGGCCGACACGACGCAGTTGCCTGAAGTTTCCAGCCAGGCTCACCCTTGCGCGCCCCCACCTTGATCGTCACGCTGCTCACCGAGCCGGCGTTCCAAGTGCCGCTGCAGTTGCCGTACCCGCGCCTCGAGACGATCTGCTGCCAGGGTGAGTTCGTCCACCTCATCGAGGAAACGCGACACCTCCACCCGGTCGGGCAGCAGGCCGCCTGAATCCGTGAGACGCCTGCGTGTCTCCACCAGTCCACGCTGGACGCCTGCCCTCAACCCGTGACTGGCGCGCCGCGCGGACTCGCCGAGAACGTGCGCCGACTCCGGTCCGAACCATTTCCCTAAAGGTGCGAGCAGATCTGGCCGCAGGCCCTGCAGCAGCTCGAACACTGCAGCTGCCAGCGCGGTGTCCCCACGTATCGTCATGCCACCGGCACCCATGGCCCCGAGACCGTCGGTCAGTATCCCGGCGGCAGCCGTGGGATCGAGGCGAAGCGTTGCGTTGGCGTCATCAAAGGCGGTCGCCTCGACTTTGAGGCCATCATCTGAGAAGCACAGCGTCATGCTGACCGGCCCCGGCTCCAGGACGAGTGCCAGCCTACTTCCCGCGAGGGCACGCGCCTGAGCCCGGCTGGCCGGATCGAGCTCCAGCATTGCTGTAAGCGCGGCTTCGACGCTTGCGGCGGCGAATCTGTCGAGCCATACAGGGGCCACGGTGCACTCCGATCAAGGGGCGGGTTCAGGGGCGGATGCCGCGATGAAGAGCGACGATGCCGCCCGCCAGATCATGGCAGCGGACGTCGCTGAAACCGGCCTCGCAGAGCATATCGGACAGCGCCTCCTGCGGGGGATGCATGCGGATCGATTCATTCAGGTAACGATAGGAGTCCGCATCTCCGGTGACCAGCTTGCCGAAGGTGGGCCATAGGCTGGACCAGACATCGAAGGCCTGCCCAAGCAGCGGGTTGCGGGGTTTGGAGAACTCCAGGACCAGCAGGCGTCCACCAGGAACGAGCACCCGCAGCATTTCCTTCAGCGCGCGGTCTTTGCGGGTGACGTTGCGCAGGCCGAAACCGATGCTGACGCAATCGAACCGGCCATCCTCGAAGGGCAGGCTCTCGGCATCCGCCTGCACCGGGTAGGCATTGCCGACACCGGCGTCCAGAAGTCGATCCCGGCCCAGCGACAACATGCTGGCGTTGATATCGGCCAGGACGACTTGCCCGGTTGGCCCCACTCGGGCCGCGAACAGCTCTGACAAATCACCCGTGCCGCCAGCCAGATCGAGCACGCGTTGTCCCGGACGGACACCCGACAGCTCGATGGTCATACGTTTCATGACCCTGTGGGTTCCGAGCGACATCAGGTCGTTCATGATGTCATAGCGGGGTGCGACGCTGCGGAAGACGCCGGCCACCCGCTCTGCCTTCTCGCCGATGGGCACCTGCCGGTAACCGAAGTCGGTGGTCGCCGCATCGGGGCGATCGTTCGCGGGGTCCTTCATGGCAATGGCACATCCGGGGGCGGCAACAGGAGCAGAGGGGCATTCTAGCCTGGAACGCGGGCCCTTATCCCGGAACTGAGCTATCGGAACCCATCACGATGGTGACCACTGACCGACGCCGATGGGCGGCAGCCTGGAGGCATTAGCCTGCTTGAGCTCGCTCTCGTATTCGGCCCAATAGCGCTGATGGTTCCGGCCGAGGTCAGCCAGATGGCGCCAGGTGTAGATACCACTGTCGTGACCGTCGTCGAATACCAGACGGATGGCGTAGTTGCCCACCGCCTCGATGGCGGTGATCGTGACGTACTTCTTACCCGTCTGCAGGATGCGCTGGCCCTCTCCATGGCCGCGGACTTCAGCTGACGGCGAGTACACCCGCAGCAGCTCGGCAGGGATCTCGAGCCGCTTGCCATCGGCATAGCGCAGTTCCAGAGCGCGGGTCTTGCGGTGCATCAGAATGTCGGTGGGTGCGTCGGACATGGTCGTTTCTCACAAGATGTAGCGGCTGAGGTCCTGATCTTCGGCCAGATTGTTCAGACGGGCGTCAACGTAGTCGGCGTCCACTTCGAAGGCCTCGCTGCCGCTGTTGCGATCGGCTTCGAAGGAAATCTCCTCCAGCAACCGCTCCATCACTGTGTGCAGGCGGCGAGCGCCGATATTCTCGGTGGTCTCGTTCACCTGGTAGGCAATCTCGGCGATACGCTTGATGCCTGCGGCCGTGAAATTCAGGTGCACACCCTCGGTCTCAAGGAGTGCAGTGTACTGCTCGGTAAGCGACGCCTTCGGTTCCGTAAGGATGCGCTCGAAGTCCTCGGGCGTGAGGGCAGCAAGCTCGACGCGGATGGGCAATCGACCTTGCAGTTCCGGGATCAGGTCGCTGGGGCGAGACAGATGAAAGGCACCGGAGGCGATGAACAGGATGTGGTCGGTGCGGACCATGCCAAACTTGGTGGACACGGTGCAGCCCTCGATCAGCGGCAGCAGGTCTCGCTGCACCCCTTCTCGTGAGACATCCACACCGCCGGTCTCCCCGCGGCGCGCCACCTTGTCGATTTCGTCGATGAAGACGATGCCGCTCTGCTCTACGGCGGTGACCGCCCGGGCCTTGATCTCATCCTCGTTGACCAGCTTGGCGGCCTCCTCTTCCCGCAACCGCCGCAGGGCCTCCTTCACCGGCAGCTTGAAGGAACGCCGGCGCCCCTGGGCCATGCCTGCGAAGAGGTTCTGCAGTTGCTGCGTCATTTCCTCCATGCCAGGTGGCGCGACGATCTCCGCGCCCATCACACTCGGGGCAAGATCAAGCTCCACTTCCTTGTCGTCGAGGTCACCCTCGCGCAGCTTCTTGCGGAACATCTGGCGGGTACTGGAATCGCGTCGTTCCGCAGTGTCGCTGAACCCGGCGGCAGGCCGCGCCTCGGGTAGCAACGCGTCGAGCAGGCGTTCTTCGGCGGCATCCTCCGCGCGATGCTGAACCTGGGCGATCTGTTCCTCACGCAACATCTTGACCGCGGCTTCGGTGAGATCGCGGATGATGGACTCGACATCGCGGCCGACATAACCGACTTCGGTGAACTTGGTGGCCTCCACCTTGGTGAAAGGTGCGCCGGCAAGCTTGGCGAGCCGGCGGGCTATCTCGGTCTTGCCCACACCTGTGGGGCCGATCATCAGGATGTTCTTGGGCGTGATCTCTTCACGCATGGCCTCGGGCAGCTTCAAGCGCCGCCAGCGATTGCGCAGGGCGATGGCCACGGCGCGTTTAGCATCGGCCTGGCCAATGATGTGGCGGTCGAGTTCGTGGACAATCTCGCGCGGTGTCATGTCGGACATGGGTACTTCCCGGTGCTGGGATTCGGATTGGAGTCGGCAGCTTCAGCCGATCTCCTCGAGCGTGAAGTTGTGATTCGTGTAGATGCAGATGTCCGCCGCGATGCCGAGGGACTGCTCGACAATGGCGCGGGGCTCGAGTTCTGTAGCACCAAGCAGGGCAAGGGCCGCAGCGCGGGCATAGTTGCCGCCGGAGCCGATGGCCATGATGCCGTGCTCCGGTTCAATGACGTCGCCGTTGCCGCTGATGATCAGTGAGTCGTCCTGGTCGGCCACCGCCAGCAGCGCCTCGAGGCGGCGCAGGGCGCGATCGGTGCGCCACTCCTTCGCCATCTCCACCGCCGCCCTGACCAAGTTCCCCGAGTGTCGTTCGAGCTGGCCCTCAAAACGCTCGAACAGCGTGAAAGCATCCGCCGTGCCGCCGGCGAAACCGGCGATGACACGGTCCTTGTAAAGCCTGCGCACCTTACGGGCGTTGCCCTTCATGACGGTATCACCAAGCGAGACCTGACCGTCGCCACCGAGGGCGACCCGGCCATTGCGCCGGACCGAGAGAATGGTCGTGCCGCGATACTGTTCCAAGGGACCTCCTGTTGCGTGCGCACCAAGGTATGAGGGTGAGGGCGGCGCCTTTGATTTCAAGACGCGAAGCCCGGCAATGGACTGCCTGCCTGCAATAAACCTGATGCCCTGGCCCGCATACCTCAACGATGCGCGAAGCGAGGGCGTGGATATGCCGGTAAAGACAAGGCGCGCGACAGTTCGGCCGCGCAGGCGTACTTGACAGTACCTCGACCGATTCGCCGGGAGCGAATCGCGTCGCACGCAGTGCGCCCGCAGGGTGCGCACCATGAATGGCGCGCAACAGCGCAACCGCAGCGGCGGACCGGCAGGATTTGCCGGCATATCCGCGTCCGCAGCCGTGAATCGGTGAGATTTGCTGGCTAGGTCGCATCAGAGCGCAGGACAATGGAATCAATACGATCCTCCAGCAGGCGCAACTGAGCATCACGCACCACATTGCGATCGGGGAACGGCCCTACCAGCACGCGATGCCAGGTGGCGCCCTGGCGCGTGACTCTCAGGGTGCGGGCATCGAGATCGAGCAGCAGAATCTGTGCTCGCCGCCGATTCGCATCTTCTTCGCTGCGGAAGGCCCCGGCCTGAAGCAGGTAACTCACCCCATCCTCGACAACGGCCTCCGGCTGCAGGTATTCCTCGACATAGGGCACGAGAACCTGGGCGTCACGCAGCATGTCCGGGAACTCGAAACGGACGCCCGCGGGGGGGGGCACCGCTGCCTTGGGCGCGTCACGGCGGGGCACTTCCGGCGTACCTGAAGGTGCCGGCCAGAAGCCGACCAGTGCCAAGGCAAAAGCCAGCGCGAGCCCACAGATGAGCCCTGTTCCAAACGCGGGGATGCGGCCGGTACCGGAGGGGCCGCTCTTCCGCGACGCCCTTACTGGGGTCTTGCCCGCTGAGCGGCGATTGCCGCGGGAACCGCTGCTCTTGTTCGCCATGGCTACCTCGTAAGAAAGCGGGCGCCATCATACCGGTTCTGTGGGCGTGCGCGTGTACGCGTGGTCCGCAGGGCTGGAGCTGCCGCACTGAGGATCAACCGCAGACAGTCGGCCCAAAGGGGCCTGCCGCAACTCGTTGGGCCTTGCTCATCTCGAATGCGCCACGACCTGTACTCAGTAGAGATCAATGGGGTCCACGTCGAGACTCCAGCGCACCCGGCGCGCCTCGGGCAGGCCATCCAATTCCGGCAGGCACCTGCGCAGCAGCCCGTGCAGCGGCGCACGTTCGCTGCTCTGGAGCAGAAGCTGGGCACGATAGCGTCCAGCAAGACGCTCCCGAAGAGCCGGTATCGGGCCGAGAACGGCCACGCCTTGCGCAGCGGGCTGCAGTTTTCCAGAAGCCGTTTCCAGGAATGTCCAGGCCGCGTCCCGAGTCGGAGCTTCCGCGCGCAGCAGCGCCAGATGAGCGTAGGGCGGCAGCCCGGTTTCGCTGCGTTCCGCGAGTGCGGACTTGGCGAAGGCATGATAGTCCTGGTCGAGGATGGCCGACCAGAGAGGGTGTTCGGGCTGCAGGGTCTGAATCAGTACCCGGCCTGGACGCTCGGCCCGACCAGCCCTGCCCGCAACCTGCAGCACTTGCTGAGCGAGGCGTTCACTGCCGCGAAAGTCGGCGCTGAACAGGCCGCCATCAGCATCGAGCACAGCGACCAAGGTAACGGCGGGAAAATGATGCCCCTTGGCCAGCATCTGGGTGCCGACGAGAAGGGCCGGTGCGCCGACCTGGATCTGCTCGAGCGCTGCTGTGAGAGCCTGTTGGCTGGCGGTACTGTCGCGATCGATTCGCACGACCGGCACCCCTTGAAAGTGCTGTTTGAGAACGGCTTCCGTGCGCTGGGTGCCCTGTCCCACAGGCATGGGTTCGGGTGCGCCACATTGGGGGCAGCGGGGCGGCAGCGGACGGGCTGTACCGCAGTGGTGGCAGCGCAGCCCACCGGGCCGGCTGTGAACGGTCATGCGGGCGTCGCAGCGGGGGCAGTCGGCAATCCAGCCGCAGTCGGAACAACGCAGCACCGGTGCGAAGCCGCGACGATTGAGGAACACCAGCACCTGATTGCCAGCAGCCAGGGTCTCGGCCATGGCCTGCTTAAGGGGTTCGGACAAGCCGTCGACGACCGGATGGCGCCGCAGATCGATGAGACGCAACGTCGGTGGCAGGGCGTTACCGGCTCGCGCGGACAGGTGCAGGTGCCGGTAGCGCCCGCTGCGGGCGTTGTGAAGGGTTTCCAGCGAAGGTGTGGCAGAGCCGAGCACCACGGCCACGTTGCGATTGCGGGCGCGAATCAGTGCCAGGTCCCTCGCCGAGTAGCGCAGACCGTCCTGCTGTTTATAGGACTCGTCGTGCTCTTCATCGACCACGATCAGGCCGAGGTCGGGCATGGGCGTGAAGATGGCGGAACGGGTGCCGATGAGTACCCTTGCGGCGCCTCGCCGAACGCTTTCCCAGGCGCGCAGCCGCGCCACGTCGGTCATGCCCGAGTGCAGCGTCACCACAGCTTCGCCAAAGCGCTGTCGCAGACGCTCCTGCGTTTGGGGCGTGAGACCGATCTCCGGCACCAGCATCAGGACCTGACGGCCGGCGGCGAGCGCTGCGGCCATGGCCTGCAGGTACACCTCGGTCTTGCCCGAGCCGGTGACACCATCAAGCAGAAAGGCCGTGAAGCGATCGAGGCCATCGATGATGGCGGAGACGGCCTGTGCCTGCTCGGCATGGGCGGTGAGCGCTTCGCCCATGGGCGAAGCCGGCGCCCCGCCCGGTGCGAGCGCGGCCTTCGAGGCCACCAAATCGAGAGCTTCCAGCTGCTTCAGGACTTCGCTACGGATACCCAGGCCGGTCAGCTCCGCAGCGGTCACCGATCCCGCAGCACGGCGCAGGTGAGTGAGCGCGCGGACCTTCGCGGGCGCGCGCACGAACTGACCGAGATCGCAGGCAAGCCCTGTTGCTGTGATCTGCCAGGCCAGCATCCGTCGAAGAGTGGCCGCGTCGGGTCGTCGATGGCGGGGCGGCAGGCAACGGGCGATCACCTCGCCGATGGGATGGTGGTAATAGTCGGCAGCCCAGCGCGCGAGATCGAGAATGTCTGTATCGAGAATGGCGCTGGCATCGAGATGGGCAATGGCGGGTCGTAGCCGCGCTGGATCCAGTCGGCTGTCAGACTGAATGCTCACCACCACGCCCACCACGTTGCGACGCCCAAGCGGCACCTTGACACGGGTGCCGATGGCGGGCGTTGGGAGCTTCGGCGCCGGAAGGTAGTCTAGCGGAGACCGGAACGGGCCCGGTACGGCGACCGCGAGAATCAGAGCCACGGGTTTGAGGGCCGGCCCCTTCGGCGGGCCGTGGCAGCAACACTGCTGTGTGCCTTGGCACCGTTTTCTGCCTTTGGAGGTGCCTTGGCCGCCATCACCTCTTGCCTGCACTGCCTGCTCTGGTACACTGCGCCACCTTTTTTCGACGACCCCTCACGCCCAGTTCGCGTGCGCTGGGTCGTGGCGCTGGCAGGATACACGATGAAGGCCGATATTCATCCTCGATACGAAGAGGTTACCGTTCGCTGCAGCTGTGGCAACGAGTTCCAGACCCGCTCGACACTTTGCGCAGACGTGCAGCTTGAAGTCTGTTCAGCCTGCCACCCGTTTTACACGGGCAAGCAGAAGATCGTCGACAAGGGCGGTCGTGTGGAACGCTTCCGTCGCCGCTTCGGTTCCCGCGGAGCCGCCTGACGACTCGAGCTGGCGACGCTTAATCTCGCCAGTTGTCGCCAAGCCCTCCTCCCCGACCCGGGCTCAGCCAGACTCCCGACACCCTGGCTGCATTCAAAGGATGCAGTGCAGGTGTGCATGGGCGATGATTCTCCGCACCGCGAGTGCCCTGCTGCGCACTTGCTCATCTGCCTGCGGGGATTCGGGGAATGTCGGAAAAAGACCTCAATGAAGCGGCGCTGCTTTACCATGCCGAGCCACGCCCGGGCAAAATCGCCATCGAGGTGACCAAGCCGTCATCTTCCGCTCGCGAACTCTCTCTGGCTTACAGCCCTGGCGTCGCGGAACCGGTGCGCCGCATTGCCGCCGACCCGGAGGCGGCCTATGCCTATACTGGAAAGGGCAACCTGGTCGGCATTGTCACCAACGGCTCGGCCATCCTCGGCCTGGGCAATCTCGGCCACTTGGCCAGCAAGCCAGTCATGGAAGGCAAGGCGCTGCTGTTCAAGCGCTTTGCCGGAATCGATTGCTTCGACATCGAGGTCGACGCCAGCGACGTTGCGTCCTTCGTGGACACGGTGGCGCGCATCAGCGATACCTTCGGCGGAATCAATATCGAGGATGTAGGCGCACCGGCCTGCTTTGAGGTCGAGCGTCAGCTGATCGAACGCTGCAGCATCCCGGTATTCCATGATGATCAGCACGGCACCGCCATTTGCGTGGCAGCCGGTCTGCTCAACGCGCTCGAACTGCAGGGCAAGCGCCTGCAGGATGTGCGGATGGTTTGTCTCGGCGGTGGTGCGGCGGGCACCGCCTGCCTCAGGCTGCTGCTCGAGATGGGTCTGCCACGGGAAAATCTGATGGTTCTCGACCGTCAGGGCTGCATCCACAAGGGCCGCAAGGACCTGCCGGACTACAAGGCCCAGTTCGCCAACGACAGCGACTGCCGAACCCTGGCCGATGCGCTGGCGGGTGCTGATGTGTTCCTTGGGGTCTCCGGTGCAGACCTGTTGTCGGCTGACCTCCTGAGGAGCATGGCGTCGAAGCCAGTCATTTTCGCGCTGTCCAATCCTGACCCAGAGATTCGCCCGGAGCATGCCCACGCCATTCGCGACGATGTCATCGTCGCCACCGGGCGCTCGGACTATCCGAATCAGGTCAACAACGTGCTCTGCTTTCCCTTCATCTTCCGCGGCGCGCTCGATGTACGCGCGCGAGGCATCAATGCCGCCATGAAGCAGGCTGCAGTAAAGGCCATTGCGGCCCTTGCCCGCGAGCCCGTGCCGGCAGAGATCGTGGCTGCCTATGAAGGGATCGACAGCCTGTCGTTCGGACCCGAATACATTCTGCCCAAGCCCATGGATCCGAGGTTGCTCGGGGCCGTGTCCGGTGCAGTGGCTCACGCCGCGGTGGACAGCGGAGCCGCGACCCGCCCCTACCCTGCCCATTACCCACTGGCCACCGTGGACGACGTCTTTCCCAAGCGCTGACGCATGACCTTTACATCGCAATATGCCTCGTGGAAGCCGGCAATGCGGGC
This sequence comes from Pseudomonadales bacterium, assembly GCA_007130155.1. Taxonomy (GTDB): domain Bacteria; phylum Pseudomonadota; class Gammaproteobacteria; order Pseudomonadales; family Azotimanducaceae; genus SLTB01. Next base: position 13,072 of record SLTB01000247.1, read on the forward strand.
GATCAGCGCTGCGGCAAGTATCCGATCGCCCGCAAAGCGGGCTCCCACGGCGCCAATCCAGCCTGGAGGAGTGTCGCTCGCCGGCGGCGACCAGCTCATTTTCAGGCGCGTTGGGCGCCTTACGGCATCAATAGGGCCAAAGCGGGAACGGACAACGCGCGGTCGAGACCATTTCCGAGGGGGGTCAGAAGATCGACTCCGGTGTCGCCTCAGGTTCTGAGGGCGTGCCTTGGTTGCTCGCGGTCGGCGCAGTCTCGATGGTGAACAGCTCAAAGATGGCATTGGACTGATCGAGGCCGGCGGGGGCTCCAGTAGCCGGATCGATGCGCAGTCGCACGACGCCCGGCGGCTGATCCCAGGTGAACTCGCTCACATCGCGCAACGCGGTCTCCATGAACTCAATCCAGACCGGCAGGGCCGTATTGGAGCCAAACTCGTTATTACCCAGCGGCCGATTGTCAGCAAACCCGATCCAGACCACTGCGACAAGCCCGGGTTGGTAGCCGGCAAACCAGGTGTCTGCCTCGTTGGTGGTGCCAGTCTTGCCACCGAGGTCCCCGCGATCGAGCGACCTCGCCCGGCGGCCGGTACCGTACTGGATCACGTCGCCGAGCAGCGAATGCATGATGTAGGCGATGCGTTCATCCAGGACCCGCGGCGCCTGCGTCAATTCATCGGGGAGGATGTCTTCGATCTGACCATTGCTGCTCCGGCCCGCCTGGCAGGCGCTGCGGCAGGCAATGAGGGGCTGGGTCCGAAACAGGGTTTCCTGCGCCTGGTCGATGTTATTGACCAGCCAGGGCTCGACCAGAAATCCGCTGTTGGCGAATACGGCATACCCGCGGGCCATGTTCAGCGGGGTCAGAGCCATGGTGCCCCCGCCGATGGCGAGCTGAAGATTGCGGGGGAAGGTCGCCGTATCGAAGCCGAATCTGTCGATGTGATTGATGATCTCGCCCGCGCCGATCTTCATCAATACGCGCATGGAGACCAGATTCACCGATCGGAACAACGCCGGGCGCAGCCGCGTTGGACCCCCGAACTGGCCACTGTCGTTGCGGGGCCGGTACATGGCCTCGAGGCTGGCATCCTCGAACACCAAGGGCGCGTCATTGAAGATACTGGCGGCCGTCTCGCCGGCCTCGAGCGCAGCTGAATAGATGAATGGCTTGAAGGCGGAGCCTGGCTGGCGAGCAGCCTGGATGGCGTTGTTGAACTGGGACTGGCGGAAGTCGAAGCCGCCAACCATGGCGCGAATGGCTCCGTCATCGGGCCTGAGCGCTACCAGAGCACCCTGCACTTCGGGCACTTGTCCGAGTCGCCAACCGCCTTCCGACTTGGCATTGAGCCGCACCAGGTGGCCGCGATCGACGACGCTTGCGGGATGATCAGGGCGCGCGCCACGACTGTTCACGGTCAGGTAGGGACGGGCCCAGCGCATGTCCGCAAGTTCCACGCGGACCCTGCTGCCGTCTGCCAGCAGGGCATCGAAGCCCTGGTCGTCGAAGTCGAGCACCAGCGCAGGCACTTCGTCACCCAGGATAGGCGTCTGCTGCAGCGTCCGCGACCAGCGATCGAGCACCGCCTCATCGTAGCCCTCTCCGGCGGGCGGCGGCGTGAGCGTGCGCTCCGGACCGCGATAGCCGTGGCGCCGGTCATAGGCCACCAGGCCATTGCGCAAGGCCCTATTGGCCGCCTCCTGCAGGGTCGGGTCCACGCTTGTGAAGACTTCGAAACTGTCATCGTAGGCTCCGCGTCCGTAGCGCTCGAGCACTTGTCGGCGAGCCCACTCCGCAACCCAAGGGGCCTCGAGATCCCGACTGCGCTGGTGCAGGCGGGCGTTGTTGGGCGCCGCGCTGGCTCGCTGGTAGGTTTCGGCATCGATGCTGCCCTGTTCAAACATGTTGAACAGGACCAGGTTGCGGCGACGGACGGACCGCTCGGGGCCGCTCACCGGGTTGCCGATGGAGGGTGCCTGGGGGATGCCGGCAAGCATGGCGAATTCAGCTACGTCGAGTTCCGAGAGCGGGCGACCGTAGTAGGTCAGGGCCGCGGCTTGGGCCCCGTAGGCGCGGTGTCCGAACG
>SLTB01000136.1 GCA_007130155.1 Pseudomonadales bacterium
CCAGGATACCGATCGGCTGCCGCAAGCGGGTGAGGTCTGGCTGGACGGGCGCCTGCTGCCGGCGCTGGACTTGGAGCTCGGTGCGATCGTCGAGGTCGGCAACGCGGAATTCGAGGTCGCGGCGGTGGTGACTCGTGAGCCGGACCGCGGTGGCAGTTTCTTCGACCTCGGGCCGCGTCTGCTGATGCGCTACGCGGACGTCGAGGCCACTGGTGTCGTGCAGCCCGGCAGCCGGCTGTCTTACGCACTGCTGTTACGGGGCAGCGACAGCGCTCTGGAGGCTTGGCGTGCTGAGATCGGCGACGAGATGAATCCCCACTTTGAATGGGTGGACATCCGTACTGGCAGTGATGCCATCGGCCGGGCCCTGGCACGCGGCGAAAGTTTCCTGCTGTTGGGTGGCCTGCTGGCGGTTATTCTCTCCGGTGTGGCTGTGGCTCTGGCAGCGCATCGTTACAGTGAGCGCCAGCATGACCCGGTGGCGGTGCTCAAGACCCTGGGCATGACGCCCCGGGAGATTCAGAATACCTATCTCGGCAGCCTGCTGCTGCTCGGCACCTTGGCCACCAGCGCAGGTCTGCTGCTCGGCTGGGGTCTGCAGTGGCTTGGACTTATCGTCTTTGCGGACCTGGTGCCGGTATTTCTGCCGGCGCCCGGGCTGAGGCCTTTCCTGGTGGCAGGCATTACGGGCTTTATCTGTCTGCTGGCCTTTGCGCTGCCACCGCTTTTGCGCCTGCGTGACGTGAGCCCCCTCCGGGTCATTCGCCGTGACCTGGTAGCCAACGATGCCTCGATGGCGTTGGCCTATGCCTCGGGTCTCATCGGCAGCCTGGTCCTGTTGGTGTGGTATGCGGACTCCCTGATTCTGGCAGGTTGGCTGGTCCTGGGGACCTTCGGCACGGTTGTGGTGCTGATGACCTTGGCCCATCTTCTGCTGCGTACGGGCCGCATCATCGGCATGCAGGCCGGCAGCAGCTGGCGCATTGCGCTGTCGGCCCTGCAACGGCGGCGTCGTGAAAACAGCGTCCAGATCGTCGTTTTTGGTATCGCGATCATGCTCCTGCTCATTCTTTACCTGCTGCGCACGGCACTGCTGGACGAGTGGCGTAATCAGGTTCCTGCGGATGCACCGAATCATTTCGTCATGAACATTGCCCCTCACGAAGTCGAACCTCTCACCGACATGCTCGATGGAGAGACTGCCGGCAGCGACGCCTTCTTCCCCATGATGCGTGGTCGGGTGGTTGCGGTGAACGGCGTGCCGACATTGGATTCCCAGGGTGACGAGCAAAGCCGTGTTGGCCGGGAACGCAATCTGAGCTGGACCTGGGATCTGCCCGTGGGCAACCGAGTCGTGGCGGGTGAGTGGTGGCAGTCGGATGAGACAGAGCCATTGCTGTCCTTGGATGCAAACTATGCCCAGGAAGCCGGGCTCTCAGTTGGTGATCGGCTGGAGTTCGATATTGTTGATCGTCGGGTCGAGGCCCGAATCGCGAATTTGCGATCCGTCGACTGGGATAGCATGCGGCCGAACTTTTTCATTCTCGCCACGCCGAGCATGATGGCGGATCTCCCCGCCACCTGGCTCACGAGCTTCCGCCTGGAAGCTGACGAGAAACAGTTTCTGACGCGCCTATTGAGGCGTTTTCCAACGGTTACCGTGATTGAGATCGACGAAGTCATGGCGCAAGTCCAGCGCATCGTTGCTCGCGTCACTCTGGCAGTGGAGGTGGTGCTTTCGTTAGTGTTGATAGCCGGAGCCCTGGTGCTGATCGCCTCCATCCAGTCGAGCATGGATGAACGCATGCGGGAGTTCGGTCTGCTGCGAGCCCTCGGCGCCGGGCGTCGTCGCATCCTCGGTGCACTGATCATCGAGTTTGCTGCACTGGGGCTTTTTGCGGGCATTCTCGCTGCGGTCGGGGCTGAGGTCACCGTCTGGATGATGCAGGAGCAGATCTTCCAGATTCCCGGCCGACTGCACCCTGGCGTCTGGCTGGGGGGGCCGTTGATCGGGATGCTGCTCATCGGCAGCATTGGTACCATCAGCACGTTCAAGGTGGTGCGCACGCCGCCGGCCATCGTTCTGCGGGAGACAGGTTAATCCATGAGTGCAGGCCATCCGATGCTTCATGACGAGCAGCTGCGGCAGACCTTGCTGTACGTGGCGGTGGCGATAGCCGTCCTTCTGTTGTTGCTCGGCCGCGATTGGCGTGAGCCTGAGATGGCCATTCCACTGGCGGCGGAACTGCCTGATATCGGGCCACTTCCCGACTTCGGCGCCATCGATGACGTTGACGCGATGAAGTCGACTTTCTTCAGCTACCTGCTGCCGGTGGTCGAGGCTCAGAACGAATGGATCCTCGACAATCGCGAGTACCTGCTTGATCTGCGTGGACGCCTCGATGCAGGTCAGGAGCTGCGGGATTCGGACAGAGTCCGCCTCGAGGCGCTTGGTGATCGCTACCGGGTTGAGCTGGCGGGACCGGTGGATGGCGCCGATGTTTCTGCCTTGCTGCTGCGTGTGGACATCATTCCGCCCTCGCTGGCTTTGGCCCAGGCAGCATCGGAGTCGGGTTGGGGGCGTTCCCGATTCGCCCGCGAGGCCAACAATCTGTTTGGAGAGTGGTGCTTCCAGGAAGGCTGCGGGCTGGTGCCTGAGCAGCGGATGGCGGGCGCACAACACGAAGTGACCTTGTTCGATGCCGTGCCGGATGCGGTAGACAGTTACTTTCGCAATCTCAATAGCCATCCGGCCTATGAGTCGCTGCGGCAGTTGCGAGTTGAGGCTCGAGAGGAGCACGAGGTCCTGCTCGGGACGCATCTCATCGATGGTCTTGAGATGTACTCGGAACGGCGAGGTGCCTACCTTGAAGAGCTGCGGGCCATGATCCGCATCAACAGGCTTTTGGATTTTGATCTGTCGGAGGCAGAAGGGCCCGTGCGGGCTGACATGGCTGGGATGCATGGAGACGAGATGGCCGTTCTTCCCTGATACGCGCAGCGGTCAGATCAGAGTTGGAACAGACGCACCATGCGCTCGTCATGCGGCTCTGGCGTGATTTCGAGACTGGCGAAGTCGAACAGCTCCTGGTCCATAAGGTGGGAGGGTTGAACGTTGCGCAGGGAGCGGGCGATTTTCTGCACCCGCCCCGGATGGCTGCGCTCCCAGCCGGCCAGCATCTCCTTGATGGCGACCCTGGCGAGGTTATCCTGGCTGCCGCAGAGGTTGCAGGGAATGATGGGGAATGTCTTGTGTTCGGCCCAGCGCGCAATGTCCTTTTCACGGCAGTAGGCCAGCGGCCGAATTACCACATGACGGCCGTCATCGGATAGCAGCTTGGGTGGCATCGCAGCCATCCGCGCACCGTAAAACATGTTCAGGAACAGAGTCTCGACGATGTCATCCGCGTGGTGGCCAAGGGCAATCCGGGTCGCGCCAATGCGCCGCGCATGCTCATAGAGGGCTCCGCGCCGCAGGCGTGAGCATACTGGACAGAAGGTCTTGCCGTCCGGTGTCAGTCGCCTGACGACCGAGTAGGTATCCCGCTCGATGATGTGATATTTGACTCCCAGTCTCTCAAGGTACTCTGGCAGGATGTGCTCGGGAAAGCCCGGTTGTTTCTGATCGAGATTGGCGGCAACCAGCTCGAAACTTACCGGCGCGCTCTGCTGGAGGTGCAGCAGGATGTCTAGCAGAGTGTAGGAGTCCTTGCCGCCGGACAGGCAGACCATGACTCGATCGCCTTCCTCGATCATCTGATAATCACTGATGGCCTGACCCACCAGTCGGCGCAGACGCTTGTGCAGTTTGTTCATGTCGTAGGCGTGGGAGACTGCCATGGCTCTGATCCCCGTTCGAATCGGGCGCGAGATTAGCATGAACGGCCGTGGAGCCCTACCGGCCTGGTCCGCTGCCAAGCTTTCGACGCATGCCTGCTTGAGTAGAGGCGGTGGCTCCGGTGGAATCCGATGAGTTTGTCAGTCGGTTCGCGCTGGCTTCTGACGAGGGCCCGTGGGCCATGAGCGACGGGAAGGGGCGTGCCGCCTGGACATGATCGTGTCGCGGCCGGCCTGGCAGTTGAAACCGCGTGGCTCGAAGACGCTGTGCTCCGTCTTGGCAGGATCACCCTTTATGTCACCAGCTTAC